>DAHR01000002.1:0-21505 GCA_002498525.1 Euryarchaeota archaeon UBA58
GGTGGTATTCTAGGCATCTTGGGTGCGGGAATGTACAAACTCAGTCCATATCATATTGTGAAAACTGAATGATCTGACATTCGACGTCAATCAATCGTCCGGCGTACTGAGGCGCTGTTCAGACGCTAGCCATACGATTGCCTCTAATCGTAACGGCGCCCATTTCGAGCCATGAATACAATATCTGAGTTCGTATGTAAATAATTATACCAACACATTCGTCAGTCTGGCCATGAGCGTATGGGATATCGTGGATGTGGTTGCCGGCACATCGCTATTTATTGCGTTGGGACTCTCAGGGGACTTGTACGCCGTTTACAAGGTGTCCCGTTGGACCTACAGCGGAGTCCATGAAATGATTGAAGATTCCAATGGGAATAGAACATACAAGTGTGGTATCTGTGGTGTAGAAGGACACAACAGACGTACGTGTCAAGATAATGTGACTTGTAGAGGCTGCGGTAACGAAGAGCCAGATGAAGTTTGGGAAGAAGGCGACAAGGTTGTGTGCAACTACTGCCTCTAGAGCTCATTACCCTCGTCGTCTAATCTTGGCCACGAAGTTATGAGCCGTGAGGTTCTGAGCCATTTGTGCTCGAGCAGGTCTTACTGGCTGCAATTATCGCTGGCCTAGTTGCGACGCTTGTAACTGTGCTAATCGAGAGATATGGCGGTTTAGTGGGCGGAGCCTTAGGAACTGTTCCATCGACAATCATTCCAGCAGTTATTGGAATGTCGCTTGCACAAGAGAATGCTGACCTGATGGCTAGCCTCTCGGTAGTACCGCTCGGTATGTTGGCGAATGCCATCTTCCTTTCAGTGTGGATTTACTTCCCTGAGATGATTCCTAATTTATCCTCAAGCAAGGGGTTAGTAGCGACAATCTTTGTTTCTCTATTGATCTGGTTATTGGTGGGAACGTCAGTAATACTTGCTGTAGATGAGGCACGCAATTCCCTCAGCGCACAAGAGATTGCGATTGCCGGTGTTGCCCTAACCGCGGTCTTGGGTTTGTCTTTGGGTTGGAAACCACGAGCAACACCTCCTGGAACGAAAAAGGTAAGCAAATCGATGTTGATTACTAGAGGTTTGATGGCCGCTACTGCCATTGGAATTTCGGTTTGGATTGCTAATTTGGGCTATTCATTAGTTGCTGGACTTGCATCGGTTTTCCCAGCAATTTTCCTAACGTCGATGGTGGCTCTTTGGATATCTCAAGAGGCCTCAGTACCGAGGGGAGCAGCTGCACCAATGTTGCTTGGAGGAGGTTCTGTTGGAGTCTATGCCTTGCTCGCGATGACAACTTTGGATGAGTTCGGATTGTACACTGGTTCACTGGTCGCATGGGTGGTATCGGTATCGTGCTGGTCGCTACCTGCCTACGGTTACTTGAGGTGGAGAAGAAGCATTGTGTCCGAGAACTGATTTCAGAATGTTAAATCAATTATGACCCACTATTCGCTGGGGGCACTCACTCGAAGGGGTTCCAGTCAGTCCTTTCAGACGCTACCCTTGCGATTACCCTTGAGCGGAACGGGAGCCCTATGATTAGGGGAAAGATGATATTGCGCTTGGCTAAGTGAAATGTATGAGGAACGTTGCAATTTTGCTTACCCTAACAATGTTGCTCGCTCTGATCCTTCTCATGTTGGGAATGAGCGCTTCTTTCGGAATCGCCTCACAGGATGAACGGAAATCTACCTCTTTGGAAGATGAAACTCCACTTCTTCTGACCCACTCAACAATCACCGACATCGGCTTCTCGGCCGACTCGATTTACACAAACACAACAATCGCCGCGGGCACTTACAACGGCTGTGCAATTCTTGAGAATCAAAGCATGGTTTGCTGGGGTGACAATGAGTATGGTCAACTCGGCGATGGGACTACTACCGGATCGGCGGTGCCGATTTACGTCAACGTTGCCGCTAACGAAACTCCTGTCGAGGTCACGGTTGGGCAAGTCACAGCCTGTGCCTTGATGGAATCAGGGAACATCTACTGCTGGGGCTCAGGTTACTATGGTAAGATGGGTAACGGTGAACCCTGGAACGATGATTATGTGAATACTGAGATGCGTCAAGTATTGCTTCCTGAAGGTCAAGGCGGTCAAACGGTCTCGATTTCCGGCGGCCACATCTGCACTATCCTCGACAACGGTGACGTCTACTGTTGGGGTCGAGGCAACCAAGGTCAACTCGGATATGGAGGCACATCAAATCGCAATATTCCAGCAAAGGTAAATTTGCCCGGACAGCGAAGTGCGATTGCGATTTCGACCGGGACCTTCATGACTTGTGCTATCACGACCGATGGAATGGGCTACTGTTGGGGCGAAAATGACGAGGGGCAACTCGGGAATGGCACTACAAATTCGAGGCGGATGACACCCGCCGAGGTCCTCTTTCCATCTGGATACACCCCTGTTTCTATCTCGGCTGGCGATGACTTCGCCTGTGCTTTGATGGATAATCGCAAGGTGATGTGCTGGGGTGAGAATAACGATGGTCGCTTGGGCCAAGGTCCTTTGGCAACCGATGATGAAACAACGCCTGTTTGGGTGAGTATGGAGAATAGTGAGACGGCTCATTTCCTTGATATCGGAACAAAATCTGCTTGCATGATTCTGGATTCAGGGGAAACCAAGTGCTGGGGTACAAATGAGGAGGGCCAAATAGGCCAGGGAGACACCGATATCGACTATTATTCTACTCCAACTGAGGTGAACGGTAACTACGACTTCGTCGCTCTTTCAATCAATTCAGATACTATTTGTGCGATTACATCTAACGCAGAAGGATACTGCTGGGGAGATAATGAGGCTGGCCAGACTGGACGTGGATCAATAGATACCGACGAACCGACACCAGGTGAAATTTTGTTTACTCCGAATCACCTGATGCTCGATGATCGTGATCCGGATGAAGACGGTATTCTTTCGATCTTCGACCCCTTTCCAAGAGGGTGCATTCCAGGCAGTTGGTTCAATTCTACTCTGGGTGATTGTCAGTGGAACTCCCCTGGTCATTACACAGATCAAGCAGAGTTGACTCAAGAGATTCCTTGCCCGATTGGCAGCTATCAGCCGAATACGGGTCAGTCGAGTTGCTTACTCTCGCCGCCGGGTAATTACACAGACGTTGAAGCATCGATTACACCAACTCCATGCCCAGCCGGCCAATATCAGCCAGCTGAAGGTCAGACGGCATGTCTAATCGTTGACCTTGGACATTTTTCTCTTGAGGGTTCAGTTGAGCAGACTCCTTGTCCGAAAGGTACGTTTCAAGATTCGGTCGGACAGTCGACTTGCTTAGATGCAGATCCGGGTTATTACGTTGACATCAAAGGCTCAAACAGTCAGTTTCCCTGCCCTTTGGGAACCTATTCTCAATCATCTGGATCGCATTCTTGCACTAACGCAGATATTGGATATCATGTACCATATTCAGCATCATCAGAACAATTCGAGTGCTCCCTCGGGACATATTCTGACACTGTCGGATTAACTGATTGTAAATTAGCGTCTCCCGGACATTACACAGATGTTACCGGTGCTACAACTGATTTTGCCTGTTCGTTCGGATTTTACCAACCTCTGAGTGGTCAATCTCTCTGCTTAGAGGCTGACCCCGGGCACTTTGTGTCAAACAATGGCGCCACTGAACAAATTGAGTGCGGGTTGGGATTCTTCCAAAGCCAATCCGGCTCAGATAGGTGTACACCTTCTAAGCCTGGGAATTACGTTAATCAGACCGGAGCCTCCGCTCAAACCCCTTGTGACTCAGGATATTACCAAAACCAGTTCGTGAGTACAGAATGTCGAGCTGCTGACCAAGGCCACTATGTGGCTGAAACAGGATCATTGTTGCAATCAAAATGCGAAATTGGTTCTTTTTCAGCCCAAATCGCTTCAGTAGGATGTACTTCCGCTACGCCTGGTCACTTCGTTAGTATTGAAGGTGCGACAAACCAAACAGTTTGTTCGAATGGAACTTTCCAACCAGAATATGGCCAGAGTTCATGCCTAAACGCTGAAGCGGGTCATTTTGTTCCTGAATCTGGTGCAAGTGAGCAGATTCCATGCCATACAGGGACATATCAGAATCTCGTCGCGATGACTTCGTGTATTGAGGCAGATCCCGGTCATCACGTTCCAGAGACAGGTATGACGGAACAGATAATCTGTGCAGCAGGATCTTACCAATTCAATTCTGGACAGGGGACATGTCGAGCCGCAGATCCGGGGCATTTTGTTCAGATATCAGGCCTGACTGGACAAAACAAGTGTATCGAAGGTTGGTATCAACCATCCGAAGGGAAAGCCGAATGCCTGCAGGCCGAACCTGGTCACTTTGCCTCAGGAATAGGTTCGGTTACTCAAACCGAGTGTGGATTAGGAACCTTCCAAGAATGGCCTGGTGCAAGCAAGTGTGAGGATGCTCACATTGACCATTACGTTGACACTATTGGCTCGATATCACAGTCCCCGTGCCCGACGGGATCCAGTCAACCGCTCGTCGGGCAGAGCAAATGCGTTTGGCCATTCGGAGTAGAGTCACCAGCCATTCTTTTCGTCTCCGCCGGTGTAATCGGTATTCTGAGCTTAATCGCATTTTTGATGATACGCAGAAACCCATTGAAACGGATTTAGAATTTCAAAGGGCTTTCAGTGGGTCATTTCAGTGACTACCCTCTGATTCAGAAATTTTCTGGTATATCCATCGGACTGAACAGATGCCCGGGGCTCGTCGCTTCTGCCATCTGCACGCGCAGCCGCATCTCCCAGTCCCGCAGCAGCGTCAGCGCGGAAGCGAGAGGAATCTCGCTGCCATTGACGATTGTGCGAATTATCGTATCGAAGATATCCATCCGGTCCTCATCCAGAGAACCGAGCAAGCGGTCCAGAGAGAAGGAATCAATCGCCGGAGCAACACCGTCGATCTCGACCGGCCAAGGCTCGGCGAGCCTCGCAGGCAACACCTCTCCGCTCGCCTCAGCCGCGTCCTCGAGCGAATCCTTCAGCGCTCGGATGTATTTCGACACCACCAAAGCGACTTCGACAACCGGAAGGCTGTACTGCTTGACGAAGTTGACCATGTTCTCCTGCAGGAACAGCAGACGCTCCGCCACCGGTTCATCGGCGCCAGGCATCTTCGCATCCTCATCCACGAGCATTCCAAGCGAAGCCCATTCAAGAAGCAACCGAAGTGACTAGGCCCAGCCTAAGCTGACTCAAGATGTCGTCCGGTCATCGTATCGAATCGGCGAGCCGGAGTTCCCGCGCACACCGTCGAGCAGATCGTCGCGTATCTCGAACAGATCGTTCAACCAATCGCCGTCGGTATCCCAATTCGTCGGATCGGTCCCGTCAGCAATCTGGTCGCCATCGATATCAATCAACCACCAGCCCCAGACATATTCCCCAAGTCCGGTATTGGGCAGGTGGTTCTTGTCACCCGCGAAGCGGTTGTAGGAATCGGTCCAAGCCCCATTGACCAGAATCTCATCGTCGGAGGTGTCGAGATATTGGTAATCAGCATCGTGGTCATCGACGATGTAAGCATATAATTCGTCGTTATTGTTGATTTTGTACATGCGGAAATAGTTGGATTCGAGCGCTGCAAGCCCGCCACAAGTACCCAGCAGCGACTCGCGCAATTGCCACCATTCCTGCACCACATTCCCCGAGCAATCGTAGAGGTTCGCCTGCCGTACCAAGGTTGGTGAAGCGAGGGTCGCATTGACCACGCCGTAGTATTCCTGGAAGTTGTTGTAGGGCACGTAAACGCAGGTTCCGGATGTGCAATCCCAATCGCCGTCGTTATCCGCATCCTGCCCCACATCGCTCGCGTCCGTCGCGTCGTGCGTGAACCACACCCAATCCAAAGTGGGCCGCCCGATGGTCCCGCCGTCCACTGTTACTGGCTTCAGCACAGTCGGTGTCACGTGGAACCAAACGACTGAGATCTGCAGGTATGAGGACCAGTTATCGTTGGTTTCGTTCCATCCTCTGTAATACTCATAGAAGTCGGGCATCATGTCGCCGTCCGTGTCGTTGTCCAGTGGATTCGTTCCGTACTTGAACACCTCACGGCCGTCGGAGAGGTTCATGTTCTGGATGTAGTCGGTTACGCTTCCTGATGTGAAAACAGGTTCCATGATCAGGGAATCGTCATCGCTGTCATCATCGAGTGGATGGGTGCCGTTATTGTATTCCATCTCGTTGGTGAAGTAGAGGTTCGAGTTTGATAGGCCGAGCTGTTCTTCGATCGGTGATGCTGTGAATTCTCGATTCTCCCAAGCGCCTTGCTGTGCTGGTGTGTCGAAAATCGTGCGGTCGTACCAGCCGTCTGCGTCTGGGTCGTAATGGATGTCGAGTGGGTTGAGCGGGTTGAGTGACCAGCGATATGCGTTCACCGGCATCCACTGTCCGTAGATCGAGAAGCAGAACTCCCAGCCGTCTGGCAGCCCGTCGCTGTCGGAGTCGTCGTCTGTCGGGTCGGAGACTCCGGCGAGGCTGATATTGAAATTGTCTGGGTCGACATTGTTGATTAGACCGGCGCGCTCTGCCGAGACGAGGCTCTTGGTCGCGAAAAGGACGTAGAGTTGGTCGGATGCCGCTGCCTGCGTCATGCTCTGCTCCTGCATGTATGCCGTTACGGTGTCGAGGCCGTAGGAGACCAGTCCGGTGCCGTTGGGGATGGTTCCTATAGCCGATCGTTTACCGTATACTCGGGCGTCGTATTCGGCGAGATTGTCGAAGGATTCGGAGTCGGAAATGTAACCGTCACCGTTGCAGTCGTACGAATCGTCGTCGCTGTCGACGTGAACATCGGTGTCGGTCAGCGGGTTCATGGTCCAGATGTTGGCTTCGAGATTCCACTCGGTGAACCAGTATTCGTAGCCGTCACTCATGCCGTCGCGGTCCGTGTCCTCGGCGTTAGGGTCGGTGATTCCGAGCAGGGCCTGGAGGAGTGGAAGTGCTTGGTCTCCGTCCTGCCAATTCTCGAATTGCGCGATTGCAATCTCTGCCCTGCCCTCCTTGTTGAAGAGGATGCGATAGATTCTGTTGACAGCTTCGTCGGGGTCGAGGCTCTCGGCCTCTTCCCAGAGGCGAGGTGCGTCGGGTGGGGAGAGGCCGCCATTCTGTGGATTTTGGTTGGTCAGATTCAGCTCGACAAGGTCTGTGATGCCATCGTGGTCGGAGTCATACCCGCCATCACCCGCGACCAGCGGGTTGAGTGTCCATACCTGGTCGGTGGAGTTCCAGCGCGTGAACATCAATTCGATACCGTCGAGCAGGCCGTCGCCATCGGTGTCGGCTACGTTGGGGTCGGAGGTGTAGCCAGTCTTGTTAATCTGGTCCTGCGTCAGGAATGAGCCGAATGAGCGGGTTGATTCAGCCGAAAGCCAAGGTGTTGCGAGCAACTCGCCGCCGACGTGCAGCAGGTAGAACTGCGGCACAGTCGTCAGGTCGTCGACTTCGCTGAAATTGCCGTCGATGCTGTTGTATTCCTCCCAATTGTTCATCCCATCTCCATCAGGGTCGCCCGTCTGATCCCTCTCATCGACCGGATTTAGTGTCCAAGCCTCATCGAAAAGACTCCAACGGGCGAAGTAGACTTCCCAGCCATCTGGCATGCCATCACGGTCTGAATCCGCCGAGAGAGGATTTGCGGCGCCGACATCTTCGGGAGTCGTGCCGTTCACCAGACTGCTGTACATCAGACTGGTGTGATAGCCGAAAGAGCCCCCAGCAAATCCGATCCATGACTCATCGGCGAGCAGTGTAGTGAAATTCTCAGGGAACTCGAGCCCGGTGTCGGTCGAATCGGTGTGGATGATGTTGTCCTTGAGGTGATATTCCAGCCAATTGACCAAACTCTCGTTGAGGTCGAGGACGCCGTCGTGGTTGACATCATAGCCGTCGCCATCGGGATTGTTGAGTGCGTCCGAGCCATTCAGTGGATTGATCCCACGATTGTTTCGCGCCCACGAGCACTGGTAACGAGCCTCCCAGCCGTCTGGCAGGCTGTCGCCGTCTGAATCTGGATTGTTCGGGTCGGTCTTGGTCCAGTTCTCGGCTGCGCTGGCGCTCTCGCCATGGGTGGGAAGGCCCTCGCGCAGAACTGTTTCAAGCAGGTTGCCCCACATGTATTCGCAGAGATTCGAGAGGCCGTCGTTGTCGGCATCTGCGTCTGCATCGGTGGGGTCGCGCGGGTCGAGCGTCCAGAGGTTGCCGCCGGTGTAGACATCGCCGATCCATCTGCGGTTCTCTATCTCCCAGCCATCTGGCATGCCATCACCATCCGAATCTGCGCTCGTCGGGTCGGTTGGTCCATCGGTTCCTCCGCCTGCTCCAGAGCCCAGCCATCCCGAATGGTGGACTTGCAAAGCCGCCTCGCCGTCCTCTTCTGAACAGACATAATCCTCATTGAGATAATGACAATCGAAATTTGTTGAATCGGCGAACCAGCCCCAATATTCCTCGCCGTCCGTCAGACCGTCGCCGTCAGTGTCTGTCTCGCGCGGGTCGGTTCCGTTGAATCCGTTATCACTCGAAGTGACGAAGCGATATTCGTCGAGATTGGTCCAATCGCGGCTGAAAATGACCCCGCCGACATCGAAATGGACTCCATCTGCATCGGCGTCGCGGTCTCTGTCGAATGGATCGGTTGGGTCGAGCCCATAGGCGAATTCCCAACCATCGGGCATGCCGTCGAGGTCTGAATCAGCTGACTGCGGATCGATTGGCATGATATTCATGAATCTGCCAGGGGAGATCCCTGCGAAGACGTAGACCTCTCCATCGTTGATCAGGGTCGTTAATGAGGTGACGAGTCCAGGCATGCGGGTCTGATTTTCATTCAATCCGAGAATGCCGTGAGAACCACCTTCGAGCGCCCATGTACCATCTCTCGATCCTACTACCATGCTGTCCTCTAGAGCGAAGATCGAGTGAACGTCGTTCGCACCCTCTACCCATCGCTCGACATTGAACATGCGGTCGGTGTTGAAAGCCTGTTTCGGTAGAGTGAGAATAAGATCCAGATTGATGAGATGGATGCCACCGGGCGTTCCCAACCAGATGCCGCTGACCTCCTCGAGGGAACCATCGGCGGCGAGTGGGCCTGCCGGCTCGAGAACGTTGACTACTGCTGATTTCGAAGAATTCAGGAGGTCAGCGAAGAGGACGTATTCCTCAGCGGTCTCTGTCGTGTAAATCCAAGTTGGCTCGCCCACAGAGGTAGTCGCGTCAGCGGTGTCCCAGCGAATCAGTCCGCTGTCGGTGCCGACGAGTAAGAGTGGCCCGCGACCGTCCATTTCGATGTGTATCGCAGTCGTGAATTTCGCATCTAGCTCGACTGCGATGTCGATGAGCGGCTGAATCGGGCTCGGAGCCAGAATCATCGCTTCACCGCCCTCTGTAGCAGATTCCAAAACACTCGTCGTCCAAGCATTTTGGCCGTGACCGAAGAGCAGGATGTCGAGGCCACCGCTTCCGGTCTGCATCTGATGAATCGATGTGACAGGACCGAGGTCTGATACACTGAGTGTATCCATCAAGGGTAAGCCATTCTCCAGTGTGATGGTGTGAATTCCAGCATTTGTGCCGATGATGAGATAATCGCTCGAATCTGTCGTCCAGCGAATCATCGTGTTCATCTCCATGCCAGTCGGTAATTCGTGCTTCGAAGTTGAGCCTTCGAATGGGTCGATCGCTGTGATTCCATAAGCTGAGCCGACCAGCAGGCGATCGCGAGCTTGGTCGGTCAGAACCGTGTGGACTGCTCCGTCCACGAGGCTGGTCTCAGTGGTTTGATCGAAGAAGAGGATCTCACCCCCGTCTGCGCCTTGCAGCGCACCCCTCAGGCCTGGTCTGACCCAATTCCCACTATCTAGATGAACCATATATTCCTCGTAATTGCTGAACGCTTCGCCCCAACGCGCTGTCGCCGTTGAAGTATCGGGGATGATGAAACCGTCTCGGTCGATGTCCCAACCGTCTGAATCGGTGTCAGCGATGGCGTCGCTGGCGTTGCGCGGGTCGAGTCCGTGATAGGCTTCCCAACCATCTGGTATGCCATCGCCGGGCACCGCCAGGCTGACAGGAGTCAATTCGCTCCACGCGTAATAATCAGAGTCGATCTTTCGCGGGTCGGTGCCCAGCCAGCCTGAATCGCCTGTCGGTCGCTCGACGACATCGAAAGGCAATCTACCTCCATCGGCGTCGCGGTTCTCGCTTTGGCAGGCGTCTGGGTGGAGATTCGGCATCTCGCCGGCGCACCAGAGACCGTCTCGTTCGGTCAACCAACCTGTGGGCGCGTCGAACCAATATTCCTCAGAATTCGTGTAACGCTCGCCGACGTCGATGATTCCGTCTCGGTTGACATCGAAACCGTCACCGCATCCCCACTGACTTGCCTGCTCAATACACAGATCAACATCGGCGGTTGCATCAGAATCGTCTAGAGGGTCGAAGTACAGGCAGGTCCACTGGCTCGTCGCTTGATTCTGATAACCTGCACCACCCTCGGTACACATGTAAATCTCGAAACCATCGGGTAACCCATCACCGTCAGTGTCCGATTTACGTGGGTCCAGATACTCCCTGAAACCCGATTCGGTCTCTTCAGGTGGTTTGCCAGTCAACGACAATCTCTCTGTGAAACAGGTGTCGAGCGTCCAGGGCCAGCAGTACTCCATCAGAGCGCTGGCGCCGTCTCGATCGAAGTCGGTGACGTTGTCTGAGCCGTTCAATGGATCGAGGCCATCGACCACGACGATGCCGAATGGGGTCTCAATCAGACGAGGTTCCATGAAAATCACCTCATGGATGTCAGGGATGAGATCCTCGTCTTGATCGACGGCCATAGGTCCGGTTTGATCCGTATCATCAGGGTCAACCGATGATACTGGTGCCTGTGGGCGGGTCTGTGAGACGAAGACGAGGCTGCTAAGAATGAGGAGTGTGACGAAGAAAGCGGTCTGCTTGCGACGCATGATATGACCTCGTCTGGACATCTCAGAGCGCTCTTGCTTGACTTATGATGATGATGGAGCGTCGTTCGGACACACTTGAAGCTCGGCTCAGCGACGGCTTAGCCGTCGTGCATGTGCGTGAAGTCCGGTTTCCGTTTTCAACAGACGACATCCACGGATTAATTGAAGGGGGGACAGTCACGCCGCAGTGACTGTTCCATGGGGCTTGAGATCACACATCTTGGCAGCGGCAGTGGTGGTAACTCTACGCTGTTGGCTACGGAGACGACGAAGGTACTCGTCGACTGTGGATTCTCATTACGACAGATGGAGTTGAGACTGGCTCTCAGCGGAGTTGATCCACAGTCGATCGATGCAATCGTGGTGAGTCATCATCACTCTGATCATTCAAAATCAGCAGTGCGTGCTTCGAAGCGTTGGCAGGCAGACCTGTACTCAAATCTGGAGACTGCGATGCGCTTGGGTTGGCAACCGATTTCAGAGGTACGAACCTTCGAAGGCCTGCAACGGCTGGAAATCTCAGACGAACTCAGCTTATTGCCGGTTCCGGTGCCACACGAAGACGCGGAGAATGTCGCGATCATCGCCAGTAACGGCGACGGTCGGAGAGCCGCTGTCGTCACCGATCTGGGTGAAGCGACAGTCGAATTGATGCGACATCTCGCAGGCTGTGAACACATCTCGATAGAAGCGAATTACGATCCTGGAAGGTTGCTCGCAGGACCATATCCCGAGCGCTTGAAACGCCGTATCTCTAGCAGAGGAGGTCACCTTTCTAATCCGCAGACGGCGGAGATTCTGGTGGAATTGCTGCATCCGGATCTGAAGAGCATTGTCCTGTGCCATCTTTCAGAGAAGAATAACGCCCCGCACCTCGCAGAAAGCGAGGTTCTTCTGCAGATTGGGGACCGCTTCAACGGCGACCTCTCAATTTCAACTCAGAAAGGTCCCGAATTCTCACATCATCTTGGTCAGAGCGAGCCCGAATGGATATCTTCCGTTGTTTGATTCAAGGTCCCATGATAGCCCTATGCACTTCTGTCTGGACATCGCGCATTCTGTCGACTGCTCCGAGGTCTCGGAAGACAGTCAACGAGCGTTGCAGATAATTCATTCGAGTTGATCTTTCGGTCTCAACCTCACCGAGTCGCGCCAACAACTCGCCTTGGAGCAGGCGGAAATCGTTCGCTTCGGCCAGGGCCAGACCGTCGAGATAATGCTCGGCTGCCTCTGCTTTTCGACCCACATCACTGAGCACCTGACCGAGCAGCATCTCGACTTCCACGGCACTGTGTGGATCGGTCGCTCCAGAAAGTATCTCAAGAGCGGCCGAGTAGTGCAACAGGGCCAATTCATTATCTCCGATCCGCGCGTAATATCTACCGAGAACAGCACATGAACGAGCGTGAAGGGTGGCTTGGCCGTTCTCCTTGGTCTCATCGTGAGCGCTCATAGCGTGATCTCGTGCGCGGTCGAGTTCTCCCATCTCAAGGAAGGCTGCCGCGAGGCGGATTCTCGCAGCCATGAGTTCGGGATCATCCTCGGATTCGAGCAATTCCTCGACGTTTCCGTATACTTCAAGAGCGTGGCGAGTGTCTTTCCTGCGTCGATAGATGTAGCCCATGTTATTGTACGAACGAGCCGCTCCAACGGCATCGCGAGTGCCGATTTGAATCTCAAGAGCCTGTCGGTGAAGTTCCAGAGCATCGTCATTCGCGCCTCGCTTCACTGCGATGTCGGCTCTAGCAGAAAGCAGTCTGGCGACCCGCGCGGCGCGCTTGTGCTTGCGAGCGACTGGTAATGCAGCATCATACTCCTCTTCAGCCTCATCCCAGCGACCCTGTATCGAAAGAATATCACCTCGTAACTCCCTGATCAAACCCCAGTGAATGGGGTCGAATCCATCGGATTCGAGTGAGCGCAGGATACCGAGAAGTTCGGTGTGACCGGCCTTGACGAGAGTACGACCACTGCTGTTCAGAACCTCTGCCAATGTGTCGAGGTCGTTGGCAGCGTTCAAATGATGGATATATTCAATCTTCTCGGTAACAGTATCAGTATGCGAGCGGTACCAATCGACAGCATTGGCGTGAAGTTCGTGTTTCAGAGTTTCATCCATCGAGCGCACGAGGAATTCCCGAACCAGATCGTGGACATCGTAATATTCGATATCAATCTTGCGAGCCAAACCCTTCTCTACCAACTCATCGAGGAGATCAATTTCCGAATCGAGGCCCGAGAGAGACTCGAGCGGCATCGGCTCTCTGAAGACAGCTATTGCACCCAGCAATCTCTTCTGCTGACCAGACAATTTACTGAAAATCTCTTTCTCCACGAAAGCCTCAAGCGTTGCGTGGAAGGTTTCTCCGACACTTCCTCTGTTGATCAGTTCCAGAACCAATGGATGCCCTCTGGACAAGGTATAGATGTGCAGGAACTTCTGAAGTTCGATGTCTGGCATGGTAGTTAGAATCTGGCGACTCGAATCCTGATCGAGTCCTTCCAACGGCATGAAATGAGTTACGAGTTCGCCCGCCGAATCCGTCTCAGGGACAACCATCCGGAATGAACGGCTGAACATGACGAGGCCGAACTCCTCCAACTCCCCCAATCTGAGTGTCAGTGCTCTAAGGATGGCTACGAGATTCTCGTCCGCGACCTTGTGAATGTCGTCGATGACGATTAACGCCGGTGAGGTCTCAAGACCCTCGACCATGAGATTGACCGCCATCGAGGCTTGCGGAACCGCTGTCGAAGCCAGATAATCGTTCAAATCGTTGTTTCCAATCAATGATATCCACTCGCCGCAAGCCTCGAGGAAGGCACGAGACCCCTCCCAATCCTGACACCGATGGTAGAGAAGATTGCGTCGGTGAGTGAATCGCTCCAGCAATTTACCAGCCAGAGCGGTTTTACCGATTCCCGCTATCCCTGGGACGAGAAGTGTGGTCGATTCCTCTTCGAGCACATCGGCCATTCTGGTAATCTCATCCAGGCGGCCGTAGAATCTACGCATTCGGGGTAGGTCGTTGAGAGAATTAACGAGTTGTTTCTCGATGTGTTTCGAGAGGTCCCTCTCGATGAGATCGGGTGAGAGAGCGCTCAGATCTACCGTCCCGGAATCATCGAGATAACGAAGGATGTCGACGTGTCGAAGTGGTAATTGAGTCGCCTCGAGGGCTAATCGAAGATCAACCATCTCGGCGCGCCCATCAGAAAGAATCAAGCGAATCGGTTGCGTACTCACCTTCTCCCAGATGTCGTCCGCGAGATTGACCCCCTCTGATGTCAGAAAGTAGGCCTTGCGTTTGCGCGATACACCAGTGACGTGGGCCTGGCGTTCAATCAGGTGACCCGATTCCTTCATTCCAGAGATTGCACGAGGGACATTGGAACGGGCGATTGCGACCGCATTCGCGATTCCCATCTGAGATATTGCGAAGGGCACCTCGACCTTATCGGCATAATCGACATAATCCCGTAGATGAAGCAGAATTCGCTCCTGGACGCCCGGTCTGGGCACAGCCATGGTCGCCATGCGCGCTTGAGCGCTGAGATTCACTCAAGAACATTTCCCGCGAGGTGGACGACAATGCATCATCACTCGTTATGGTCGGGATCTGGAACCCATTCTTCCTTGACTGGATCCCACATCCAACCGGGATTATCATCTGATCTGACAAACTCGGGAGGTGATGATTCGGTGCTCTCCTCGGCCTTTCCCCAGGCGTAGGTATCGACCACTTCTTCCTCGACCTCCTGCTTTGTGTCAAGCCCTTCGTCCTCGTCGTCCTCATCCTCGAACTCGAGTAAGAAGTAGGCGGCGCCACCAAGCAGTCCGAGGATGACGAAGATGATGAGAATGATCGTGAAGAAACTCATTCCTACGCTCTCACTAGGCGGTGAGATCGCTGCCCCCATGATCGGGTCGGAACCAGCGATGGAGAAGATTGGAGTGACGGTCTCGGAAAGCATCGAGCCAGGGATTCCAAGCGTCCAACTCGAATCCTCTCTCACCACCGTCGAATTGACCTGGGTGCCGTCCAAGGTGACCTTCACGGTCTTGCCCGGCAGACCGATTCCCGTGAATGTGATTGTGTCGTAGCGCCCAGCTGTCGTCGAATCGGGATCTTCGACGGTGAATCGGATGGGAATCACGTTGAAGGTCACGGGCGATGAAATCTCCTTGGAACCATGTTGATCGGTAGCGACGAAAATCACATTCTGTAACGACCATGTATTGATGTCTGCATCGTAGAAGAACATCGAAATGGGGTTGTAAATGGCTATCCCATCAGTTCCGACATTGATCACCAGACCGTAAAGGTCGTCGGATGTGCGCGACTCGTCATCGTAGACTGAGAGGATCAGGTGCTGTACGCCATCCTGATCGTCGAAGAATTGCAGCAGATCGAGCTCTGCCTTGGTACAGCGATCCTGTGATTGAGATTCCATCTCACAGTAGAGGTTGACCTCTGGCTGCCAGCCAGTCGAGTCGAAGGTCGGGCGATTGTTTCCAGCGTCTGGTGGGTTGTCAGCGACTATCTGCGCCTCCGTCCAGTCGCTGAAATCATAGCCGTCGTATGAGCGTACTCGGATGAGGTACTGCATGTTGTGGACCATCACTCTCGAATCCCACTCGTCGACCCAGGCTCCATTCGGAAGAATATCGGTCACCGCACTCGAATAGATATTGATGTAACCGTTAGCCACATCGAGAACCTCGATGTCGACTCGTGTGATTGTTCCGTCATTATCTCGCGCAACACCTTGAATGATCGTTTCAGTTCCAACCGAATAGATCTGGCCGTTCTGAGGGCTGATCAGGCTGACGAACGGTCTTGAGTTCTGATTGTCTATGTTCAATTCTAGAATAACTGCCTCGCACTCGTCAACTTCGCCATTACAGAAATCCGAGTCCGATGCCCAGATCGAGAATGTGTAGACAGACAACTCTCTAGGCAGGCCACTGAAATCCCAGGTCCAACTCCACTCAGTCGAACCCGAAGTCGAAGTGACCACATGATAATTCGGGCCGTTGATCTGAATGTAAATATGGTCGATATCACTGCCGCAAGCGAAGGGGCAGCCGTAGGAATCGAAAGCGGAGCCTTCGAAAGAGACTGTTCCATCGGCATGTGTGGATTGGGAACTGGGTGATGTCACCGTCAGCGTTGGTGCTTCGGTGTTCAGTTTGATGGTCCTGGTGATGATTGGGCTGTACTCGAGCCCATCGAAGGAACGGAATTCGAAGGTGTAATCGCCTTCCTGACGATCACTCATGTCGATGAGATAGTACCAGCTGCTGAATGGATGATTATTTCTGGTGACCGTACCCTCTGCCGCTCCGCTGGCATCGGTTGCGTGACCTGCAGCGGCCCATTCACTGGTGAATGGATCCTTTATCTCCACACGATGAACGTATCCGCGCTGATCCCACTGTGCCAGTTCATCGGTCGAATAGATACCAGCCCACTGTCCATCGTAGGCTGAACCAGTTAGGTTGACGACCCGTCGGTAAGAATGCCCATCAGATTGAGTGACAGACATCGAAGGTGCAAGATTCTCCAGGAAAAGGGTGTCTTGGTACGTGGTGTCGGTGAGGGTGAATTCGCCATTATCGAAGCCGAAGCCGAAGCGATATGCAGTATATCGATAAAGGGATAATTCACGGGTTCCAGCGTTGTGATCACAATCCGGATCGTCGGTGTCGGCGAGTAGATCACCGTCGTTATCCACCCCATCCGAACAGGAATCCTCGTATTCATCATCTGCGAAACCATCGGGGTTGTCGCCTCCATCCAAACCGCGGAAATCGAGGTGGAAGTTGGATGCCAACGAGAACCATGGCGTGTAACCATCTGAATCGGTCTCAAGGCTGTAGAGATCGTTGCCGTGAGCATCCTCGATCAGCACATTGGCATCTTCGACTCGCTCCCCGTTGATGAGAGCCTGGAGTCGAACAAGTTCAGCGCGTTGCACCTGAACTGCATAGCGAGTCGGCTGCGTGTTGATCAACACCTTCGATAAATCGATATTAGACAGATTCGAGAAGGTGAAGATCGTCGAATTATTGTCCATGTTGACAGCCAATGGGAAATCGTGTGGAGTGAAATCTTCACAGGTGGCACAAGCCCGGACATCATGAGGGATGATGCCATTCTGCCATTGATTCTGAGACCATGCCTCCTGGTCAGGCCAACTGAGAATTACGGGGTACTGACCGGGTGGCGGGCTCGGAATGTATTCCGATTGCACCGTCACTGATGACTTGGTAACATTGTAGGTGACCTCAACCCCATTCCAGACGTTGTTCGAGAAGAAAGCCAGCGTTCCATATTGCTGCTCTCCAGCAAAACCGCTGTCATAGTTCTGCAGGATGGCGCCCGTCGCTGGTACGTTGAAGATATTTCTGCGAACATCGAGTATTCCACCCGTCGCTCGAATGCCATCGGCACTTCCAGCCGCGTTGATGACATTGTCGAGAATCGTCGCGCCGGTGCGATGAATCATAATCGCTGGGCAGGTGAAGGAACCATCCCACCACCTGTTGCTCGAACAGGCGCCGGTGCCGGCGGTGGAGATTGTATTGTTGGCGAGATAGAGCCTAGCTGTTGTCGGAGCAGGTGCTTGAGTGCCATACTCACCAGCGAGAATCGGCTCCCTCTGAGTGTCGACGATTGTGTTGTTTTCAGCGATGACATCGTAGGAACCGAGGAGCCAGAGCCCATTCCAACCACCAATCGGTCCAATCTCGTTGTTCTGTATATTGGCGCGGCTGGAATATACCGCGATTCCAGAACCTTCACTCGCGCCCTCGAGATTGTTGTTGTGAATGTTCACATTTGCACCGGCGTAAGCGGTGATCGGGCTGCCCTCAATAGTTGTGATATCGTTATAGGCGATCTCGAGACCGTATTCTGTATTCGCGATTGCCTTCAGGCTGTTGACATCGATTCCATTGCAGTTTACTGAGATTTCGCTGTTGGTGATCTTACCGGCTGAGTTCCGAATGCTGAATCCGAAATCTCCTGAGGCCACCTCTGAACCATCGATTTCGATGAATGTCTGCGAGGCCCAGATTGCTGCCCTGCCACCATCTCTTCGGCCACAGCCATTGTTGGTACTGGTGAATCGGGCATCCTCGAAAACCATCGGCGAAATCGGCGTACCGCCACCATAGATCTGGACTGCTTGACCCGTTACATCACTCTCAGCATCGTTACCAGCGATGTACTCTCCACCGATGAATCGGGGTTGAGCAAGATTGGTGGCTAGAACACTGGTTGTGTTGATATCGTTGAAGACCATCTCTCGCAGGATCGGGCTGGCGCCATCGAGAATCAGGACACCGAAGCGGTATTCGAATTCCAACTGGATATAGAACGGAATGCCCCACGCACCTACGAAGTGCATGTGGCGCATTCCGGACTGAGACAGATCCATCGTATCTCTCAGAATCATCCCCTCTCCGCACGAGGAGTCCCGAATCCAGATCTTGCTATTCCCACTACCCAATCCATAACATTCGCCAGTAGCGTTGGACTGAGATGGTTCCAGCCAAGTCAGGGTGATCGGTGTTGCGGTTCCTGCATTGCCGTTTGCCCCACAGGAAGAAACCCCAGCGCAGAGGTTTCCACGCACATCGAGTGAGGTGCCATTAGGGAAAGTGATGGTAGTACCCGGTTGAATGATGAGTTTCGCACCAGCTGCAACCGCGACATCTCCAGTGAGAACATGTGTGCCTGTCCAGACTTCAGTTCCAGTGATGATTCCACTCGTGGTCTCATTCGCTGCCATCACCGGACTCGCTGGGCCGACTAGAGCGACCAAGACGCTTGTCAGCATCAATAACACCAGGAATTGGCTTCGTGCTCGGTCGCTTTGCATGAATCACGGGGCTGTCAGTGTGGATTTAATCATAGGGATGAATCGAGCCGAAGGCTCGCGTGATACGATTTCAGGAGATTCGATACCCGAATCCATTCCGAAATCAATCAAGATTGAGTTCTAAAGCAACTTGCTCAGCCCAAGAAACTGCGTTCAAATCACCATAGCCGCGTTTCTGATGATGACCTGAATCAGTTTCCTCGCCTGCCAATGCGGAGGTTGCCAGAGCGCGTTTCACGAGAGACATCTCATCAGCATCGAGAATCCCATCCTCTCCTCGAATCGCATCACCGTAAAGCTCGAGGATGAGAGCGAGAGCACCCGCGACGAGAACTGTCGAATCCGAGGTTCCAGTCGAGTATGCATAGGGTGGTGAAATCAAGGTCGACGCGGTCGAGAACATTCTCACTCCAGGTGCGGTGACCTCGGGTTTCTGATTAGGAAATACTCTGTCCAAGCCACTGTGAGGGTCGGTTTCGGACCCCGTCGAGCTGTTCAACCAGATTCCGCCCTTGCTCGTTGAAGCCCCGACGGCGATGACGCCAGCAAGACTCGCTGGCACTGAGACATCGATAACGGATGACCTCATGCCATTGTTTCCGGCAGCAGCAACGACGAATATTCCAGCATCAAGCGCTTCGATGACTGCTTCCACTGTCTCTGAGCGAAATGCCATCGATTCAGAAGGATCTCCGCCAAGGCTCAAACTGATTATGTCGACATTCTGAGTGATGCGACACCACCGAATCGCCTGCGCCACCCTGTCCGCTTGACCTGATCTGCCCTCCGGACCCAGTGCCAATGCGATGGATAGGCTGACTTCCGGAGCGGCGCCGATGAATGTCCCGTTAGCGACCAATAATCCTGCCATAAGTGTTCCATGGTATTCCTCTCCGACGTCTCGAATGTCGTCGTGTTGGTTAGCGTAGAAATCTCGGAATCCACGCAGATGAACGCGATCGAAGTCCGGATGATCGATATCGATGCCGGTGTCGACGATGCAGATGTGGATCCCTTCGCCGTACAAGCCCTGTGATTGGAGTTCTCGAATTCCTGTCGATTCGTAGGCCCACTCGGAATCAGGGAATATTGGAATCAGGTAAGCTTGGATGAATGGCCAAGTGATGAGCAACAGAACCGTTCCTACGGCGAAACTGACAGCCCCCCATGGCCAGAGATATTCCTTCATCGGACCCATTGGCCAGCGTAAGTCCAGCGCTTCCTCGTCGGATTTACCATAGACAACACCGGGATATCCGGGCGCTGCAGGGTCGACGGCGGTGAGTAGGCGCGAGTCATCGGGCTCTGGCATCAGTTCCAGATGCTCTATTCCGACCATTCGCTCACCAGTTGCTCGCGCGCGCGTTCCGCCTATGAGGGCTGCGCGCCTATAATCGAGTTCTTCACGCCTCTCATGATGCTCAGAATGGAGCGCCGGGTCGGCGTGTACCGCCTCGAGTCAGGTAGAATAATGCCACCAACAACATGATTGCCAAGGCATACATGATGACATTCGTTGCCGTTGAGTCATCGATGGCAGGTGATTTCAGCGTGTACCGCTTGCTCTTGACAGCAGGATCGTTGGCGAACTCCTGATCCTCATCCTCGATTGTGAAATCGATCCAAATCTGTTCTGGTCCGAAGGTAGTGAAATTGACATCGATGAAGTAGATGACTTCGGCTCCAGCCAAGATGTCGAGTGTCCGTGTGGCATACACGTCGGATTCTTGAACCGTTGCATTGATGACAACATTCTTGGCGTCAACAAGGCCAGAGTTCTCGACCTTGACCATGAATGTATGAATGTTGCCGAAAGTAGGTTCAGTGCCAGTTGTCACCTCGATAATCGTCAATACCGGAAGAGAGGTTCTGACATGAATCACGAGCGGTTGGTAGGTTCCGCCAGACTTGTCCGTGACGTTGACTGTGAAGGTGAAATCCTCCTCGCCAGTGGCATTCGCAGGTGCCATGACGGTCAATGTGTGAGTGCTAGCCACGAAGGCACCGATGGTGTGGGAAGTAGCGCCGGTGCGCTCCCAATACTCGGGTAATTGAGTATCATCGAACTCAAACTCGAATCTCTCATCGCCATTTCCAGCATTGAGCAATTTGATTCCAATATTCAGGGATTCGCCAGGACGGATTCCATAGATATCGACCATTTCCTCTGTCAATTCGAAGGAGTGGAACTGCGGTATTCGGACCGTCAGTGAGTGCTCGAAGCTGTAACCATCTGCGGTCTGAATCAGAATTCTGACATTGTGACCAGCCTCAAACGAATGCGCGGTGGAGAGATTGGCCGGTGTCACACGTACGCGCAGATCGTCATAGGTAGTGCTGTTGTTCGTGTCCAAGAGACCGAATTGGAAAGTGAATTCTTCATCCCAGGTCTGCGAATCAGGATTGAAGAAGGTCACAGCCCAATCCGAACCATCGGTTCCACCTATGGTTCCGACGACCGTGAAGGTCGAGATGGGCTCGTCACCCAGATAATCAAGAGAAAGTGTGTAATCGACGGAACTGTAGTTGCCATCCTCGTCGAATAGCACGGTGACATCTGAGAGATCACCTGGCACCGTGGCGTTCCCGCCGGCCATATTTGTGGTTGAGG
>DAHR01000002.1:21597-24068 GCA_002498525.1 Euryarchaeota archaeon UBA58
GTTCCAGAGGCTGGAACATTGATGTTCTTGCCAGCTGTATATTCCATCGTGCGATTCATCTGATTGACTTCGAATTCACTCGATACCTCGATCGTGCCGCTCGGCATCAGAATCGAGATGCTTCCTGATGCATCGAGTATCGCGGCCCATTCGACACTCGCTCCAGTCGAGAGCGTGAAGGACGGATCCTCGACCATCTGTGCTCCCATCACATTCGATTCCGCGAGGCTGTGTTGCGTGCCATTGTAGTCGAGCCATTCGGTAGAGAGATGCAACCAGCCTCCATGTCGAAGTTCGATATCTACGCTGCCGCCGGTCGCGATGTCGGCTTCGACGACAGCCATTGCAATCAGATTCAAGGATTCATCAGTCGCTCGGATAATCCAGTTGCCAGGCTCCACGGTGGCGGTCCAAGAGCCATTCCAGGTACCATTTACCAGTGTCTTGACCGGCGTGACACGGTCTCGAACCATGCCCTCAACGGGGATGAGTTCGAGGATGACATCGTCGCCGAGAGAAGTCAAATCATCGTAAGTCACGACTCCACTGATATCGACGAAGCCTGCGGAGAGTTCGATTTCGATCGAATTGGGGTTGTTCATCGCAACTGACAGGTTCTCCTCTGAGAATCCAGTACGATTAGTGGTGATGTGCCAAGTCGAATTGAGCGGTACGAAGACGTTCCACTGGCCGCTCGCATCAGTGACCAGCGTAATGTTCTCAGCATCTTCGCTGGTCATGTGAATGCTCACATCGGGGACGCCTTCAGCAACATCAGCATCATCATCGTCGTCGAGATCCCAGAAGATGGTTCCCGACATTTTGACCAATTGAGTCAGTTCGATATCGATGACTCCATTCGGTCCTGAAACGACGCCATCTTCAGCGAGAAGCGACGTCTCGATGATCCAACGATTGCCGTCGTCAGTGAAATTCAACTCGATATTCCATGATCCGGAAACGACGCTGCTGTCCACTTGTCCGCCGTTGTCCGTCGGATCCAAAGTGATGTTTCCGAGGTTCTCGTTCGATGTCAGAATCAACTCCATGCCATCGAGGAGGGTCGCATTCCCTTCATTCCACAAGTCGATTGTGAAGAATGCGAGTTCTCTGGTGGAAAACGAATGCTCGGTCTCAGCGTTTGCCGATGACACGGTGATTCGCTCTCGCAGTCCCTCCATGACTGCTTGCCCATTGTCGACATCCACGATTGAGACGATCCAATCACCCTCAGGTAGATGGTCGACCAGTGAACCATTGCCATCGGTGAGACGTGAGAGTATCCATCCTGTCTCGATGTTGATGAATCGAACATTCTGATCCGCCAATGCCCCCCCGCTCTCATTGGTGAGAGTGAAGTCGACGCGCCATTCGGGGTCGAAGCCGATCGAACGCTCGATGACATCGCCGCCGAGCCCGACGACGAAGAATGGATCACCAGTCATGATGCGGGTGCCGAACAAGTCTCCCGCGCGCGCGTCTGAAATCTCGATATCAATTCGGTATTCACCCGCTTCGATCGGCACTCTTGCATGCCCAGCGCCTGTCCATTCATCGCCGTCGACAGTGACATCGACACTTTGACCGACAGCATTGATTGGAACGATCGAGAATCTGTATTCGACCAGTGTTCCGTTAGCAACGTCATTGTCGCCTTCGTGATCGAGGAAGAAATCGATTTCAATGAATGAATCCCCAGGTTTCAGAATGATGTTGATCGTGTCATTCTTGCCATCGACATTCAGTGTGGAATTCGTGGCATTCAGCCATTCGAGATCTGTCGTGAATGTCCAGTTACCCTGGGGCAGAACCGTTGAGAACATCCCGTCGTCAGCCACCTCGATGTGCCAGACAACATCGATCGATTCGTGGCTGGCAAGCACCGTGGCCACCTCCCAGCCAATGAGATTTGAAGAATAGAAATTACCCAGCCTGTTGAGGTTCAATGCTCCACTGACCTCGCTACCGGGACGTGCAACCATGGTGATGTTCTGCATGTCTTCGGCGACGGTGAATCTGGTTCCGTTGACGACATTCATCGTACCGGCATGAACTGTCGCGTCGACCACGGCTCCGACGGGCAGAACGACAGTGAAGATGCCCTGACCGTTGGTGAATGACGCGGTCGAGAAGCCCTCCCAGTGGAAGTAGACTGGGACGTGCTCGATCGGTTGAGCATCATCTATCTCACCGGGTTCCACGCGCGTATCGTAATAGACGATGCCACTGACTTGTGTACTCTGACGGAATACGTAATCCGCATAGATGTCAGCACCATCGATCTCAATCTGCTCCCACATCTGTTCTGTCGGTGAATAGGTGTGACTGATTATCCACTCGCCGTCGATCAATTCGACGTGATATGAATCATCTTCTCCATCGAAGACGGCGTCAACATCAGCCTGATTGCCATCCGCACTGACGAGTGTGAGATTCAGATCAGAGACACTCTCCTGCGTTCCGTTGACGGT
>DAHR01000002.1:24164-44411 GCA_002498525.1 Euryarchaeota archaeon UBA58
GTAGATCATATCGACTTCCGTGAAGCCATCCGAATCAGCATCCAGAGACACGATGTAATCACCGGGAACGACTGGACCGTAGGTGAAAGTGCCGTTCTCATCAGGAGTGATGAGGCAGGGCGCGTAGATGATATCTGCGCACTCGGATACTGCATCCGCATCTTCTGAATCAATCACCTGTAACGAGACTGGATGAAGAATAGGATTCTGTTGGTCGTCGACGAGTTTGCCTTCTATCCAGCCACCCGCGACATCGATTGCAGTGACGGAAGGGATTCCCGAATACGGCACGGTGAAGCCGTCGGAAATCTCTACACGAGTTCCATCAGAGAAGATGATGGTCACGTCGTATGAACCCGGAATCGCATTGATCAGATGGAAAGTTCCCTCTTGAACCATCGGCCCACTGAAGACCCCTTCACCAGAGAATGTGCCAGTTCCATTGATGGTTCCATAGGTTTCGATATCCTCATCGGAGGCATCGACGGTGAAAACTCCGGTTCCGTACAAGGACGATCCGTTGTGAATCTGCGAGAATGAAGATGTGCCATTCGAGGTGAATCGTCCGGTAGCATTGATGACACCATCGATGAGATGATCTCCGTCGGCGAGTGAGCAGACTGAGTAATTCTCAGGCATCGTGCCATTCTCATTACAATCGCCGTCGATCACTGATTCGTTCTCGAAGACGCCTGAGAGTGTGCCACGGCCACTGAACTGGCCAACAGCGGTGAGACTGTGACCGTGTAGAATAGTCTGCATGTGAGTGCCATAGAAGTCATCAACAGATACGACACCATTACTGATTACCTCTCCTTCGCCAGTGAATGTGACCTCGCCGATTCCCTGGAAGGCGAGGTTAGGACCACTGACAGTTCCTGTTGAGGTCATGAGAGGGATCGGGTCGAGTGTAATCATGCTCCACGAAGCAGTCAACTCGACCACGGCATCGGTGATGGCATCTCCATCGAATGCATCGTTGCCAGCCCAGATGAGGCGCCCAGTGGCGAAGGATGGGGTGACAGTGATGTCAGCGACGATGTGTTCGACACCGTTGCTGTGTCCAGCGGTACCCGAGATGTTGACGATGGTCTCGGCGAGCCATTGCGAGCCGGAGACATTGCCGAGAATCCCAGTGATTAGATTGACATTGCGCTCGGTTGTGTATGAATCGGTCGCAAGGTCGCTGAGCATTCCTCCAGCTCCGCTAGAGAGTTGGGCTCGAGCAGTGTCGAGATTGGGCTCACCGAAGAAGGCGCTGACCCGAATTCTACCGGCTGGAACGATGAAGGAATAATCGCCATTCTCATCAGCGTCAACCGTGCCGATGGGAATCCAATAGGATCGCGGATCCTGATCGATGATGCTGCCATTCTCATCGGCGACTTCTTCACCGCTGAAAGCATCGCGCTCGATGAGAATACGAGCGTTTGGAATAGGTCCGAAACCATCGAGTTCGACGCTTCCTTCGATCGTCGCGCCACTGTAGTATTTCACCACCTTGACATTCGTGTTGGCGCGACCGATCGCAGCAAAGCCACCATCGTGGATGTCGGCGACGCTGTTGTTGTCCGCATCCGGCCAACTAGAACCGTCGTCATACCAGTTCGCGATGACGAAGTGATTCATCATCGCGCCTGGCAGCGGGAAGGCATTCTCCAGGATGGAATTAGGAGTTCCGCCAATGGCCCAGGTTGGACCAGGTTGAGCGGGATCGCCCACGAGGCCGAGGCTGCTGGAGCCGTAGCCTACGTAAATACGAGAAATCATGGTTTCAAAGAATGAATCGGTCTGCTGGTAATCGATATCGACGAGTTGGATGATCAAGGTTGAATCCTGAAGAGCTCCTGATTGCTGTCTGACGATGTCATTCAGATACTCCTGTTCGTATTGTGCCTGAGTCATCGGGATGATTGGACCAGTACCGCGCTGAGTCAGATACACCGACTCGATGTAATGGTCAGGATCCAATCCAGAGAGAGTTGTCGGCGCGTAGAAGATTCCCGTCGTCTGACCACGGTGGTAACTCGAATCTTCGTAGTATCTGCCACCCAGTGGATAGAGGCGGTCATCTATCGCGAAGTATCGAATCTCGTTGTTGCGGAAGATTGTCTGACCCAATGCTCCTTCGTAATCCTGCACCTCATATTCGATTGAGGTTGTCAAGTCGTCGTACAGGTCGACCAATTCCTCAAGGGTGAATGCGGACGTCAGGAAAGCTCGAGCAAGACCAAGTTTCGCATTGACTCGATGAAGATTCGTCGAAATGTCACCGAAGTCCTCAATCAGGTCTGCTGTATATCGATAACCACCGATCTGATAGTGCGTGATTTTGTCTTTATAAGGCTGAGAATTGGCTCTTGTCTGATCGAAAAAGGCTCTGGCTGCAGATTCGTTTGTGGTGGAATTGCCAATCTGCTCGCCGTCGAGATAGACATACCACATCGGTTCACTCGGCATACCGTTGCTGTCCAAGTCAACGCCATGCAACAATTCGACGCCTGCATCTTCTGCAATCACGGCGAGGGCGCGAGCCTCGACGAATGAGCGATCATCGAAGCCGAAGGACATGATGTCTGCGAATTCGGCTTGCTGTGGGTAGTTCAGGTGTCGATTGAGCGCGGCCGTGAATTCATCGCTGAATCCACCATCACCGGTGTAGCGGCGATCGCCTTGTGCGAGGGTTGCAATGAACATCGCGAGTGTGTCTGTCTGACCTGAAGCGAGCAACATCGCACCGCTGTTCGGGATACCGGACTGGAAGTTGTCTGCAACAGTAGGGTGCTCGCCAGAGTTCAATGCTTGGAATCCATAATCCCACCATGAAACGAAAGCGGGGCGATTACCGAATGGCACGTCTGCGTCCTGTTCGGAGAGCCATTCGTAAGCCAGGTTCCAGCCACCGCCATTGAACCCTGGTCCGAAGGTCCCCATGTACCAGCAGCCGCCGTTGCAGGATGCCGAGGGACTGTATGTGGAACCGTCGAGCACAGAGAAGCCGAAAATCGGGTCCTGTAATCGCAGAATGTCTGGAGTGAGATCGTAGATCGTCTGATCGACATCGCCCGCAGCTGTCTCTCCCCGAGGAATACCCGCGTCGATGCCGTAAGTCGCGTGCTGGGTCACGACGAGCATGAGTACCAGCAGCAGCGCCGGGATTGCCGGCCTCTTCTTGCTCGCAGGCTTGATCGAGCGTAATCGGGCACGCGGAGTGCCGATGCCCGATCGACGCCATTCCTTGACGAAGACCGAGAACTCAGCTCGCTTCCACATCGCGGCGATGCCGATCGCACCGACGACGGCCATCGCCGGCGTCGCGTTGAAGATGAATCGGCCGGCGGTCCAAGCCATGTACGTAGCGATGAGGACCCAAAGGCCGAGCAAGGCGTGTCCCTGCTTATCCTCGCGAGTACCGCGCCAGAGCAGCGCGAAGGCATAGCCGATTGCAATAAGTGAAACAATCGGACCATAAGATGCGAACAGAATACCTCGGCTTGGTGCTTGAGCCTCACCGATCGTACCGAAAATCTTGTTCTTCGAGAAGTAGAATCCGCCGGTGAAGAGAATATCCCATCCATTGTAGATATCGAGTTCCTGAAGAGCCCTGAGCAACACGAGGATACCTCCGAAAAGGACCGCACCGCTACATAGAACCAGCAACCATGGCTTGTCCCGATACGAACTTGCAACCCAACCGAGCGCAATGGTGAATCCGAGAATGTAGAACATCGGCTGGAAGCCGCTCGGTGCTAGAAGCAGATTCAATCCAGGCCAGATGTAGAATGGCAACGGAACCACGAAAGTGGTCATCATCATCTGCATGGCAGCCGCCGTCAACGGTAGACTGTCACGGCGGCGGAACATGTTGAGAACGATCTGTGCAGCATATGCTAGGAAGAGGATTCCCGGTCCGTAGACGAATCCCTTCCATCCAAGAGCAACGGTGGCGAAACTGATTCCGGCCAGAGTCGCGTTCGCCATGGTGGCAGGATTGCGTCGCCACATCTCACGTATGCCCGCAATCAGATAGAGCGGGTTCGGACTCGGGTCGCGGAAGATCCGCTCGCTGCCGATTCCATCGACAGCCTTGATCCAGTAGTAGAATGCCAAGGTCAGGAACAGCAGAGCGAAGGCGTCGTGGTCGGCCAGGCCGAAGGTCGAATGACTGATGTGACCGGGCATCAGAGCCATCAGCCACGCGGCGATGACTCCCGCCTGAGCGCTGTGGAGTCGGTGCGCGATACCTGCGATCGGCAGGACGATGAGGGCGCCGAAAATCGCCGGGAATCCGGCGACAGACCACCAGACAACCTCCTCAGCAGGAGTACCGGTGAGCCACTCCAGAGCCAAGCCACCCAGGGCGAGGCACCATGAGAAGAGAGGTGGACGAGGGTTGATTCCGCCGGAAGGGTAAGCCCTATCTGCGTCGAATATGAAGTGTGAACGCTCAGCTACGATATAGTCGACGACTCGCTTCATGTACCAAGGGTCAGAGCCTCCAGTCATGTCCCAAAGACCAGTGATATTCGCGTTCATCGCAGGCATGACATTCCATCCGGTGCGAATCGCGAAGCCGATGATGACCGCAGAACCAACGAGGATGGGATAGCTGTTATCGTTCCACCAGATTCGGTAACCACTCGGCTCTCTGCGAGGTGCGATGTCGCCGAAATATCCGCGCACACCGAGCATGACGGCGAGGACATTCGCCCAGAAAGTCAGCAGGAACCAGGATCCAGCTCCCATCGTATCATTGCCCGCGAAGAATTCGAGGCGAGCAGGAAGGTGATTGCCAATCTCGACCAGATGGGCGAGACTGTAGATAATCCAGTTCAGAGCGACGAGCGCGCCTATCACGTGCCAGCGCTCGGCGCGACAGAAAGCGACGAACATGACGATGATTGTCGTAGTGATGGCCCAGACGCTGCCGAGATACAGATGAGATTCGAAGACTGCAGCGTCAGTGAATCCAGCCAACCAGAACAAGGGAATGAGGTTAGCCGAGAGAATCACTCCCATGAAAATCAACGTTTCCTTGGCGCTACCAAGATCGAATCTCTCAGGAAGATGTGCGAAGATTCGTCCACGACCTGCTTCGTCGAGAGTACCTCTGAATAGAATCGCCAGAATCACACCATAGACGATTGAAGCGAACCAGAAGGCGAAGAAGTCGGCACCGATGATACCTCGCTGGAGATCGATGAGTTGAGTCTGTAGTTGAGTCCCCTCGGCCAGAGTCAATTCGGGCATTGCCGCTGCATACGATACAGAGAGGTGGAAGGCAGCAATGGTGACCATGAGAATCGTCGCCTCTTCATTCCGTTCGCTCTGAACCAGCAGCAAGGTCGCTATTCCCACGAATGTGAAGGTCGTGGCAAGAATCGGGTCGGCAAAACCGAGCGCGTTGGCCACGAAAGCGAGCGCTACGAAACCTAGCGAGATCACCGCGGTGCGGTGAGATGAGGCATTTCCAAGAGGAGCGATGACTCCGATCCGTCCCAAAACAGCCGCGAGAGCAACTGCTATGGGAAGGATGACCCACTTGTCTGTGTCAATCATCACATCATCAGCGAGGGAGGTGGCCGTGAAGAAGAGCAGAAGAAGACCTGCAAGCGCCACTGGGGCTGTTGCGAGACTCTTCTGCGAGTTCACTCCTCCCCTCGCATTCCCGTTTTCATAAGACATTGTTTTCATCTCCGTCAATTTGCAGCCTGAAGGCTCAGCGTCGCGGCGACCTGAAGTCCTGTTATAATCGTTCTCGGCTCTATTGCTACGTAGTAGCAGCAGCGGATGCTGATGTCCACTCGCTCAGAGGGCCCGGTAGGCGATATCTGAGCGATGATGTGAACCCTCTAATTGAACCTCGTCGAGCACTGCGTAAGCAGTCTCGACTGCGCTCCTCAAATCGGCTGCGATTGCGGTTGCTGCGAGCACCCGACCACCACTTGAAACCAGTTTGCCATCGTCGTCGATTCGGGTTCCAGCGTGATGGATGAATCCGACGATGTCGCCCTCCTCGATTCGAGTGTCAGCGCCTGAGATCACTCTGCCGGTAGCCGAGGCGGCCGGATATCCCTCCGAAGCCAAGACGACTGTGACAGCCGATTTATCGCTGAATCGAGGATTCAGAGAAGCCACCGAGCCGATGGCGACAGCGAGGAGCAACTCGCCCAGATCGCTGTCGACCAGAGGAATCGTGACTTGGGTCTCTGGGTCGCCGAATCGGACGTTGTACTCGACGACAGAAGGCGCGCCTTCAGCGTCGATCATCAGCCCTACGTAGAGGCAGCCGCGATATGGAATCGGTTGATTGCGAAGGTGATGGTGCATCGGTTCAACGATCTCTTCGATGGCTCTGCGACGAACTGCCGCTGTTACCACTGGTGCTGGTGCATAGGCTCCCATGCCTCCGGTATTCGGACCTTGGTCACCATCCCCCACACGTTTGTGGTCCTGACTCGCTGGTAGGCAGACATAACCGGATTCGTCCATAAGGACGAGCATCGAAGCTTCTTCACCTGCGAGGAATTCCTCGAGAAGGACGAATCCGTCCCCCTCTATGCTCTGCGCGATGAATTCGGCGGCTTCGGCTCTGTCGGAGGTTACGACGACGCCCTTGCCGCCGGCCAAGACATCCCGCTTGACGACCCATGGTTCTGAATAGCGGTCGAGGGCGGCTTCGATATCGGCTCCTGAACGTAGAATCTGGATGCCACCTGTAGGGATATCCAGTAGTTCCATGATTTGCTTGGCGTGGAGCTTGGAACCTTCCAGCGCCGCACCTTCGCTGTGGGGTCCGAAGCACGGGATGTCGACGGCGCGAAGACGCTCAGCGATTCCCGCGACCAAAGGACCCTCCGGACCGACGACCACGAGGTCGGCACGGAGTTCAATCGCAAGATCCAAAACAGCCTCCACATCGCTCGCCGAGATCGGGTGGTTGGTGCCGATGGCTGCGGTACCAGCATTACCAGGGCAGGTATGGACGGCTGCTACAGATTCGCTCTCGGCCAAGCCGATGCCCAACGCATGTTCACGCCCGCCCCCGCCAACGACGAGGACAGTCATTCCGGCCATGGTCGCTGGGCGGCCCATCAAGGAGATAATGCATTCCGAGAGACCTCCTCGAAGCAGAATGGGCAGAGAGGCAATCTGGGGTGCGGACGTCACAAGGATGCCATCAGTATGGAACTGATTTGAGGCCGAGGCGGTGGCCGAGGATGTTGAACGCCCTATGGATTAGTGGGGTGAGGATCAGGATCCCTAGGATGGCGGGCCTGAGATCGGAATGTGTGAAAATCTGATCGGGGAAGAGTAGGAATGCTGCGATGAATATCGCCAGTGCGAATGGGATGGTGTCCAGAAGCGGCGCGCGTGAACTCGTCTCCCCCTCCCGCTTGAGCCCTCGGCGGCGTTTGATGTAGGAACCGAATGAGTCGCCAAGCATGCAGGCGAAGCCGAGACTGGCGCCGATCAGGAAGGCGGCTCCGGATTCGCCACCGATCCAGAACCAATCCCCCGCATCAGCCCAACTCACAGGATCGATGAAGGGTCTACCGGCGGGGGCTGCACGACCTTGCCAGAGAATGTGTACGAGCAGTGTCAGAAGTCCGCCGAAGATCGCCCCGCCGAACAGACCTTCCCAGGTTTTCCCATCGCCTAGAAGTCTGTTGCCGTCCGAGTGAACCTTGCCTCCGTCAATCTTGTGATTCGAGATGCCGAATTTCTCAGGTAACCAATAGCCACACAGCATCGCACCTGTGTTGGCCAGATAGGCTGGACCATACATCATCAGGACTGATAGGACATTCAGCGCGAAGCCACTAGGGTCCGTCGCAGGAAAGCTCTCGGAACCGAGGGACATCGAATTCGCCAATCCGCATCCTTGAATGAACTATCGGTAGGCATTGAATCCTGTTGGGTGGCATGGAATCCGTCGGTAGGCATGGAATACTGCCGGTATCCATGGAATCCTGTCAGTAGGCATGGTCTCCTGTCGGAGGGCAGGGCACCTCTCCCTCGTTCGTGCGCCTGAGTCCGAACGATTCATTGGGCGCGCGTGACGAGAGCGAGGCAATGAAGCGTTTCCAATCCTCTCTGCTGACCGCTGTAATGCTGATGTCCATGCTGAGCTTCGGTTTATCGAATGCTGCAGCAGAGAGTCCCGAAATCGTCATCGATTCAGCTGTGGAATGGGTTGAAGACGATTCAATCGACACCATTGTGAGAATCGTCGACGGTGGAGATCTGACTATCAATGGAGCGAAGATTTCGATGCAGGAGGGATCAGGTTTCATCATCGAAGCTGGGGGCAACCTGATTCTTGACAATGCCGAACTCAACGCGGAGAATCCTCCAACAGGTCTCGCCGGATTCGGATATTGGGACGAGGTGAATCGTTCCTCTATCCTCGTCCGGGGATCCGATTACGACAGTTCATTCGAAGCCACGTTCCACGCACCGGAAGGAGGTTCGTTCTACGGTGGCCAAGCACAGGTGGAAGGGGGCGAAGCAATCGATATCAATGGCAGCGAATTCACCATTTCATTCGATGAAAACACTGGCGACGTCTGGGTCGGACTAATGGGATATTCACATTCATCAGTACTTCTGGCCTCTCTCACTCTGACGCCTGAAGCAGGAAACAGCGCCGAGATTCTCGCCACCGACCTGACCTATCGGAACCTGATGGCCCACGGATCTCCGGGCTTCGTGATCGAGGTGGCGGGAGAACTCGATTCTGAGGATTCGACCATCTTCGGTGGTGAGATCACTGTTCAGGGTTCAGCGACTTTGCATGACACCGCTGTAAAGCGATCGGCCCCGATACTGCTGACAACAGAATCCTCGACGATGATATTGAGTGGCATGACCTCATTCACTGAAAGTAGAGATGACCATGACGTACGCGCCAACGCACAGGCAGATCTGCACTGGGGGGACGAGGTTGTTGGAACTGGTGGTTTGACCGACCGCTGGGAGCGTCGACTCGCCGACCAGCAACTCGAATTCGACGCGATTGGCGTCTTCTTCAGAATACAGGATATGGGACCGATGGAACAGACCTCCGCCTTGTTCATCAGCGACAGCAATGGCGTCGGTCTGATCAACGGAGGAGTGGAGCGAGTCGTTGAGATCGGTTGGGCCGATGGTTCAATCTGGACAGAGAGCGCGACAATCGAGATCGTCGAGTATCGAACCGCTTGGAACATGGATTCTGACATGGATGATTATGGTGGCGATATGATTCCTCTGACGTGGGACCTAACGATTGTCATCGACTCGAATACCCCCTTGATAGAATGGGTCTCGGTCGAGTATGCTGAAACCACCGAACTCGCCTCGATCAATGGCGGTGTTGCGATGCTCGCAACAATTGCAAACAGAGGCTCGGCGCCAGCGGTGGTTTACATCGCCTGCGACATAGCACAGACCGACGAAGCAGCAGACATCGGAGGTTGGCACGGGGAGCGGATAGATCCTGGCGCTGAAGTCACGATTCAATTCCCTTGGCGCAATGCCATCGAAGGGGATTTCAGTCTCGAGTGCAGGATTCTGACGCCGACTCAACTGGTCGATGAGAATGCTTTCGGAGGCGGGACCATCACCTCGGATGAGGTTACTTGGTACGAACCTGGTGACGAGGATGGTGGGTCGATAATCCCAATCATCCTCGTGCTCTTGCTGAGCTGCGTGATGATGGGTTTCTTCGTCCTGCGAATGATAGCGAAACCCCTCGAAGACGACGAGGACGATATCCAATTCTAATCAGCAAGAATCGACTTCTGTCCAAGTCTCAGAAAATCCGTCATCTTGGTTTCCCTGCTCTTCAAACATATAATGAGATACACCACTTATCGTGGCTGGACCAGCCCATGGCGCCGATTGTGAAATCTCAACCACAACCGAATAGCAACCGTAATCATTCTGATCCCATGCATCTATCGGAATGATGCTCGCTTGAAGGTCGGAAGCGAATTCGGAGCCATCAAGCGGCAGTGATGAGCCTTCGAAACCAATGATTCCACTGCCACTACCGAATTCCGCCCCGTTGGAATCCCAAGTCGCCGAAGTGCTGTCCACGGTCACCATAGGATAATCGATAGCAGTTGATGTGGTTTCGTAATACATCGTTGTCTTGATTGTATAATCGGCATTAGGCATCGGACCCAAGGGAAAACCTGCTGCAGCGGCGAGTCCAGCAGATGCAGTCAATGCAACTCCCTTGACACAGCGATCCTTGTTCCCGCAAGAATCAGAGTCCGTAGTCATCGAAGCGGTAGCATCGGAAGCCGATGCTGTCACGGTCCGAGTCAAAATATTGGAATCAAGATTCTTTGTGAATTCCCTTCCCTCGATGTTTATTTTCAATTTGTAAGCCGTCGAATCAAGAGGAAGTGCATTCGAATTGTAAAACTCTTGAACATCGATCATGATCAAGCCATAATCTCCAGCGCCATCGCTGCGATCAATCGAGAAGGTTTCGGAACCTGACCAGATCTGAGCGTTGTTCTGTTCAATGACGATATCCGCAACATAACTACCGGAACCACCATTTTGGCGGATTTTGATGTTCATCACCTCGCCTTGAGCATCGAATTCAACATCTCCAACAGACATCTCCCCTGTCAATATCGTAGCCAGAAGAAATGGAGTGCCGAGAAGAATCAGAAAAGTACCGACAATTGCGAATGCTGCTGTAGATTCAATTCCAGTTCCACCGAATCGACTCGGAGTACCAACTCCTAATTTCCACCAGACGAACACGAATGAAACAATAATCACCAGCGGTGTGAGGATGGTAATCTGAATGAAATCCAAATAAATCCCGAACCACATCAATAACAGAAGAGGTAACACAACTCCGACGGCGAGTGTGGAAGCAATCTTACTGAGAGGCAAGGAAGAGGAGCCCCCCTCTGCTGCTGGAACCGCGTCGGCGACAATCTCGGTCACACCAGTCTCTTGTTGTTCCATCGCCTTCTGAAGTAGTCCACCATCACTCATACTTTGACGCCTCACAGGTTGTTATACCGTGCTCAAGGTGGGTTATCAACCCGTTGCCACCAAAGGTGGCAAACGATTCGGAGCGGTTGATCGTCAGAACAACCGTGCGTCGAGACCGACGATTTCATCGTCCTCATCATCGCTGCGTGGCGTCCTGCCTGCGAAAGCAGCGGCTGCTAGAGCAGTCATCATCATCGTGCCGATGAGTTCGAAGCCTGGCAGATAGACGCCGCGGATGTAGATGGTCATCGTTTGAATCTGGTAATTCGGAATTCCTTCGGTCCGAATCGAGTATTCCGATGTCGCCTTGAATTGCAAGGAGAAGTACTTGTCAGTCCAACCTTGATTCTTCGGCGTCCTCATTTGGACTCTGATCTTCTCAGGCGGGGAGAGAGATTCGATTTCCACGGATACCAAGGGAATGCTCAACTGGAATCCCTCGTCATTCATCTCATCATAATTGACGATTGCGATATTGAAACGGTCCACCGCATTACCATCGTTATAGACATCAAAGATGAGGTTGTAATCGACCTTTGGTCGCAATTGCAGGAAAGCGATTTCCGAAGCGACTCGCAAACGACTGAATTGACGGATGATCGCCATCAGGTTGTAGGATTGTGGATCGCTCGTCACAGGCAATCCGTTAGCCATCGTCACTTCAGCCGAGATCGTCACCTGATGTTGGCCCTCAGGCGCCCTGAGTTCGGCCCGAATCATCACTTGGAAGGGCACTTCGCTTCCGCCACCGACTGACATTGAAGCGGGACCAGAGACAGCTAGCACACCCGCTTGAATGGTGATGCGGACCTTCTCTTGGTGGATTGTCGGATTCTCGAGTCGGCAGTTGATGATGGATGATCTCGGGGAACCCGGATAGACATCGATTGGTTGTGGCGGATCGCATACCAGAGTGATGTCCGGCACGACGCCTTGAGCTTGAACCGCGGCAACTCCAGCCCATGAGCTCAAGAAGTATACGGCGATCATCATCAAGGCGGGACGGACTGATCGTTGAGTGCTCATCACTGTCAGGCCGCGTCGAACCGTATTTGAGGCTTATTCCGACTGGCTTCGCCAAGTAACCGAAACGCTGGGCTGCTCAAGGGGGCAAGATTCGGGACCATCACCGCTTGAAATCGATTTCAGGTGGTGGACCCGACCGGATTTGAACCGATGGCCACTCGGTTATGAGCCGAGCGCTCTAACCAACTGAGCTACGGGTCCTACCTGCCGCTCGTGAGTAGTGAAGAGATGAACCTTATTCTTCCGCAATAGTGAAGGAGTTCGTTGAGGCAAGGCTTCGGAGATTGTGGTTTAGGGCACTGAATGTTCAAGCATGGCCCACTCACCGGCAGGTCATGGCGAAGCTTTGGGTGATGTTCTTCACATCCCTGCTACTTGTATCGATGATGAATTTCTATGCGGTTATCCGCGAACCAGACATGATCGATATCGACGACATTCATGAGTATCCGCGTGAGACTGTGAAGATCAAAGGAGTCTTGTCGAGTTATGTCGTTGACCCTTATGGTGAACAAGCGGATCGCATAGATCTGCAGATTCGTGAGATTGACGGACATTCGGTGGTCGAGGTTCGCTGGTTCGTCGACCGTGACGCCGATATTCCGCCGATTGGAACTATCGTCACGGTCGAAGGCGAGGTGTCTGAGTGGAATGGGCGAATCTGGCTATCTTCGAATGGTTATGGTGCGATTCGCTGCCCTAATTCAGACGGCACCTGTGACTCGATTGAATACGAGACGGTGCCGCTCGTCGAAGTCGCGATGAATCCATCTGCTTACGCCAACATGTCTGTTCGAATCGATGGCTATCTCAGTGAATCGATCGCCCCAGACGTCACCTATCACTCACTGAGTCTGATGGACAACCCCTCGTACGGCAATGCCGACCATCTTCTCTACATGCAGGTCGAGGGGCGTGGCCTCGAATGGATAGAGGCCGGAAGCCACGTCGATGTCTCAGGTTGGTTGCAATACGATCAGCGCTCGCTGCGCTGGCGAATGCTGGTGCAGGCGACGGGCATCGAGGTGCTGAATCAAGGTGAGGCCGTGACTCTGAGTTGGGAGTTGGAACCCTATACCCTGACATACGAAGTAGGGAAACTCGTAGCTATCGATGGTGTCGCCAATGAGTTTTCCGATGGTTGGTGGATTTCTGGCGACTCGCCTACCGACCGGCTCTGTATGCTGCCTTCGCCGGAGGACCTTGAGGCTGGCATAGAAAATCTGACTCAAACCTGGACTGGACGACTCATCTGGTCGACCGATGAGGCGACGATCTGCTTGGATAGAGGTCACGACGCCTCGGTGGCTAATCCAGCAGGAAATTTCGGCGATGATGTGACGACGATGCTCGACATCGCCGAGGACCCCTTTGCGTTTCTTGGCCAGAATCACACTTTCGAGGGCTGGGTCACCGACCCGATCCCGCCGGACTACGACAAGGGATATGTTGGCGATGGCCCTGATTATTACTCGCGCACGACGAAATTACGACTTCACCTGATAGGAGAGCACGTCGAATACATCGAAGCGGGACAACCGATTCGATTCAACGCGACCGTCCTCTGGTCAGAGAGCGAGGGTCGGGTCATTCTCGAAGCACGGTCGTGGACCCTCGGCGAAGCGCCCGACCCGAGTTTGCTCAATTGGGGAGATGGTTACAATTCTTGGAAATGGGACATCGGGAAACTCGTCACGATCTACGGTGAAGCCGTGATGGATGAAGATGGGAATCAATGGATCCAACGCTCTGGCTCGAATGAGAGAATGTGCCTTCTCGGCGATGGAACGGAAGCGAGCCAGCAGGAATCGATCGGCGAACCCATCGATTGGACCGGACGCTTATCGACGACTGAAGATGCCGTCGAGAATACCATGCAATTCTGCATAGACATCCGCTGAGGTGGTTTCATTGGACCCGTGGCTGCTCGACTTCGCGTGGCTTCTTGGTTCGTTCGTTTTCGGAATCTTCCTCGGTTGCCTGACGGGATTGATTCCTGGCTTCCACGTCAACAACGTCGCCCTCATCGCTCTCTCGCTCGCACCGGTCGCCGTTGGGATTGGAATCCCGCTGGACGCTGTTGCGGGGATCATCGTGGCCTGCGGGACCGTTCACACTTTCCTGAATTATATTCCGAGCGCCTTGGTCGGTGCGCCTGATGACAACATGGCGCTCGCACTCTTACCCGGTCATCGCATGTTGATTTCCGGGCAGGCCGCGCAAGGCGTCGCTTACTCTGCGCGCGGCTCACAGATGGGAATGCTGATGTCGATTCCGCTGTTGATCGTGGCGCGCCTCTTGTTCGGTGATGATCCAGGATTGGGGCTTTACGAAGCGAGCCGCGACAAACTCCCTTGGCTGCTGCTCTTCATCTCCGTTTTCCTGATTCTGACCGAGACGACCCGCTTGCCTTGGCCCGTCTGGGCGCAGAAAGTCACCAATAGGCTGCACTTTCGATTGCCACGCAGAATCGAATTCAAAATACCACTCGGCAGGCTGAGCATCCACCGTCGTTACGATGCGGTCGACCTGCGTTTGGGTGAGAGTTCGCGCCTCGCAGGAATCCTCGTTGCAACCGCCTACTTCCTACTCACTGGATTCTACGGCTGGGCGGTCTTCGAACTCCCGGCCCGCTCGCCCGTCGGCATCCCCTCAGCCTCGCTTCTGTTCCCCAGCCTCGCCGGCCTCTTTGGAATCGCCAATCTGATTGATATCTATGTGACGACCAGCGAGATTCCTCCCCAAGAACAGAACTGGGAACTGCCGGACCCGAAACCTCTTCTCATTCCTACTTTCCTCTCGGCTGTCGTCTCCTCGGTCATGGCTATCCTACCCGGAATGACCGCTGCGCAAGCAACCGTCGTGGTGATGAGCGCGCGAAATTTCTGGGGCCGCATGACCGACCCGAATTATGTCCCGGCTGACTTCGAACATGGTACACAGCCGGGCTTCGAAGCGCTACCCCAAGTCCAGGTCTTCGAGGGCATGGAGGACCTTTCGGCAGAAGACCGTCTGCTCTTCCAGGAAGCACTCGCCGAGTCCGGTGCCAGCCCCGACCTCGACCTCATCAATAACAACCAACAACGCGACCTCGAGATCATCGCCATCCTATCCTCGGTCAACACAGCTGTCACGGTGATGGTCTTAGGTTTCCTCTACATGGTGGGGCGACCCCGTTCCGGCGCAGCATTGGCGCTCCACATGATGTACCCAATCGACATCTGGAACTCGATCGAACCCCCCGCTGATTTCATTAGACTACTAGGAATCACAATTGCTTCAGGTTTGTTTGCCGTCCCCATGATGATTAAAGTGGGTAAAGGCATGCTGAAGGTGCACGAGTTGGTACCACTACGAAACCTCGTTCTGACCGTGACGATTTTCATTACAGTTCTGGTTTACATCTCGACGAATTGGATCGGAGTCGGCACCCTCGTGATTGGCACGATGATCGGTCTGATGGCGCCTCGAATAGGCATCAGGCGCTCGCATGGAATGGGTGTCATCCTCGTCCCGATCATGATTTACACCTTCGCTCGGGAGCTCGATGCTTTCGGCTTCGCATGAGTGAATTCTTCTAGAGTCTCTTGAGAAGATTCTTTAATTCAGATTCGTCGACGGGTGGAATTCACCTCTCTGTTTGGATAGAATCGCTTATCTCTCATACGCGTGCGTGGCAACATAGAGTGATAGCCATGGATGCAAAGTTGAAAGCAAGAACCCTGACAATCGTCGGAATACTACTGATTGGAGTGAACTTCCTCGTATTGGCCCCCTTCGTGGCAGGTCAAGTCGAGACCGGTGTCGGAGAAGTGGTCCAATCCGGGTACGACGGATTGGACGATGACGGAGAATATGACCCAGACTCCGATTACGGTGATGACTGGAAGGTTTCGCATGCTGACAGAGTCTACTTCGCCTATTCGATTACAAACGCCGATGCGCTGAATTCTGCTGAAGCATCGATGCCGGAATTCACCAAAATGGGTCCGTTCATCTACAATGTGACGACGACTCGCGAAATCCTCGATTTCGACTCTGATGCTGGGACAATCACCTATTCTGAGTACGATTCCTTTGCTTGGTGTGAAGATTGTGTCTGGACTGACGACGATGGAAACGACGTCGCTTCCGAACCGGGCACAACAGAAATCTCGAACATCAACATTCTTTGGAATACACAGCGAATCGCTGGTATCGCAACTGGCATCGAATATGGCGAGATCTTCGCTAAGGCCGGCTACGCGCAGATGATGTTGATCAACGACCTGCAAAACAGGGCACCCAGCATCTGGGCATCGGAGGAGATTGATCTGATGGTACCTGGGGCATCGGCGGCACTTCAGCAAGCCGGATACGATGAGGCAACTGCTGACGCCATGGCACCCGCTGCAGTGCTCCAAGGAGCCTATGACAACTGGCTCGCGCAGAGTGGAGCCGATGATGCGAGTCCTGACTTCGCGGCATCGGCCCAGAGCATCCTCTACGATGCTGTAGACCCTTCCACAGGGATTTGCATCGCTCTAACCTGCGACATAGGCCCTATGCTTGTAGCGGGCATGGGAGAGCCTAGTGAGACGACTACTCCGGCCCGTGCTGCACTGTTCGGTTACGGTAGCACCGACCCGGTAGTTCTCGCACACATGGACTGGGCTGTTTACGCTCTCGCCGGGACCACTTTCGTCACAAATGGCGGCGGCGCGGACCTTGAGACAGCGACCGATTTGCGCGAGCGTCTAGCGGAGGTCAGTGGTGTCGATATTGCTAATCCTGAGGCCCTGAACAACATCCTTTGGGGCTCAGAAGGCTCCAGCCCCAATAATGGGATTCTCTCGGTTTCAGACTTCCAGGGAATTCCACTATACGGGGTCGCGTTGTTCCTACTCGGCGCACAGAGTGACGCCTTCGGAACAATGGTGACTTACGGCATTGGACTGACTCAATTGTTGGGTCTTTCCTATGATTGGGCAGGTCTATGGATTGACATGGTAGGAGGTGTTCCACTTGAGTTCGAGATGATACTGGTTGGAGGCACTGGTACAATGGGTGCAGATAGCTGGTGGCAACACTCATTCGGTTCTGAGGAACCAATCGCCGGCGGTTACATTCCTATTGGACTCAACCGCGGCGATTACGAAGGTGAAGTTTCTCTCAGCGTCGAGAAAGTCCGAGAGATACTCTACGATTCTGATTATGCGCTAACCGGAGACTTCGCAAGTATTTTCATGTACGCCGAACTCTCTGGCGAAAGCCTGCCAACCGGCGCTGATGGATTGGAGATGGGTGGAGTGGTTGCACCCTGGAACGACGCTGCCGTTGCAAGCCTCTACGGCATCTCAGAATCTGATGCTGCGGCTCTGCGAAGTTGGGTTTCAGACTTCATGTTCGAGGAGGTAATTGGCGCTTTACTCTCCTTCCAATATGGCGCTACTGCGATAACGACTCAATCGATCAGTAACTGGCTCTACGGCTGGAGCGATGCCGTCTTGGTCGGTCTTTTTGACGAAGAGAGTTCATGGGTCAGCCTTGAAACTGATGATACCTACTATGGCTCGGAGAATGACGACCGACCCAACGGCATGAGCACTGGTGACTTTTCGGTCTATGTGATGAGTACAGGAACCGGTGCACACGCTGAGGATGGGACCACTGGTCAGCGTCTCTTGGAGGGTTATCTCAACTCTGACGGCGACGGTCTTTGTGATTTCAAACTCAATTCAGACGGCTCGGCTGACACCAGCGATGAAGGCGAAGGGTTTGACTGCGCAGAAAACGAAATTTACGGTTTGACCGAGCACTTGCCTTGGCGAGCACCCCACCGAGAAGCCTCTACTCTAGGCCTACTCAGTGACCACGTCGGCAACGCCAACACGGTTGTGACTGGAACGATTGGTGGAATCGCCAGCGCAGATGAGTCATTCAAGGTCAATCTTGTCGGCTACGCGATTACCGAGAGCGTGCCTGGTGAAATGGAGGAATACAAAGGAATTCCAATGCGAGCTCACACTGTAGACCTCGACCCCGCCCAGCACCAGATTCAAGCGAAACTCATCGGTTCTGGAACCTTCGTCGATGTGCTTCCTGGCGCTTTACCGGTTTACTTCGGCTCCCATGTTGATATCAAGGTCGAGCCGGTAACCAATGTAGCGATGTACGGAAAGTCGGTATCTATGTTCCACTTCGATTTGAGAGGACCTGGTAACATGAATCCTGATTTTAGCGACGGCTCAACCGATACACACCCTGTCTTCGAGATTCATACCTTCTCTGAAATCCCCGACGACAGTGCTGACATATTCAAGTGCAAGGTGCTTCACAACCTCGGCCCAATGGGTTGGTCTGATTTCGGTGGCTCGGGCGATTGTGAACTAGAAGGCACTGGCACTATCGACATGGTCGCCGCAGTACTGTATATCGTCGGCATCGCCCTCCTTGCTTATGGTGGAATGATGATGGTTGTCGGTAGGTCTGCGAAGGCTGGTTCACTACTCGCTGCGAGCGAAAATGAAGAGTGAATTCAACCCAATCAGGTTGCTCGATTTGGCCTTAGGAATTGGCCGGCCGGCTTTGCCGGCCGTGTACCCGAGCCCGCGAAGGGTTCAACCCATAATCGCTGGCAGCATCGCTCCATGAGCCCTTGCTCAAGACCGGCTGCAGCGTTTTTGGTGTTGGCTATCCTAGTGACTATGTCGCTCGCTCCCGCCCTGACCACAGGACTCGACGAGGAGCGAGCATCGAGTCGATCCTCAAGCCGATCAACCAGTTGCTCGACCATCTGTATCAACGAGATGCTACCAAACCCAGACGGCTCTGACCAAGGAATTTTTCCGAATGGCGAATGGGTCGAGTTGTACAATTTTGGCTCTACCGATATCAGTCTCGAGGGCTGGACCCTCGAGGATGTAGGAGGCTGGGTTCATCCGATCGACCAGAGTACCTGGGTCGGCTTCGATCAACTCTCAACCGCTTTCACACTAGGCGCGAATGCTTACGCTGTAATCGCTGAGAACGAAGTTGGTACACTGCGCTTGAACAATGCTGGCGAGACCCTCTACCTCAAGGATGCCAGCGGAACCATTGTCCACACGATAACAACCAGCGGATCCTCCATGGGAGTCTCGAAAGTACCCGACTCAACCGATGACACGGCGGATTGGCTCGACTCGCAAGAGAATACTCCAGGAGCGCAGAATTCAGGCGGAACCGGCGGAGGCAATGACGGCAGCGATGAAGGGACAACACCCGAATCGATGACTCGCATCATGATGTTTCCACCTAATGCTGAGGTCACTGGCATGCACATCGACGCGAATGGCAATTTCTTCGTCAACGCGATGCATCCAGATGATGACAACTACAAAGCAACAATCGGAGTGATCAATGGAATTGATTGGAATGACCTTCCGGATTCTGTTCCAGAATTAGCATCGTCCAGCAGCGAATTGGATATCTGGCATGGCATTCGAACTTCCTACGGAGATTATCAGGTTCTCCTACAGAGTGGTGACGCCCTCTCTGAAGGTGGAGTTGCAGGAGGGATCTACGCCGCCGATGATGGAAATAGAATCTTCAGCAGCCAAAAACCGGACTACAATGCCTTCGTACCTCTGACCGCCGATGGCAGCCGAGGATACCTCTACACCGCCTGGGAAGAACGACCTGCAGGGATCAGCCAATTGGATATCGAATGGAATACAGTATCTGCCGAATGGGATGTGTTGGGCGGCATGATGCTGGACCTCAGCAGCGTCAACGGCGGTTGGGTTCTCTGCTTCGGCAGTATGAGCCCCTGGGGGACGCCGCTTCTAGCCGAGGAACTCTACTTCTCCAATACTCGGAGCTGGAATGACGAGACTTACAATTACCACTACGACCAAGAGAGGTTGGAGGATTATCTTGGCTACTACCCTAACCCCTACGATTATGGTTACATCATGGAAATCGAGAATTCGGCCACCACCGACCCCGACTTCATCAAGCACTTCTCGATGGGCCGATTCTCGCATGAAAATGCACAGGTGATGCCTGATGAAAGAACCGTTTACCTCTCCGACGACGGCTATGACACGGTATTGTTCAAGTTCGTCGCTGACACTGTTGGGGACCTCAGTTCAGGAACTCTCTACGCTGCCAGAGTCACTCAAGACGATGACAGCGACTCGGCCACTACCGGATTTGATGTGGAGTGGATGGAAATGGCCTCGTCGTCAAATT
>DAHR01000010.1:0-4695 GCA_002498525.1 Euryarchaeota archaeon UBA58
TCACGGCGATGGAATGGAAATCCTCGTGATTCATCACTCGGCGCTCCGACGCGCTGACAATTGACGCTTGGAGTTCCGACGAATTTCGCTTTTCATGGCTTGATAAGACCGTGATCATCGAGGGCGCAATTGCCCGGTGGCAGGGCTGAGAGGACATCGTCTTGGGACAGCCCTGTAGCCTTGGCGATTCGGTTCGCGATAGTCTCCTTTTTCTCGCGGCCGGGGGTGATTATAGCCCAACGCCGGCACAGATTAGAGACTCCTGCGCTGGTGCCCGGAATCGGCAGCGGGATGCCGTTGACGATTCCGAAACCGATTGCCAGTTCCATCTTCACGTCTCGATACCAAGTGCGCTGTCCGCGAACGACGAATGAGCCGCGACCTAGTGATTCACCGCTCTCGGTCTTCTTCGAAACCTGTGTCGGGCGCGCGTGGAAGGCGGTTGCAGCCGCCCCGCCAGATCCCCAGGCACGTGACCAGCAGACGGCCAACTGCGCGCCTTCTTCACAGATCTCAGAAGCCAGATCCTTGGCATCTTCGACCTCACTCTCCATCTCCTGAGCGATTCTCAATGCGGCGACGCCTTCTGGGCGGAAGCCCGATTGCTCGGTATCGATCACAAGGCCGTCGCGCAGACGCAGAGAACAGGATGGAGCACCGTGCAGGTCCGCGTGGAAGTAGAGGTCGGTGGATTTGAGGAATTTCCTATAGATGGTGTCATTGCCTTTGGCATCGCGCCCGCCGACGAAGAGTCGCCCATCGGATAGAACTCCCCAGCGGTGCTTCTCGAACCAGAATCGACGGCTTCGCTTCGCCGCTCGCACCCGACCCGCCGCAGCATCCTTCTCATGCTGAGCCGCTCGTTTAGCCGCAGCAGACTCTGTTTTTTTTAGAGCAACTCGCGCCCCCTTCGCCTTGTCTTTGAGAGTGCGGGCTTGCTCGAAATATCGCTGCGCGTTCTGGTGAACGGTTGCTTCGATGTGCAGGGTGACGCTGGCGCCCGGCTCCTCGTCTTCGTCCGGTAGTCGGGCGCGAATCGTTCGTTTTGCAGCGTCGACTCCGTCAATCCAGATTATTTCGCCAGATTTGGCTTCCAAAGATTGCCAACTGTCGGATTCGATGAATCCATTGACTTGGCTCAGAAGGTCATCTACGTGAGTCCAGTTATCCTGCACAGATTTGGCCAATTCCTGAGTCAATGCTGCTTGTGTCTCGAAGCGCTCGATGGCTGAGCGCTGTTGGTCGGCTCGGCGCGTCAATTTCGCGCTCTGTTCAGCCTCATCGGTTCCTGCGGCGACGAGTTTCTCCTCTTCGCGGCGGATGTAAGCGATCGCATCGTGGGCGCCGAAGACGGCATCGAAGGCAGCGCACAGGCTATCGATGCCGACAGCTAATTCTTCATCCTTGAACGGCAGGATAATCGGCGAGAACTCATCGATTCCCGCGCTCGCCGAATCGAGCGCGAGAGGATTGTCGCCAGCCTCATGCCAAGCGCTCAAGCCCTCAGAATCGGAAAACCAGATGTAAGCTCCATTCCCTTGCAACAATTCGCTCAACAGGCGTGCCATCGAGTCACTTAGAGCCATTCGCTGACCGTCATCGAGCTCGGCCGCGGCCAGTTTCAGGTCGAGTCCGGCAGCGGCACAGACAGCATTTCCATAGATCCGCCCGAGATTGACCCGAGCAGCAAGCGTCCGAATCAGATCGCTGTCCGAGGCATCCAACAACTCGTCCAAGCCCGAGCGACTCAACTCGCGAGGATCGACGGTCGCCGGCGGTGGAACATACACCTCACCTCGCTTCAGAGAACGACTCGCGTACTTCGCATGAGTCAACGGCTGCATGATGACTCCTTCAGCATCGAGCAGAATCACGTTCCCGTCCCTGAACAACTCGATGACCAACTTCAGACGGCCACCTCCGTGCTCGAAAGTCAGGATGATTACTCTGTCGAAGCCGACCTGTTCGACTTCGACCAAGCGCGAATTGGCCAGATGCTTCCTAAGGAACATCGAGAATTGAGATGGGTTCGACGGCATCGGCCTATCGCGCCTTGACAGATAGATGCGTTTTCCTCTGACGATCACAAGATCCGTGGATGGTTCTCCCTTCGGGTTCAGTCGCAGAACTACCTGTTCATAGTGCGGCTGATACGCTTTGCGTGCGCGAGAGCCAAGCATCGAGCGCAACTCTGTCACCATACGCGCGACATCGAATGAGGAGGACTGGTCGCGCATGGCTCTCAACCTCCACGCAAGCGCCCCCCTTCATCAGACAATCGCTTGATAGGCAGTGGCGCAGGCTCGGAGGCCATGAGCGGCATGGGAGGCCTGCGAATGGACGAGGGCAAGCCATTCGTCCACGGCCCGACGACCATGGGTGAGGCCGATATCGGACTCCACAGCTTCTGGTACAAACCGATGTTCGACCGCGCTGCCGGCGAGCCCAGCGTCGATCTGGATTGGGGCATTCATTGCAATGCAGACGCTCTCGCTAATCTGGCTGCTGAAATCGCCAATCGGATGAATGCGAAAGGCATGGAAGACATCGAGATGCTTGCTCTTGACCTGGCTTTTCTGTTTGGTTTCGATCACGAATATTTCCACCACAGAGTCGACTCCGGTATCACCGCTCACACTCTGCGCACTCATGCTCAGACTGGCTCAATGCCTCCATCGTACGGCGATTATGATGAATTCCACGATTCGATTTCGACCGCGCGCGAGGGTATCGATTGGTGGATGCTGACCGAGGAGACCCTCGCCAATGCACATATCGCGATGGACCCCACGAGGCTCGGTGGTCTCAAGGACGCCTTCATCGAATACGGCTTGTTGCCTGAGCCCGGCGACCGCAGTAGAGGCCCCTTCGCACAATGGCGGCATGTGGCCGCCGACCCGCGGATATTCCAGTGTCTCTCGCATCACACCTGGCTGCAGATTCTCACCGGTGAGCTGGATCCTCTCGGTGTGATGGCATCGCTCGAGGCGATCGCCCACGAGGGCGGCCTCGACGCTGCTTTCGATGAGTTCGTCGATACCATCGTCGAAGCCTGTGAGCAGGCTCCTGTCGACGAGGATTCGGTGCCCGACCGAATCCTCGGTCAGAATGGCTCAGAGCATCTCTTCGCCATGGGCAGATTCAGCGATGGAATGCTTCGCCGCCTCGAAGTCCCGCTCCATTTCCACGGCGGCGAAGGCGGGAGAATGACCGAGCGCTACGGTCCGGACAACCCCGATTGGCCCTACGCGATCATCGAGAATCTCTACGATCGACTCGGTAGTTTCGGCGTCGGGCCCGTAGACCCTTGGGGTGCTGACGATCCATTCACTTCGTTAGCTTGAACGGTGTTTTAGCTAGGGTAATCCTCTTGACTGAATCGCGACTGAACAAACACAAGGGCCCGTGGGTTAGCTTGGCTATACTTGTGCATTCGGGGTGCACAGACCCAGGTTCAAATCCTGGCGGGCCCACCAACTCTCGACCGCGTTCTCAGCCTTGCCTCAGACGGTCGAGAGCGCTCATCTAGACCGCCGAAGACGGCGATTCAATCCGCTCTCGCTCAGTCGAAAAGAGAACGCGGTCGAGCGTATTTCCATCGCTTGAAGACCACAGCTATCGAGGTAGTGGAGTGGTGGTCGTCACGGCAAGATAACAGAATGGTAGGGGGGAGTTTCGGCGAGGTAGCCGTGATGATTCGAAGCCTCCTCTCTATTCAATCTCAGGAGTGGATGGATGATTGGAAGGCTTCGAGGAGTGGTATCGCTTCGGGTTCGTGGGCGAATTGATTGCTTTCGATCTCGATCAGCGTGCTGTTGGGCAGGGCGGCGTCGAGAACGCCGGCGTCGCCATGGTCGTGCAGAGTGTCGGAAGAGGCGCGCAGTATGCCGATTGGAAGCATAATCTCGGTGAAGTCGAGGTCCATTTTGAACTTCGAGAAGACGAGCGTACAGAGGCGTAGGCGGGGAATGTGGGCTGCGAGCAAGGTGCGGCGATAACGGATTCGCTGACCCTCCTCTTCCAGTCGTTTGTCGAGATACCAGATGACGAAGCGAACCAATGGCGCGTAAACGAAAACGGGCGACGGCATCATGATTTTCGCCCACAGCGGGGCTGGGAAAGCGAGGTTCGGCGAAAGAACGGTGAGCGAGCGAAACTCGAGTGCTCCATCTCGCAATCCCTCGAGCAGCAGAGTCGCTCCGAGTGATGAGCCGAATGCGTCGCATTTTGTCGAGTCGATGCCGAGATTTCTCAGAGCGAGACAGATGTCGCCGTAGAGATTCGGCATTGAGAAAGTCGATTTGTCAATTTCTCCATCGATCACACAACTGTCCTTCTCACGTGTCTCGATGCTGATGATAGGTCGTTGCTTGACCCATTCAGACAAGATCGGCAGCCAACCTTCGATGACCGAATTCCAGCCGGGAATCATCACCAGAGTACGCGACTGCGCAGCAACCGCATCGAGTGGAGTCCAGCGTAGGACGCGAACGGTAACACCATCTGCCGCGGGAACATGGATTTCCTCGCTTGAAGCGCCCTCGAATTGAGGAACGACCTGCCAGTCTGGGTGCATCTTGGTCGAGCAATGCTTCGACTTTGATTTCAGACCTTCGGAGAAGGGCTGTTATTCACCGGCCTCGCCGACCGCCACCAGAACTTCGCCGACCACCACCAGATGAGCGCCGAGAGCCA
>DAHR01000010.1:4776-25025 GCA_002498525.1 Euryarchaeota archaeon UBA58
AGATGAGCGCCGAGAGCCACCAGAGCTCCTGCTAACTCTGCTACTCCTGCTCCTTCTGCGGTGGAAATGAGTGCGTCTGCGGTGGAACCATGGCCTCCAGTACCAAGGTCCACCGTAGTACCCCTGTCCGTACATCCCCTGCCCGGGTCCGTACATCCCTCCACCCGACCCCACCTGGATGGGCATTCTGGCATCGACCCGAGCCATAACTAGCACTATGATTAGCAGAACAAGCAGTATCACTCCGATGGGACAGCGCTTGGTCTTGCGCCAATAGCGGGTGCGCGCTCGAGTTCTTCGAGGTCTTTCAGGCCTTTCTGAATATGTCGTTATCGGTAACGACTTCGCCGGACTGCGCCAGTGCGTAGAGGTGAGAGAGGGTTTGGTCGATCGCCAGCATCGGATGTGCTTGGGGGGTGTCTCGGTACGCCGATTCAGCGATTGATTCGACATCGCTCAGTCCTTCTTCAACCGCAGCGAGGACGCGTGCGTGGCGTGCTCTTCGGTGTTTGATATAGTGTGTGAGCAGACGATTCGGGTTTGCTGCCATCGGGCCGTGGCCCGGGAAGAGGAGGGGTGAATCGAGGGCGCGAAGGCGTTCGAGTCCGTCGAGATATGCGTTCATGTCGCCCTCCCCTGAAGGCACCAGAATGGTACCCACAACGACTGCATTGTCGCCGCTGATTATTCCGGCTTGGCTGGCCAGACAGATGTGTCCAGGGCAATGGCCGGGTGTCTCAAGGACCGTCCAAGTCACCAAACCTGCGGGGCCATCGAGGGTGAATGTGTCGCCGTCTGAGATGTTGCTGTCGGTATCACACGGCGGGATTAGCTCGTGAGTCTCAGCGCTAGCCCATATCGGCGCTTGGTAGAGTTTGGAAATGGCCGACAGGTCGCCGATATGGTCGGGGTGACGATGAGTGAAAACGGTGGCGATTATGGTGCTTCCAGTCCCTTCGATTTCCTCAACTTTCGCCGCCAGAATCGCCAATGCCTCAGGTGATTTGGCGGCTGCGTCGACAATGACGCGTTGACCGCCGGCGACGCCGAGAACGTAGCAATTCGTGTGAGTCGCAGGAGGTAAGGTCGCTGTAGGCAATGGTACACATTCTACTCCGGGCGCGAACTCGATGATGTGGTATCCAGAGGGAGGGTCGGCTGCGAGCACCTCGAAACCCGAGTCGGTGATGTCCCGAATGAGGGTGACCTGCGGAGGAGGCAAGCGAACTTCGTGAGCCAGCCAAGAAGCGAGCAGATCGGCTGGCTTCCACCATCGGAATCCATCGAATTCCGACCTACCAGAAGGGAAACTCGGCTCGACCTTCGAAGCCCCCAAAGCGACGTGATAGAAGCGATTGTCGAAGCGCACGGGAGCCAGTGGCGGAGTCGTGCGCTCGCTGATCACCTCAGCCTCAAAACGCTTTACTGCAAGGCTGCCCTCCGCAGCGAGGCGAGCCCAAGCAGCCTTGTCAGAATTGACTGCATCACGAACGTCACTCGATACCTCGAGAAAGCCTCCGGAACCATCGGGTGCAATGCCGATTTCCTCGACCATCTCGCGCAGCAGAGTAATCAGCGAGACGCGGTCCTGCCGCCCCGCGAACCATTTCGGATGAGCATTGGCAGCGGTGCGGTCAACCCGACTGACGCCGCCGCCAGGAAAGGCCCAGAAGTCCGGGAACGCGGGTACCTCGGCAACTCGGTGACAGAGCAGAATCTCAAGACCATTATGGGTTTCACGACTCAGAACGGCTGCTGCGGAAGGGCGTGGGGTCGCGATGCTGGCTGTGGGTAGTTCGACGCCCTCTGGCAACTCAGCCATGAACCGCTCGAAAGGGTCTGAGTCTTCAAGGCAGCCCCGAACAAATGCCTTCAAATCCCGCCCTCGCGACGACGCCGTATGCATGAGACCATCACCATCGGCCACACCTCGGTCGAAAGCGGTGAGCGACTACACCAGATTGAGATGCCACGCTTCGGCCTCGGCGTCTGGCAATTGGCCGAAGGTGGTCAATGCAAGGGAGCGATTCTGCACGCGATCAACTCGGGTTACCGGCTTATCGACACGGCGAGGGCCTACTCGAATGAGAGCGAGACGGGCGAGGCGATTCGGGAGAGTGGGGTTGAGCGTGATGAATTATTCGTAGTCACCAAATTACGTCGTATGGATGCAGTAAGTTATGACGAGACGATTCAGCACTGCCGGAAGAGTCTCGATAATCTTGGACTCGACAGGATGGACCTCTATCTCGTCCACGCGCCACCCGAGGATATCGATACGCGTGCGGATGTCTGGCGTGGGATGGAAGAATGTCTGGCGCGGGGATGGACCAGAGCCATAGGCGTCAGCAATTACGGAGCTCACCATCTCGATGCGATGCGCTCCTATGCGACCATCATGCCCTCGGTCAACCAGATCGAGATTCATCCTTGGTTGCAGCGCCCCGCTCTGCACGCCGCGACTGAAGCGATTGGCGCTGTTCCCATGGCTTACTCACCGCTCGCACGAGGCGATAAAATCTCAGACGAGCGGCTCGTCGCAATCGCTGAATCGGTGGGCTGCACACCTGCACAGGCCGCCATCAAGTGGGTTTACGATACCGGCGCGATTACAATTCCGAAGTCGAGCAACCATGGGCGAATCGACGAAAATTATGCCAGCCTCAGCGTCGACCTCGCTGGTACCGAGGCTGATTTCGCAGTGATGGAAGAGGAATACGTCTCCGGCTGGAATCCAACTGCCGAAACTTGAGGTGTGAGTGTGCGCGACCCAGAGACCATCGAGGAGGAACTCGCCCTGTTCGCCGAGGCGATCGAGGCCGGAATCGACCCCTTTCCACCAAAGAAAGAAACCAAACCAATCGCCCGTTACGCACTGGCTTGGTTCATGGTCATCATCATGATAACTTGGGTCTCCAAGATCCTCATGCGCGTGCTCTAGCGATTTTATTCAGCCTCAGACGACCGAATTCACTCATCTAGACGACTGCGTCGTGATTTCATTTATTCTCGTTCTGATTTCTATGAATCACTAGAGCAGACAATTATTCTGATCAATTTCTCACTTCTTTCAACTCGGCTCATTCGCCGTGGTCTGGAATTGATTGAAAATGACCTCGGCGATGTATCTGCAGACTCAGCCTTCCGCGACTTATTCTCGCATGGCGGCAACTATTGGGTCGAGCGGTTCTGTTGAAATAGCGGCCCCATCTCGCCGACTCGCTAGTCCCTTAGTGTAGTGGTCCATCATGTGGGGTTCTGGATCCCATGACCCTGGTTCGAATCCGGGAGGGACTACCAATCCTCGCCTTCAGGTGCTCAAGCGCGGAAAGAAGCGTTGAGTTCGGCCAGCGCGGCCTCGCTCGGTCGCAATTGAGCCTCATCCAGATCGACGAGCGGTTTCTCGGTCAGCCCTAGTTGCTCGTCGGCGGTTTTCATCTCTGGATTATAGAACAGAAGCCCAGTAACATGTTTGCCGCTGCTCTCTGCCTCGTGAATCACTGACAGAGCAGCGACGACATCGCTGTGGTCATGTTTGTCTTCGATGGTCGCAAGACGCAGAGTCGAGCCATCGAAGAGTTTGACATCCTGATACTGACCTCCGGGAATCTCGACCTCCTCGAGCGGCGTGAAGTGTGGAATGTAATCGACAGCATGGAGTTCCTCGTCGTTCGCCTTGACATAATGATAAGACTTGTAGAAATCGTCGTTGTTGGCGAAGGTGACACAGGGCGAGATGACGTCAATGACGGCCATTCCCTTGTATGACAGGGCGGCGCGTATCAGCGCAGTCAGCTGTTTCTTGCTTCCAGAGAATGATCTTGCGACAAATCCGCAGCCAAGGTTGATAGCCATCTTGCAAAGATCGATTGGAGGGTTCTCGTTTGGCTCCCCCTTCTTCTTCCTCGACCCCATCTCCACGGTCGCTGAATACTGTCCCTTGGTCAAGCCGTAGACTCCATTGTTCTCGATTATGTAGACCATGTTCAGGTTGCGGCGGATAGCGTGGACGAACTGACCGATGCCGATCGACGCTGTGTCGCCGTCACCTGACACCCCGATGAAAGCGAGGTCTCTGTTGACCATGTTAGCCCCAGTTGTGACCGATGGCATTCTGCCGTGAACGGTGTTGAATCCGTGGCTCTTGGAGAGGAAATAAGCTGGGGTTTTGGAGGAGCAGCCGATTCCGGACATCTTGGCTATGGTTTCGGGAGGGATGCCGTTATCCCAGGCGGCTTGTATGATGACATTGGAAATTTGGTCATGGCCACAGCCGGGGCAGAGTGAGGACTTGCCTCCGGTGTAATCGGTCTTGGGCAAGTCGATGACATTGAGTTGGATTGGTCGCATGCTCATGCACTCACCTCCTTTGCGTGTTCGAGAGTTTCGAGGACCATTTCCGCGTACACACGGGCGCGTGGCGGGATGCCATCGCTGAAGGCGACGCTGTGCATCTTGGGCAGGAGTTCGACCGGCAGTTCCTTGCGCAGGATTCCGTAGAGTTGTCCGTCGCGGTTGACCTCGAGGACGATGACTCGGTCGTGCTCTGCCATGAATGCCTCGACGTCTGAGTGGTAGGGTAATGCTCGGACTCTGCAGGTGCTGACCGAGAGTCCCGTTGATTCGAGGATGTCATCGATCTCCGTAATCGTGTTCTCCATCGAACCGTAGTAGATGATGCCAACCTGCTTATCGGTTTCGGCTCGGATGATCGGCGCCGGAAGCAGGTCGCGGGCGCCGTCGATCTTCCGTTTCAGGCGCGAAACGGTGGCTTGGTAGACGACGGGATCTTCGGAATAGATGCCGTCCTCATCGTGGCCTGAGCCACGGTAGAGAAGCGGTTCGAGACCGCTGCCGGGCAGGGTGCGATAGGTGATGCCGTCGCCGTCGACATCTCGGTAGCGGCCGAAGTTCTCGACCGCGTCGAGTTCTTCCTGAGTGCGAATCACCTTCCCGCGGTCCAACGCTTGGTCGGGGTAATCGAAGCCAGCAGTTGACCAGCGATTCATGCCGAGGTCGAGATCGCCGAAGCCGAAGACAACGGTTTGGAAGCGCTCGGCGACATCGAATGCCTTCCAGCCGAATTCGAAGCATTCCTCGACAGTTCCAGGGATGAGGATGATGTGTTGCGTGTCTCCGTGGCTGGCTTCGTAGAGCATCGACAGGTCACCTTGCTGGGTGCGCGTCGGCAGTCCCGTTGATGGCCCGACGCGATTGACATCCCAGATCACTCCCGGAATCTCGGCGAAGTAAGCGAGTCCGACGAATTCGGACATCAGGGAGATTCCCGGGCCACTGGTGCAGGTCATTCCTCGGCCGCCAGCCCAGCCAGCGCCGATCACCATGCCAGCAGCAGCTAGTTCATCTTCGGCTTGGATGACAGCGCAGGTGGCGCCACCATCTTCGGCGGTTCGCAATCTGGGGAGCCAATCGATGATGCTTTCAGCCAAGCTTGATGATGGTGTGATAGGATACCACGAAAGCATGTTGACGCCACCGAAGATGGAGCCGAGAGCCGTCGCTTCATTGCCTTCGATGAGGTATGTGTTCGGGTTCTTCTCGCGCGCTTCGATACGATGACCGATGTCGCATTCCCAGTTCTCGCGCGCGTGCGCACGCCCCTCTTCGATGGCTCGAATATTGAGTTCAATCGCTCTTTCCTTACCTTTGAATTGCTGTGCGACAGCGGCATGAATCGCTTCGTCGTCCAAGCCGAGAACCTCGGCGAGGCCGCCGACGTAGTACATATTCGAAATCAGGCGCGCGAGTTTCGGATTGATGGCGCGAGCCATCTTCGTCATCGGCATTCCGAGAACGATGCAATCGTCGCGCTCGACTGGTAGTTTGACATCCTCGTTGTAGATGATGCAGGCCCCAGCCTCGACTTTCTCGACGTCGGCGAACCAAGTATCTTTGTTCATGACTACCTGAATGTGTGTCACGTCACCTGGTGCTTGATATCCAGCGTCACTTGCCCGGATGATGAACCAAGTCGGAAGACCCGAGATGTTGCTTGGGAAGAGGTTCTTCCCACTGACGTTCACTCCCATTTCGAACATGGAATGCAACAGAATCAGGTTCGATGACTGCGAACCTGTACCGTTGGCTGTGGCGATGTTGAGTGTGAAATCATTGATGATACGAGTCATCCTTTTCGGTGTCTCCCGGGGTCCTTGGCGCACGACCGGAGTCCTTGTGCAACGTGTTCCGAGTGAAATCTGGTCTTAGCCGTTGCCATTCCCAAATCCCTCGCGTAGCGAGGAATCGACAGCCGTTGCGGTTTTCAAGGGGTGCCTGCTCGGGCGGCGTATGCCCCCAGTGCCAAGTGAGCTGATAGCCGCCCTCAAAGAGGCCGAGAACGCGATTAATTCTGGTAATCCTGAGAATGCTTTGGAGATTCTTCGTTCTACTGCTTGGGATGCTGCTGCAGAAAGTAATCACTACAGAGCAAGGGTGCTCGCTTTAGCAGCCGAAGCTCAAATCGCCATGGGCGAAATCGAGATTGGCGCTCGACGACGCCATTGGCAGCGAGCCCTCAAGAATTACCAAAAGGCACTGAAACTGGATTCCAATAACAAGGACGTCCGTCGAAGCATGAACAAACTCATATCGATGATGGATGAAGAATCGATTTCTCTGGGGAAGAGTTGGCAGTTCTTCGACGATGGCAATCCGACACCTCTGGGTGTCGTGGTGATTATGGCGTCGATGATCGCTTTCCTGATCGCCTTCAAGTATGCTGGAGAAGTTCTCGAGCGTGAATCGACGAATCCATTCGTGACGATGGAGGTGTCCTATGTCCACCCAAGCGACCCGAACACACGAGTCGAAGGAACGATAATCATCGAATTGTATCAGGATGCTGCTCCGAAGCACGTCGAGAGTTTCCTCTCTCTGGTCGATGAATCCAAGTATGATTTCACCATCTTCCACAGGGTGATCGACGGATTCATGGTGCAAGGGGGTGACATCGAGATGCAGAGCGGCAGTGGTGGCTATTCTGGCGTATGGTATGGATATTGCAATGGCCAGACCCACGACAGTAACAATCAACAATACACGGCAGAGACTTGCCCACTCAAGGATTGGGCAGTTCCCGGAGAACACACCAATGGTCTCAAGCACGTACCTGGCGCCCTCGCCGCCGCACATTCTGGATTGAATACCGATGGCAGCCAGTTCTATCTCGTCCCCTCTGATTCGACTCCAAGCCACCTCGACTGGAATGAGGGTAAGGATTGCGCGGCTCAAGGCAACGCCTGCCATACGGTCTATGGACAGGTGATTTCGGGGCAGGATGTCGTCGATGCGATCAGCGAGGTCGCGACCGCCTTAGGCGGCGACAAACCATCTCAGGATGTTCGCCTGATCAGTGTCGTCAGAAGCTGATTTACCTCAAGTCCACTCACCAATTCACTGAGTCACCTTCATGGAGGGCCGTCGCGCCGTTTCTTCACACGGGTGATTGGATATGGTTGCGGACAGTGCCTTCGATTCGCTAGCGACATTCGTGAAACACGATGGCTCAACCGCTTCTTTTCATTCGTTGGCGGTTCTCGAAGAAGCTGGAATCTGCTCACTGGCAGAGCTGCCATTCACCATTCGACTGCTGCTCGAGGCTGCTCTGCGCAAGTGCGATGGGTTCCTCATCACCGCTGCTGATGTCGAGCGAATCGCCGCTTGGTCGCCGACCATGACTCGCAAAGAGATCCCTTTCAGTCCTAGTCGGGTTCTGCTGCAGGATTTCACTGGAGTTCCTGCTGTTGTCGACATCGCGGCGCTGCGCAACGCGATGGTCAATCTGGGCGGCGACCCCGAGAAGGTGAATCCACAGGTCCCGGTCGATCTGGTCATCGATCACTCGGTTCAGGTCGACGTATCGGGACTCTTCCCCAATGCCCGCGAGCGCAATCTGGAAATTGAATACGAGCGCAATCTCGAGCGCTATCAATTCCTCAAGTGGGGACAGCAGAGCCTTGACAATTTCCGCGCTGTCCCTCCCGGTCGTGGCATCGTTCATCAAGTGAATCTGGAATGGATCGCGAGCGTGGCGCGTGAGGATGACGGCGTCTGGCTGCCCGACACGCTCGTCGGCACCGACAGCCATACGACGATGATCAATGGCCTGGGCGTTCTCGGCTGGGGAGTAGGCGGAATAGAGGCCGAAGCCGTGATGCTCGGACAACCGATTTACATGCTTCTTCCCGAGGTCACAGGATTCGAGTTGACTGGCTCACTGCGACCCGGTGTGACGGCAACTGACATGACCCTCAGAATAGTGCAGATGCTCCGTGCTCATGGGGTCGTGGGGCAGTTCGTCGAGTTCCACGGTACTGGCCTTGCGAACCTGAGTCTACCGGACCGTGCCACCATTGCCAATATGTCTCCCGAATATGGGGCGACGTGTGGCTTCTTCCCCGTCGATGAGACGACGTTGGAATACATGCGATTGTCTGGTCGAGATGAGTCGCACGTCGAGGATGTGAAGCGCTATCTGAGCGCACAGGGACTCTTCCTCATGGCTGAAACTCCGACTCCGAAGTTCACCTCCAACCTCTCGCTTGACCTCGGCACCGTAGAGCCCGCACTCGCTGGTCCGAAGCGCCCGCAGGACAGGGTCGATCTGACTGCGATGAAGACGCATTGGCGCGAGACTCTGAACGCGCCGGTCGGTCATCACGGTCACGGAGTAGATCCGGCGCGCAACGACGCCTCGGCTGAGATCGCTGGAAAGGGTGTTGACCTGAACCACGGAGATATTGTGATTGCAGCGATCACCAGTTGCACGAATACCAGCAACCCGAGCGTGATGATCGCGGCTGGGCTTCTGTCTCGGAATGCGAGGGCAGCGGGTCTGTCGATCGCACCTTGGGTGAAACCGAGTCTGGCTCCAGGTTCCCGAGTCGTCACCGAATACTTCGACGCGGCTGATTTGACGAAGGATCTCGACGCACTTGGATTCAGCGTCGTCGGCTATGGTTGCACCACTTGCATCGGTAATTCGGGACCTCTGGATCCTGCCATCGCCGCGGCGGTCGACGAGGCCGATCTCGTGGTCTGCAGCGTTCTCTCGGGCAACCGTAACTTCGAGGGGCGCATCCATCAGATGGTCAAGGCGAATTATCTCGCCAGCCCGCCCCTCGTCGTCGCTTATGCGCTCGCGGGAACCCTCGACATCGATTTCGAATCGGACCCAATCGGCCACAGCCCAAGCGGTGAGCCGGTCATGCTCGCCGACATCTGGCCGAGCGATGAGGAGATCCGCACCACAATGAGCGCGGCCATCAATCCACAGATGTTCAAGGATCGCTACTCCGATATCCTCGAGGAACCGCGCTGGGACGCCATCGCCAGCGAAGCGAGCGCGCTTTACCCATGGGCAGAGGATTCGACCTACATCCGACTGCCATCTTTCCTCGAAGACATAGAAGCGACACCCTCACCGATCGAGGCGATCGAAGGCGCACGTGTCTTGGTCAAATTCGGTGATTCCGTCACCACCGATCACATCAGTCCAGCAGGCGCCTTCCCTCACCACGGCGAGGCTGGCCAGTACCTCATTTCGAAAGGTGTTGAAGCGCGTGATTTCAACTCCTTCGGAAGCCGCCGCGGCAACCACGAAGTGATGCTGCGGGGGACTTTTGCCAACGTTCGGATCCGCAATCAGATAGCCCCTGGAACAGAAGGCGGATTCACCACTCATTTCCCCAGCGGCGAAGTCACATCGGTCTACGAAGCCAGTATGCGCTACCAAGCAACCGGTACTCCACTCGTCGTCCTCGCCGGCACCGAGTACGGCACCGGCAGCAGCCGCGATTGGGCGGCGAAAGGAACCCTCCTCCTCGGTGTCAAGGCTGTGATAGTGACCTCATTCGAGCGCATCCATCGCTCGAACCTCGTCGGAATGGGAGTCCTTCCACTGACATTCCTGACCGGCGAGAGTGCTGACTCGCTGGGCCTTGACGGCACGGAGAGTTTCAACATCCCAGCTCACTCCGACCTCGAACCACTCGCTACCATCCAAGTCACGGCGACCAAGCCGAGCGGCGAAGTGACCGAATTCCAAGCGAAGGTCCGTCTCGACACGCCAGTAGAGGTCGATTACTACCGTCACGGTGGCATTCTGCAGGCGGTTCTGCGCAAACTTGCGGCAGCCTGAGGTTCAAATCGAGTGACGCAACGGGTGAGTTGATGAGCGACGAGGGGAACATCCGATTCAGCTTCCGTTCCAACGACCACGATGTCGAAATCGTGATTCAAGGGCCGGCATCGTGGGTCGAACTCTATCGTGAGAGGATTGGGCTGGATGGAGACATCGGATATACGCATCCAGTATCAAGAATCAATCTGTCATCGAGAGAGGAATCTGAGCCTGAGCGACAGGTGCCTGTGCTGCCTGGACCACCGCCGGATCCAAGCCGTCTACCCTCGGTCGTCCGCACCATCGGCGAGCTCGATGTCGACGCGGGAATGGAGCGTCTCGGCACGCCCTCTCGAACCGAACCTGATCTCGCCGAGATCAGCCTCTTCCTCGATGAACTCGACGAACCTCTCGAACCACTGTCCGACAATATCTCGGGCGATCCGATGGCCGAGGCTTGGATCCAGTTGGTTCTCACCCTCGTGGTCCGTGAACACGGCCATACATCACTCCCGATAGGATCGATCGAGGCGCTCCTCGGCGAGCGCATCAATCGCACGGGAATCGATCTGAAGATATTCCTCGATCGACTCTGGTTGCTTGGCAGGCTGGAGCGAATTCATGGTGGACTTGAAACCCAGTACGCACCGAACCCGAGTTGGCTTGAAGCACGCTGAGTTTTTTGCATCATATTGCTTCAACTCCTAAGGAGTTGTGTGTGTCAGAGCAGGCCAACACATAAGAATCGACTGAATTTCGGACGAGCCATGTTAGCCTCGCTTAAGAATGTCAATTCGAATGCTCGCGACGGAAGATTGGCAATTCTTCTAGTCATGATCATGCTCAGCTCACCGATGCTCTCACTGATTCCAGCGGTGTCTGCATCCGGAATCACTCAATACGCTGTGCAACGAGATCCAGCCTACATCTCAATCGGCGATCTCGACTGTGACGGGGACAACGATATCGCCGCAGCGAGTTCGATGGGCCACTTCATTTCGGTCCTCTACAACGATGGAAATGGCGGCTTCAAAGACAGACAGGATGTTTTCATCTCAAATAACGATTCACACCGTGCTGGATTCCGCGATACTGCAGACGGTGTCAGGATTGAAATCGCCGATGTCAATGGCGATGGCACGAACGACCTGGTCTACTACCAACAGAACATCCGCTTCGTCGGCGGCCCGCACGTTCCCGGCAACCTGACTATACTCTGGGGCGACTGCCAAGAGCGTGTCCACAAGTGGGACTCAGCCGATCCGATCATGATCAACGATCCATATCTCAGCGACATGGCTGTCGGCGACATAGATGGGGATGGCGATGCGGATATCGTCATGAACGTCCACGATCGTGGATTCACCAATAATTTTTTGAAGATCTTCAGGGGTCCTGATCCCTCACAGATCACCGCTCAGCAGACTCTGGCCGTGCCGCTCACGAATGGACAGTACACCGATGTCATGCTCGGCCATTGGGGCGAGAACGTTGGAGGAATAGGCTTTCCGGGAGATTGTGTGGATCTTGATATCTGGCTTCTGCGAACGCCTCCGTACAACCCCGGAGTTGGTTACTCGCAGGGCCACTACGACAACATGACTGTTCTCGAATACGACTGCATCCTCGGCCAATTCCCTAATCCTCTGGATGCCACCGCTCAGGGTGTTCACAATTTCAAACTCGATGCCGAGCACAACTTCCCTCTCTACGGCATCGACATCTCTGATACCGATGACGACGGTGAAATCGATCTGATCGCTGCCGTCGACGGTATCACAGGTAACATCTCCTATGCGACCAAGAATGGCAATTCCTGGAATACCCAGAATTACGTAGAACTCGGTGATTACCTCGGAGCTTCAATTGCCATCGCCGATGTCAATCGCGACGGTAACATGGACTTCTTCGTACCGACTGAGGTCACTCTCACGAGAGTACAGGACTCGAGCGCGCAGAACCAGACATTCTTGCTGCTGGACAATCTTCGTGAGATCAACACAGTCGAGATCATCCTTGCCAATCCCTCGGGCACGGGATACCTGTCTTCTCTCTCCTTCAATGTTGGACGCCGCCCGACCATGGCGGTGCCCGGACAACTCGCAGGTGGCGAGGACAGCGCTCTCGAAATCGCAATCGGACAGAGTGACCGCGCCTACCGTTTCGCCAACAGCGCCATGTGGCTTGATACTCAAGGCTGGGCTGGCGCTGGTGATTTCCTCTCGGTTCTGTCTTTGGACAACGAGGACATGGGAATCACCGAGGTTTCGATTGCCCCAGCTTCCTATGATCCTGCTACTGGGCAGGCTCGTCTGGGTGAGGGCACTCGCTGGGTGAATCTCACGGTCAAGAATACCGGATTGAATCCGATTTCGGGGTCGATCGATGTCGATCTCGAAGTCAAGGAGGTCGTCGGAGGAATTGACACTCTGGTCTACTCGAATGACTTCGATGGTACGGTTGTCAATACCAATTGTCCAACTTGTTCACTTTCTCTACACTCTTATACTGGAGAATATGGCCCGAGTTCCTCTTCCTGGCACGTCGAATCGAATGCTTCGGTCGATGCGAATGGCAGCGCAACTGATGATTGGTGGGAGGCAGATGCCAACCCGACCAATTACATGTGGGCGGGGGTTGATCACGAAGGTGACGACAACCAATCGGGCTATTACAACAATGTGGATGAGGCATTCATCATCGAGAATGTCGATCTGACGGACTCGGATGCTGCTTATCTGGACCTCGACCTGCTCTGTACCACAGCCTTCTTCGAGCTCTATCTCGCTGAGCAATACGCTGTCGTCGAACGCTGGCTTTACGAGGACTCCTGTGGTATCGAGGTCTGGAGCGACGGCAACGGTTGGGAGCAGGTCTTCTTCAGTGGAGGCTGGGATAACGAGCGCTACTTCAGACTCTTCCAATTGGGTTACGATCCTGAATACAATACCTACAATAATAATTTCTACCAAAGCACCACGACCGGCTGGGCTGATTACTCAGGTGATTTCGCAATCGATCTGACTCGCTATGCGGGCGAAGTAATTGACATCCGCTTCCGCTTCCGCAGCGGATTGATGGGCAGTGTTGGTCCACCTGGTTCGAGTCAGGGCACTGGTTACGATGGATTCGCTTTCGATAATATCTCGATCAGAAAGACCGACGTGCAATTCGGCAGCGAGGAAATCGTCAGTCAGACTTTGAATTTCAACAATATGGCAGCAGGTGCAACTGAGGAGGTCTCACTAACTGCTGATTTCGTCGATAATACAACCTATTACATCAAGACGATTTTGACCAACCCAGTCGGATTCGATAACGCTGACCCCTACAATGATGATGTCAAATTCCAAACCACAGTGAAGAACCTCTTCGACCCTGGAATCGCAGAAGAACCATGGGTCGGTCTTGAGAACGGTCTGCGCTATGCTTCAGGCGAGCGCGATATCGAAATCAAGGTTCAGAACTACGGTAATACGATTACTGATTTCCAACTTGAGACAAAGGTTCAGAATGCTCAACCAAATCTAGTTGCCATCGAGGACTTCTCGGGATTAGACCCGATGTGGGAGGATGATGGGAATGAGAACGGCAGCAGGCTTGACGATACCACTGGAGACCATCCAATGCTGCCACAGAGCCGTGGTGTGTTCAATTCCCATGCCTACTGGCTGGGAGATCCTGACTCCGGCTACGGCGATGATTGGAATGAGACCATCACCCTCGATCCAGTCCAAATCGCGACCGGTGGAACCGACTTCACCTATCTGAGCTTCGATTACTTCGCCGAGGGAGACTTCCTCACGGACAGCGATGGCAACATCCTCGCCATCCGCGACGCTGCGAACCTCGAGATCGAGTGGTCGAGTGGCGGCGAGGTATTCCACGGCGTCGTCTGGGGAAGTTGGACCGATCTGAATGAGAACGGACAACGCCCCTTCGATGAGTGCGAGGATTTCGACAACAACGGCCGCTACGATGAGGTCGAATACATCGGTGATCATTCCGACCGTTACGAATCGGTCGTATGGTTCGATTCTGAGAGCCTTGTCAAATCAGTCATCATCGATATGACACATATCACTCTACAGAACCAAACAGCATCTGAGACCTGGCTCTGGGCAACTGAGTGCACCGACCTGTCGGGTACTGAAGTGACGCTGACTTGGAGATTCCAGTCGAATAGTGATGGCGTCAACGGCAATGCTGGCCTCGCCGGCTTCGCAGTGGATAACATCCGCTTCGACGAATTCACCTTCGAAGACGATGGCACATACCTCAACGACGTCAACGGAATGGACGCTTCCGAGCGCACCAAGGTCACGGTCGCAACTCACGACTTCCAGAGCGGCATCTATCGAATAGATTCGACGACGATATTCAACAACTCAATTGTAGGCACTTCGTGGTACAATCACTCCGAAGTGAGTGCCGCCAACAACCACACTTCGATAATCTTCAGCATCGCCAGCGCTGACATCACACTGATGCAGCCTGACATCCTTGAGTGTGTATCGGACATCACCTACGAGTGCGTCTATGTTTTCGATGACGAATCCGGTCACAGTTACTCGGTTCCACTGCTGAACGGTGTCATCGCAGGAGAATACGAGTTAACCATGAAGGTCGTCGATATGAATACCGGTCAATCGGTTCACGAAGCGGCCGCGGATAACGGCCCCTTCGATCTCGACGCCCACGCGCGCGACTTCGCCAATTGGTCGACTCCCTACAATGACTGGTATGATGGTCACGAGTACAACATCAGTTTCTACGCCACCTTGACTGAAGATGGAGATCGCTCTGGCAATGATCGATACTTCGAAATCGTCTTCCAAGAAACTGTCGACGTCGCCATTCTATCGAACCCGACCGACCAGAACCGACTCCAGAGGGTCAAGCAGGATCTGCAAGCAATGGGCATGACCTACACTCAACTGACTGTTGATGACTGGGAGCGCTACGCAACTGAGGATTGGCTCGACCATTACGTGAAGATCCTTCTGCCATGGCAGACTGATTACAACGTCGTCTACGGAGAATACTACGAGACTCTGGCCGAGACTAGGGATTCTGATGGACTCTCGGTCACCGAGATTCTCGAGGCTTACATGGTCGACGGCGGAACAGTCCAGATCCACCTCGGCCCCTACAGGAACGAGTACCAGCCGAATCGCCTGCCTTACGGCATGGATATCGCCATGCGTAACCAATTGAACAACACCGTCACCTACGACGATCTCGTCATCGTTGACGCTTACCACCCACTGATGAACAACGTCGACACCGCTGCCTTCGCAGGCGTTCACGGTAGTTCCTACGTCGCTCTGGCAGGACTTGACACAGCTCAGGTTCAGTTCAATCAGATTCCTCAGGTCTGTGGTGGTCGCATCAGTGATCCGATGGGAACCTTCCACACGCTGATGCGCAGCGACCAATTCGAGACCCAGTCTCTGCTCTCGATCTGCAACCGCGGAGCTGGTGGCATGATCGTCACCACGATAGACGTTGAGAATCCAAGCGTATCGCAGCCTTATGGCGGAACTTCGATGCCGCTGTTGTCGAATATGCTCGATTATCAGGTCACACCTTATCCTGCTCAGTTCGGCATCGCTGGCGATGGCTTCGATTTGACGGTGAATGACCAAGCGCCATCGATCGATACGGTGACCGGCGCTTACGCGACGATGTACATCAAGTCGAATTCGGATATGGATTTCAGTTTCATGACAGCGGATTCCTCGCTTGAGGGTCTTATCATAGCCGATTGGACTCTCACCTCGACCGATGAGAATGAATCCGTCACCGGTTGGATGGGCGAGATCATCGACTTCGGTGAGATAAGTCACATTCAGCAGAACAGCCCGAGTATCCCAACTCCAGGTAGCTTCTGCGTCGAAGACACCAGTTCCTCGACCGGTTGCAGAATTGGTGCTGAGTGGCTCTTGACCCTCTATCTGCACGATGAGGAGGGTCACACCCGCATCACTCACATCAGACTCGTCACCGATGATGCGCTCGCTGATGAGTTCCGACCCGAGGCGAGCATGAGCCTGATTGAGGATGCCGTTACAGACGAATTCCTGACCATGGACGGTACCAAGACAGTCGGTGGAGTCGATTGGCCGATTTATCGAGTCAGGCTGACCGACACAGGCGATATCAGCCTGTCATTCGACCCTTCGATGAGTCACGATGCCGACGCGCCAGATGGCGAGGATGGAATCGAGATGTACGAGTGGCGTGTCTTCTTTGATTACCCGGTTGACAGCTCAAATCCAACACTTGAGGGTCACGAGTACCAGATACCCCATGCAGCAGGTGGCGACACCTGGTCGTACGTCTTCCGCAACATCACCAGTGATGGCACACTCGAGAATCAGATTCGTCTCGAACTCATCGTCTATGACAGAGCCGGCAAGCAGTCCGAGAAGGCGAGGATGTACTTCATCATCGTCGGCGAAGACTTCGGCGACGACCCACCGGTCGTCGCAATAACTTCACCAAGATCGACAGATTCCCAATCGGAAGATCTTCTGACAATCAATGGAGTAGTGAACTCAGGTGCAGAGAATGGCGTGATGATCGAGGTCGGCTTCGACATCGCGACCTTCGAACTCTCTCCTACACCGAAGGCGACGAAGAAATCGATTGGCAAGTACAATTCGACGACGACTGCGCTTGGTGATGGAGACTCCTTCACGTTGACTCTGGACCTCTCAGACCTCTACCTAGAGCAAATCGGTGTCCAAGTCACCATCTATTGGCGCATCGTCGAAGGCGATGGCTCACGCTACACCATCGATGACTCGTTCGTCATCAATCTGCTGCCACGTTCGAATGACCCATGTGTCAATAATCCCGATTCAGCTGGCTGTGGCAGCAGCAGTGGCAACACGAAGATGATCATGTTCGCTGTGATTGGCATTATCGCAGTCATAGCGATCGTGGGCGTGACCATGGTGCTCCGTGGGCGCGGCAAGGACGACGATGTCGGCGACACCGTCGAGCAATTCGGTGGTGTCGAGCAGATGGATCCAGTCGAAGCCTACGTCCAGCAGATGGTTGGTCAGGGTTACGATGAGGCGACTGCAAGAGAGTACGCCGAGCAGTATTACGCAGCATTTTACGCTCAACAGGGCAAGCAAGGCGGCGGCAATTGAGGGCGCTCCCAATCAAGGGGCTTCGCTAGCCGCACCTTGAAGACGGGGTGTCAACCACCGCTGGGCATGGACACGAGCGAGCGCTACAGCGTGGCTGACATCTCGTTGGCTGACGCTGGTGGATTGAAGGTCGCTTGGGCTCGCAGCCGTATGCCAGCGTTGGCCGCATTAAGGGCGGAGGCGGAGGATACTCAGCCCTTGGCTGGACAGCGAGTCGCTGGTTGTCTACACGTCACGAAGGAGACCGCTGTCCTAATCGAGACACTCGCCGCAGCCGGCGCAGAGATCTCCTGGTCCGGCTGCAACCCGCTCTCGACCCAGGACGACGTGGCCGCTTGGCTGGCCCGAAGTGGTTACAGCGTATACGCCTGGTACGGGCAGAACAGCGAGGAGTTCTACGACTCGATCGATCGCACTCTGGAGTTCAAGCCGACTCTCACCCTCGATGACGGCGCCGACCTGATCTATCGTGTGCACACGACCTATCCCGAATTGGCCGATTCAATCATCGGCGGCACTGAGGAGACCACGACCGGAGTTCATCGACTCCGAGCGATGGGCGAGGCTGGAGAGTTACGTTATCCGGTCATCGCGGTCAATGACGCCTCGACGAAATGGGATTTCGACAATGTCCACGGCACAGGACAATCGACTCTCGACGGCATAATCCGAGCCACCAGCGTTCTGCTCGCTGGCAAGACCTTCGTCATCGCAGGATACGGCCACTGTGGCAGAGGGCTCGCGATGCGTGCGCGGGGAATGGGGGCCAATGTAGTGGTGACGGAAATAGATCCACTGGCGGCACTGAAAGCCGTCATGGACGGTTTCCGGGTGATGAAAATGGACGAAGCGGCTGCAATCGGCGACCTCTTCTGCACAGCCACTGGCATGAAGGACGTCATCGTCGGTCGGCACTTCGATTCGATGAAGAACGGGGCAATCGTCGCCAACACTGGTCATTACGATTGCGAGATCAACATCCCGGACCTTGAGTCGCGCGCTACCAACGTCTACACGATTCGTGAAGATAACGAAGCCTTCGAAATGGGCGACAATCGAACCATCCACCTGCTGGCGCGCGGCCGGCTCGTCAACCTCGCAGCCGCCGAAGGCCACCCCAGTGAAGTCATGGACATGTCCTTCGCAAACCAATTCCTCGCACTTTGCACATTAGCAGCCGAAGGACTCGGCTACGACAATATCGTCTACGACATCTCAGCCGAACAGGACAGAGATCTAGCAGCCCTCAAACTCAAAGCAGAAGGCTTCAGCATCGATGAACTGACCGCCAAACAGATCGCCTACGCCAGCGATTACAGCGCCGGCACGTGAACCGGGTTACTCAATCTTCGATGCCATCGAGTTCCAGAGGCCCATCCTCTTCTGATTCATCGATCTCATCCTCATAGTCAGCATCAGCCAGAACCATCCAATTGGGAAGATCAGGCTGCCATCGATACGAGAGCCGTTCGCCAACCTCAGCGATCTTCTCAAGGCGCTCGGCGAAGGCGGGCGGACGCTGACCGAGCATGGCATTGTACAACTTGCTACCTCGGATATCGTCAGGAATACAGACCTTTCCAGTACTCATCTCGACATCTAGAGCTCGGTCGAGATCCAATGCGTGACGATTCAGTTTATGGAGCAGGCTCGTGGCAAATTTGCTGACAACCATGAACAAGCCGAGTATGATGAAGAAGACGAGGACGAAGCCGAACAACGATCCTCCCACCAAGGTCATGGCGACGGTACCCAACAGGAAGACGATAGGAGCTACGAAAGTGAAGAGAAACAAAGTCGGGGATACCGGTTTTCGAGTCTTCATCCGATCGATGACAGCCCAACGCTTGTGTTTGTGATTCGCTGGCCTGAAGACATCATCCTTCTCCATCTTCGCTGCATTTTCGACCAGACTTCGAACCTTATCCATCCCCATCAATTCCTTGTTATCCGGCGGTTCCATCTCATCGCTGAACATCTCTTCAAGCCGCTCACCAGCATCTTTGTAGATGCCGAGCCGAATCAGGACTCCAATCTGCTCGATCAATGGCATCACCTCTCGCGGCTCGACATCTCGCCGCTGCTCCCACCACACCAATGACTCCTCCATCATCCCAAGATGGTCGACGAGTAATGCGCCCCCGAGGATCCATGCTTCCTTGTTGTCGTGGTCGTGTTGTACGACGCGGCGCAGGGCTGAGAGTGAGGTCGCTGCCTGCGCCAGCGTCGGCATCACCTGTTTTCCGCGATTGAGAGGTGGTAGGCTGAGCCGTGCTATCATCATCCACGCATCTGAATGTCTCGAATCAATCTCGACGATCTGACGGGCGAGTTCGAGCGCTTCCTGGATATCGCCCGCCTGATCGAGTTCGAGCGCGTCGATCCACAGCATCTCCGCGCTCTGCGCCATGAATGCCCCTCATGTCGAGCGGAGATGAATGCTCGCATCGGTAAGTCATGAATTTCAGGCGTCGAAGCGGTGCTGCAGGCTTGCAACTCAACGCTTGTCTTTGCCTTTGTTGCTGCCGCGGAACCCACTGCGACGAGGACGATTCCGACTACCGGGGGCCCGGCCTCGAGATGGTCCTGAGCGATCACTGCGAGGCTGAAATCCACCACGATTACCGCCGCGGCTGTCTCCACCTCGGCGATCTCCAGCAGCGCGATCTTTGCCTCGGTAGTCACTTCGACTGCCGCCGCCTCGTCGGTCACCTCCGTGGCTTCGGCCACCTCCGCCTTCGGGCTTCTTCGCATCACAGCGATTGCACTCCGTGCGGAAGGCGAAATTCGAATTATTGCATTTCGGACAATGCCAGTCGCCACCGCGGTCGTTTCCTCCCTTCTCGCTGCGGCCTCCGTCTCGACCGCCGTGGTCGCTTCGGTATCCCCCACGGTCGCCACGTTGACCGCCACGATCTTTTCGACCGTGACCGCGGTCACCACGG
>DAHR01000010.1:25215-82979 GCA_002498525.1 Euryarchaeota archaeon UBA58
CCGTCACTTCGATCACCCGCTCCTTCGGGCTTCTTCGCATCACAACGATTGCATTCGGTGCGGAAGGCGAAGTTAGAATTCTTGCATTTGGGGCAGGTCCAATCGCCACCGCGATTGCCTCGATCTCTGCCGCTATGGTCGTCTCGACGCTCATAGCGCTGGCCACCACTCTGATGTCCTCGGCCACCATCACGACCTCGGCCACCATCACGTCCTCGACGATCGTTCCGTTGATAGCCACCGCTATCTCCACGGTCACGACGCTCGTAACCACCTCTGCGGTCCTCGCGCGGTGCGATTTCGACAGGCGAGCCGATAGCGCTCGCAGCATCGACCTCGGAATCCAGAGGATGAATGTGAATCAGCGCTCTGTCGACCGCTCCTATGACCGTGTTCACACGGCCCAGAGATTTTCCGCCAACCACGCGAATCATCGCGCCAAGGCGCGGTGCCCGCCCCTCGAACGCAACCAGAAGCCCACCTTCGTGAGACTTCTTCTCGACGTTGCCGGAGAAACTCATGTTTTCAATCCGCGTCGCCCCGAGTATATGAGGGCCACAGATGCAGCGAGGAGCAGTCCTGGCAGCCCCATCGCTGGCAGTGAGAATCTTGGATTGCCATTCACGGTCGGTTCGGGCTCAACAGGTTCAGGTTCGTCGAAGAGGTGAGAATTGTCGACAGCACGCTCTACGCTGGCGCACATATTGGAATCATCGCAGCCGCGAATCACCACCGTATGAACTCCCTCTGACCAGACCGAGAAATCTATCGCCGCTGAAGACCAGGAATTACCACTGACCGTTACCGAACCAGCCAGCGCACCATCGATGTACTGCTCAAAAGTCACAACCTCTCCATCGGGGTCGGAGAACTGACCGCCCATCGACCATGAATCACCATCCCAACCCTCCGAATTGACGACAATCGTCGGCGCTTCGCCTACTTTCCTGACATTGAGATAGACAGAAGCGAATGAGGTTTGAACTCCTTCTGCTTCGATTTCGAATCCGAACGAGACCTCTCCGGGCGTCATCGCCGAAGATGGAATCCCGAGTTCAACCTCCGCTTGTCCCAGAGTGTGCGGTCCACTCCTCTGATAGCCACCGTCTTCGCCTAGTTGGCTCAGAATCACCCAGATTGACAGATCTGGCCAACCACCACTGGGGGAGAGTGTAAGGGGATGAGGGTCGAGCAGGTCGTAGGAAGAGGTGCTGACACTGAATGGAATGCCGATCTCCCACGAGCGAACACCCGAGGATTGGTTGGCCGAATCGACAGCCTCGCAAGTGAAGACGTTGATGCTTCCATCGCCTGGAACATTGACGTAGAGGCTGTTACGATTCAACTCGATGTCCCCCTCACCGTCGTGACAGCGAATGTCCAGGGAAGCCACTCCAGCCTCGTCACTGAACCAAGTCGAGATGTCATCCCAGTCCGCAACCCATTGACTTCCAGAGCTCAATTCGGCGAATCGAATTCCATCCGCAGGAGCCGATTCGGTCCATTCTGGTGGGTCATCAACTGGAATGGGCGCAGTGGTGAAGTCCGCGAAGATGTCTTCGCCATAGGGCCAGTTAGGCATGTTCGGCGCAATGATGTAAGTGAGTGAACCGTCTTCATTCTCGATCAATTCGTAAGTGCTTGAGCCGTCACCGACGCAACTGCCTCGAATCGGTGCAGAACCAGCAAAATCGTCTCGATCTGCAGATACATCGCGCCCCTCGCACTCCTCCCACATATCGAGTCGCAGATCTGGTGTGGCAGGGAAAGTGAATCGGGCTAGGATATTCGATGTGTTCGACGCATTGTAAGCGATTGTGAATTGTTCAGGTCCGGAGATTCCGCTGAGGTCCAGACTGGCATTCAACCAGAGAATCAACCTGCATTCATCAACTCCGGAAGAGGCATCGATATCGGTGTCGCAATCTCGATTATCATCGGGAAAAACCGGCACTTCAACACAATCATTGCTGCTGCCGAATGATGTGCAATCCCTGATTTCCGAATGTCGCGCAGGAACCAGATTCCATTCCTCGACCGTGACTTGGTCCTCTGTCCACGTCGTGTTCTTCCATGAGGTCCCAACACCTCCTCGGTGAGGTGAACCACCTCGAATTCCGATTCTAGTCAGCGTGTGCTCGACGCACTCAGAGGCGATAGCGCGTACGCCCTCCCTCTCATCGGTTGACATCCAATCGTCATCTCCACTCGGATAGACGGCTGCGACATACTCGTCCAAGGCGTCTCTGACCACATCGGCGAGGCTGTCATTGACCCAAGCGACGCCCTTGACCTCAGCTGAATTCCAATCTTCGGAGATTCTGATGTCGAAGATAGCCGAGCTGTACTCGAACATGTCTTCGAAGGTGATTGAACTGCATTGTTGTTCCAAAGTCCCGCCACCTCCAATCTGCTCTCGGCGTTCATCCAAGTCGTCGAGAACATAGAGGGGCGAACTGATCGGAAGCCAGGATGTCAGCATCACGAGGATAGTCAACAAGACTGCAAGACGCAATACGCCCTCGCCGGCCATGAGGATTGACGGCGGGTCGCGCACGATATGGTTTTTGGCGGCACGTAATGGCTTTTCCAGAAGCCTCGATAGACTACCAGTACTACGATTCAGTAATGATTTAGGGAGACCTAAACCTTATATCAATAAAATTGGTGGCGCGGCTAGATATAGAGTCAGTCAATCGATGGGCACACTTTGAAAAAGCACAGGAAGTGAGACCGAAATGAATAGACTGAAAATACTCAATGGTCTACTGGTGATGCTTCTGCTGAGCAGCGGTATGGCCGGATGCTTGAACTCGAATGACGATGATATGGTGATTCGAATCGCCTTCAAGATTCAAGATGATTATGATGACCCATCCGTCGACCCACAGACTCTCGCCGACTTCATCGCAGATCAATCCGGCTATGATGTCGAACTCTACCCAATCGCTTCCGATGTCGCTGCGATCGAGGCTCTGCGCTTCGGGCATGTCGACATCGCTTTCCTCGATGGTGGTGCGGCTTGGCTGGCTTGGCAGCAGCACGGTTTGGAGGCGATTCTGGCTGACCAGAAGTCGGACGGCAGCACTTACTACACCGCGCAGGCTTGGGTGTTGGCTGATTCAGATATTCAGACCCTAGAGGATCTCGAGGGTCGTGATTCATGCCACACCGGTTGGCTGAAGTCCGCTGGCATGCTGATGCCGATGGGATATATGATCAACAACGGAATCGTCGAAGTTTCCGGAGATGCTCAAGACATAGACTCCCTCCGCACGACGATTGAGAATCACTTCGGGGATGCGACGATTCCGGCGAAGGGTGATCTGTACTACGGGTATTCAGGCGCTTTCCGCTGCATGACCGAAGGCGTCGGTGACATCGCCTTCGCCAAGACGACTTCTTACGAGGATCACTGCGAATGGAATGATTGGTGTCTCGAGCGCTCGGAATACCGACCGCTCGACCCGGTTTTTGGACAGGTGCCGAGCCATCCTGTGATGGTCAACACCGAGGAGACCAGTTCTGAGAAGATCGAGGCGATTATCATGGCTTTCATGGCTCTGAATACCGAAGAAGGCGGAGCTGAGATTCTCGCAGGAGTGCTGAACACGCCTGGAATCTCGCAAGTCAACAGCGAGGATCACCTCGGTAGTTACAGCTCTGCGGTAGGATCTATCCCCGGCATCGCCGCCTACTTCGATGAGAAGTACGACGAATGAGACTGATGGTGTGAATGAGTCATGGTAGTCGAAGGCCTGCCAAGACTTCGCTTCTCCAAGGCGAGCATAGGCTTCGTTGGGGATACGCCGTTGATCGTAGACGTCGAAATGACGGTCAATGCTGGTGAGATCGTAGGACTCACCGGCCGTTCAGGCATCGGCAAGACGACACTTCTGCGAACCGCAGCTGGATTGATATCGACTCTTTCCGGCACTGTCGAGTGCTGTTGCACGGAATCGACTCGTGCCGAGCGAGGAGCAATCGGATTGATTCCACAGCGGCTCGGCCTCGTCCAGCATCAGTCAGTCGGATACAATGTCATCCTCGGTGCATTGGCGAAGGCGAGTCTCTTGCAAACCGCCTTTTCACTCCCGAATCGGGTGATGCGCGATGCAACGCGCGATGCCATCGAAGCGGTCGGCCTTTCAGACAAGACCCTCGAATCGGTCAACCGCCTCTCGGGTGGCCAACAACGCCGAGTCGCCATCGCCCGCGCCATGGTTCAGAATCCACAACTCCTGCTCGCCGATGAGTGCCTCGGCGAACTAGATGCTGAAACCGCGCGCGAGATAATCGATCTGTTGCGCAGCCTCGCGCGGGACCATGGAATGGCAATCCTCGTCGTCGACCATAATCCAGTCCGCGTTCGAACCTTCTGCGACCGCGTCTTCCAACTCCGCGGGCACAGCCTGATACCATTCGACGAAGAACCAGCAGACAGAGGCTCGACTCTTCCCCTCGTCAAGGAGGATTCAGCATGAGTGAAAAGACCTTTCAAGCAAGGCTGATGCAGCTCGTCACACGCCGCCCAGTTCTCAGAATCGGATTGATCATCGTTGTACTCTTGATTCTGATCATCAACCATCTAGGAATCACATTATGGAAACTCGTCGAGGGTGCTGGAAATCTCAAGCGCCTCGGTGCCGAAGCACTCCCACCTGATTTCAGCGTCCTCACGGAGAGGGCGGGATGGGCTTATCCAGCCTGTACCTACGAGAGTGACTTCCTCTGCAGCCCAGCAGTGATCGGGATGACCCAGACCATCGAAATCGCGATTCTCGCAACGGTTTTCGGAATGATTCTGTCTCTGCCGCTGGCAGCGATGGCAGCGACCAATCTCTCACCACCATGGCTCGCACAGTCAACCCGCCAAGTGCTTGCCGCGATGCGAGTTTTACCATCACTCATCTGGGCACTGATTTTCGTCATCGTTGTCGGAATAGGTCCCCTTGCAGGCGTCCTCGCGATGACGATGTACACGGTCGGCTACCTTGGAAAACTGCAGTACGAAGCCCTTGAAGGAGTCAGCAAGGAACCTCTCGAAGTAGCGCGCACGATGGGTCTGCCGCGTTGGCAGGTCGCGCGCTTCTTCGCAATACCAGAAGCCAGCAATGCACTACTCAGCCAGATGCTCTTCATGTTCGAGTATAACGTCCGCCACGGGTCGGTGATAGGCCTTGTCGGAGCGGGTGGAATCGGTTGGTACATGAATCATTATCTCTCACCATTCCAACAATATGACAAGGTTCTGGCACTGATCATAGTCTTGTACTTCGTCGTCGTCGCAATCGACCAGATTTCACTTCGAGTGCGCCGGAACTTCATCGATGGAGATGCAGAATATCGCAAGCCGCGCTGGCGAGATGTGCTGATCACGCGAGATGTGCAGGGCTGAGAGGAAGGCTCTGGAACAGTCAGAATTCGTCACTCGCGACGATTCGAATCGCAGAATCTTCGTAGTAGATCTGGATGTTATGAGGTACTTTCACCGTCAAGGCCGAGAGCGCCTCGTAGACGGATTTCTCCTCGACCTTGAAGGCTTCAGCAGCTCGTTTTGTCGACCACGGCACCTCTTCAAAATCTGAGGCAGCGAGCCACTTCAATAGCCGTGTCTCGAATTCGCTGAGGTCTGCGGCGGCCATGTCCTTCGCTTGCTTCTGGGGGCTGCCGGCAATCAAACATTGCGCGCGAAGATGTGGGTTTCCTGAGGTTCTAGTCTCAGACTTCGTAGGATTCGACCATGCGCCGTACCGCTTCACGGACTTCGACCTCGCCGTCGAGTAAATCTCCGAGCGAGGTCAAGAATGGAACGTTGACTTCGAGTCGCCTCGCCCTATTGAGGAACATCCGAGCGGCTCGTACCCCCTCTGCAACCATGTGCATCTCGCCCAGAGCCTCTTCCAAACTCTTGCCCGAACCAAGTTTCTCACCGAGCGTTCGATTCCGAGAGCGTGGGCTCGTCGCGGTAACGTAGAGGTCGCCGATTCCGGCCGGACCGAAAGCCGTGCTCGGCTCAGCCCCCATCACTTCAAGCAGCCGAATCCCTTCGCTGAATCCGGCGAGGACCAGCGCAGCCTTGAGATTGTCACCACCGATTCCGCCGCGCAGTCCATCGACAAGCCCGCAGGCGAGCGCGACCGTGTTCTTGTACGCCCCCCACAGTTCAGCGCCATCTGGGTCATCGGTCGCCGCCAGAATCAGAGTTTCAGTCGAAAGTCGCTCGGAGATCCTATCGGCCACCGAGCGGTCATGGCAGGCAACCAGCGCCGTCGTCATGACACCGCGAGCGACCTCCGGCGCAATCGTCGGACCAGTCAGAACCACGACAGGATTCGATTTGCCAGCCATCGCGAGCCGCGCCTCGATCTCTTTCGAGATCATCCCCGACTCACTTTCATCGCTCGGAGCAAGCCCCTTCGCCAGATCCAAGAGAACGTGGGAGGGTCGCAGAAGAGGTATCAATTCATTCACCACGGATAGGATGACACTACTTGGTAAAGCGAGAACAATGATTTCACAAGTTTCTGTAACATCGGACATCTCCATCGTCGCTTGCAATTCCGGAATTTCACTTTCTGGCAGATATTTTTTATTGATATTCTCAGTCATCAACGACTCATAGACTTCGGTCTCAATGGTCCAGCCCATTACCTTGTGACCGTCCTCACACCAGACCTTTGCCAGCGCTGTGCCCCAATTGCCGAGGCCGAGAATACCTATACGAGCCATGACTGCACCGGATTTGCCTCGCCCGAACCTCCTGTTAAGACCCTATGGATTCAGGAGTGCCTCGCCGTTGGATTCTTGATGTGGTCGCGCCGCCTCGGATTCAAGCAGGGGTACCCGAGTGGTCAAAGGGGCTGGGTTTAGGTCCCAGTGCGTAGTGCTTCGTAGGTTCGAATCCTACCTCCTGCACCAACAATCGATTGTAAGCGGTGCTGATCATCAATCACCCCTGTTTTCGGTTTACGCCATGATGAAATATGGATGGTCATACGACCGGAATCCAAGCAGGGGTTCCCGAGCGGTCAAAGGGGCAGCGTTCAGGTCGCTGTGCGTAGTGCTTCGCAGGTTCGAATCCTGTCCCCTGCACCACCCATCTATGTCAAGCGATGCAGACTCCTGCAGCATCAAGACAGGATTATTCGGCGACGAGTCGAGGGCCATCCTGTGCGAGAGCGAATCGATTCCCTGCTGGATGACATCGCGGGCCTTGAATTGGTTCGCGATGTGCCACGGCCAGCCTTGGCCGCAGGTGCGATTGGAATCGTTCTGGTGTTGATTCTCGCGACCATCTTCGGCGCCAACACACTCAGCGATGTTCTGTCAAACGAGGGCTCGAATGAGCCGCTGCCTATCGGCCCGCCACCATCGATGCCCGAAGCGAGCCGCGTCGTCGACGACATCGAGACATTCGCCGACTTCGGCTACCGTAAGATAGACACTGTCCCGCACGCGAACGCTGGCGATTTCATCCAATTCCGCCTCGAGGATCTCGGCTACGAAGTCGAAATCCAGAACTTCACCACAGAACTGTGCGAGGATTGCCGCAACTACATCGCAACCTACGAGGGCGAAGACCCGAATTCATGGATTGTAGTCGGAGGTCATTACGATGCGATATGCTACAGCCAGCAGATCATCATCGGAGTCGAGTACCCCGGCTGCACCTCACAAGGTGCCTACGACGACGCCACAGGAGCATCCTCGGTCCTCGAATTGGCCCGCCTGATGAAGCAATGGGGCGGGACCCCGCAACACACGTGGAAATTCGCCACTTGGGATTACGAGGAATGGCAAGGAAGTGGTTCTCCCGAGGGCGCGGGTTATGGCAGTGAGACCTTTGTCACGACGCTGCCCGAGGGGGTTGAGATAGCGACTTACATCAACTTGGACATGTACGGATTGAATTGGCCTGTCGAAACCCAACTGATCAGCAGATTGAGCGGCTGTGACGAGGATTATTTCCACCTCTATCTGTTCACTTCGCCCGTCGAAGATTGGTCCTATTACGAAGATCGTGGGACGAATGTGACGGATGAGATGAGGGCTGAGGCCGCCGCACTTCAAGCGAGGTTGAACGGCGTCCTTCACGACGAGCTCGCCTATCCCGATCAGTGGGTTGTCGTGCTCGACGACACCAAAGGGAATTCAGATCATTACAACTTCATTTCGCGGGGTTGGCCGGCTACTTGGTTCCGCGGAATGCACGAGTTTCTGCAAGAGGGCGATGACACCTGTGAGCAATCGCCCAAACATGCGCCTACCGACAGGGTCGACGTGTTGTATCAATTGGCGGGAGGGAGGTCTGGGCTCGAGGCTGGGATGAAGACTGGGCTCGATGGGCTTGCAATGCTGATGTGGTATGATTTCACCGGTCAATGGTGAGGTATGCTGGCATCATATTCAAAAGGAATATCGGGAGGGGTCTAGGTAATGACACGAGTATATGCTTTACTTGCAAGCCTGATTCTTATCGCTTCGCCGATGGCAGGATGCACTTCCAGCCCGGAAATCGAGGATATCCCGGAAATCGAGGATATCGTCGACGACATCCTCGGTTGCATGGACGAGAACGCTGAGAACTACGCGGAGAACGCCACTGCGGAGTTGTTGGGTGACTGCATCTATCTAGCCTCTATGGAGATATTCATCACTGCAATGACCGAGCAGATGGAAATAGACGAGATGCTCGAAATTATTCCTCGCGCGGGATACTCAATGACAATCACGACGAGCGAGTGGAATACCGACATGAACATGCAGATGGACACAGTCATCGAAGAGATGGTGATGGCCGATTTGGATACCAATTCGGTCTATGTCAAGAATAGCATATCGATCGTGCCTTACCTGACCTACGAGTTCACCCAGATCCAGGTTGGCGAGCTCGTCAACGTCCACTACACCATGGGTGGGATGTTGGCCGCTGAGAATGCCGGAATGGGCTCGTACCAGACCAGGGATGCGGACCCAGACGTCATGGACGTCATTTCCTCGCTGGTGAGTGTGTCTGATGCAGGCGACACCGGAGAAGAGATAGGCCTCGATCTGCCTACGGGAGATCTTAGCGACCTGCTCAGCGAGATGCCTGCCGATACGGAGCCCGTAATCACCTTCGAGGATGAGACCCGGGTCCACACCATGACCCTCGATTACACCAACGACACCGGGCACGACATCTCCATCGTCATCCTGATCGATGAGAACGAGGACCTCATGTCCTACGAGATATCAACCGATTACGGCTCGCGCAACGCGCCCGGCTCTGCCTCCTCCTCGATTGTCTACACCGCGATGTGGGGGGACGCCGTAGTCATCGAGGTCGACGACACCCTGCCTAGGACCTCGATACCGATCAATTTCCACATTGAGGGAATGCCCGAAGATGACGGGGGCGATGGCGGCGATGATGGCGGCGATGACACATTCTACTGCGACAACGGAAACGAGATTCCGATGGACTGGGTCGATGATGGTGCGGATGACTGTGGCGATGGCTCAGATGAGAGCGGCGACGATGGAAACGACGTCTACTGGCAATCTTACGAGGGCGGCTACTGCGAGTGGGAAGGAGACGTAGATGGAGAAGAGAACGCTTGGTATTGCAAGTATTCTGAAGATGATGAAGACTGGAACACTTGGTGGTATTACTGTGAGAACCACGACTCAGACTGGCACTGCACGGATGACTTCGGCCAGAGCGAGGACTACGAGTACTCTGCAGATGGCACCGAGCACCTTGGAGGCGATGACGGCTCCGACGATGGCCCCCCGACTCCCGAAGAGGCCTTGCAGGCGACTGATGCAGATGGTGACGGCTACATGTCCAACCAAGAATTCCAAGACTTCTGGGAGTCAGACCCTGAGAATCCAGAACTCGATTGGGATGCGATTTCAACTCTGTTCGATGATTGCGACTATGATCTCAACGACCTGATCGACATTGATGAGATGGAGTGCTTCGTCGACGGCATCGTGGACATATTACCCGATGATGGTGGCGATGATCCATCGCCAGAGGAGATGATGAACTACATGGACACTGACGACGACGGCTATCTGAGCCTGCAGGAACTCATCGATTACATCAACAACGAGAATGAGCAGAACGGCGATCCTCCGATGACCAGCGAAGAGGAAGACGGGTTTACCTCAGCATTCGAAAACGTGGACTCCAATGGCGATGGCCTTCTGAATCTCGACGAATTTATCGCTTTGATCGAGTCTTCCGGAGATGGCGACGATGGCGATGAGTCTGCCGACGATGTCTTCGAATGGATGAACGCTGACGGTGACGGGCAGGTCACACCCTCTGAGTGGGCCGACTTCGCCAACACTACTGGTGACATTATCGACGGAGATGACTTCGACAATCTCAATTACATGATGGACATGTACGACTACGATGGCAGTGGCGGACTGGATATGTACGAGTTCGCTGAATTGTGGGATGAAATCAACGACGATGACGACGATGGCGACGGAGAAGACGATGGCCCCTTCCGAGTCACCATGATGGTCATTGACCAGTTCCTGAACGCTCCGATCTCGGACTTCGAGGTTCGGTTCCTTGGCGATTGCGGAGAGCCGGAGGAGGAAGGCAACGAGCCCCCGATCTCGAATTGCACGGTCTACGCCTCTGCAGGGCTTTCCGATGGATCCGCAATATGGCTCCCGCAGAGTGGTGACTCCGGATCAGCGTACGAGTTCACTTACCAGTACCTAGATTTCGACGGCGATGGGATGATATCGACCATGGACACTCTGGTCATCGACAACCTCCCTGGTGATGTCAAGGTGGAGTTGTTCGACACCTGGGCCGACCAGTACACGGCTGATTCGTACGCCACTTCTCAAGTACCCGGCTTCGGCGCGCTGATGGCCGTGGTTGTGCTTCTGGGAGCGGCCTTCGCTACCCGACGCGACTGAATAGGCTACGAATTGTATAGTCCCTGTCCCCCTCCTGGGGACCGGGCTATGAGGCCCTCCTCGCCTGCTGGGAGCGTGACGACATCGAGTTTAAGGCATCAATTCAACCGCAATTGTACGATGACAAGAGCATACGCTCTACTTGCAAGCCTGATTCTGATAGCCTCACCATTGGCTGGTTGCCTGACTGGTGAGGATATCGAAGAAATCATCGATGACATCCTCGGGTGCATTGACGAGAATGCAGAGAATTACGATGAAAACGCTACTGCCGAGTTGGTCGGCGAGTGTATCTATCTTGCCTCGATGGAGGCTTTCATCGCCGCTATGGCCGATTCGATGGATATCGATGCGATGCTCGAAAAAGCTCCGAGAGCAGGATATTCCTACCATCTGATATCGGATGAATGGAATGATGAGGCTGGACAGATTGCGATAGACCTTGAGAAAATCGTCAAAGTCGACCTCGGAAATGATTCCGTCTACACAAAAATGCACCTTGACATTTCCAGCATGATTGTGATCGATTATGAGGTCACTCAGGTCGGTGAAGTGGTCAATGTGGCTTCATCGGTTGGCGGTCAGTACGCTGGAATGCTCTCTGGTGATGCAGCGGGCACGTCGAATGTTCAGACTCGCGATGCTGACCCAAATATTCTCGATTTGGCATATGCGATGGAAGATTCGACTGGAGAAGAGACAGTCGGTGATTCTCCAGGTGATTTATTTGATGAATTGCCAGTCGACGCTCTAACGAATATCACTTGGGATTCGGCGGAATCGAAGCACACATTGGTGATGGAATTCGTCGATGAAGAAACGGGACATGATGTCCGAGTCGTCATCGGTTTGGATGAGGGTGAAGAGTTGCTTTTCTACTCGATGACTTCCTCAAACAACACCGATTCAATGCAGATGGATTACACCGTGATGTGGGAGGATGCAATCGTCATCGAAATTGATGAAACTCTACCTCGAACCTCTCTACCGATATCCTGGGAGGGTGACGAAGAAGGTCCCGATGAAGGTGGTGAAGATGTCTTTGTCTGCGATGATGGACAAGAGATTCCTGCAGAATGGGAGAACGACGGCGAGATCGATTGCTCAGATGGTTCTGACGAATCTGATGACGGTGAGCCGGAGAGCTGCGGAGGTTTCGTCGGCACAACCTGCCCGGATGGCTACACCTGCGTGGACGATCCCAACGACGATTGCGATCCTGAGAATGGTGGTGCCGACTGCCTCGGAATCTGTGTAGAGGAGGAGGAGGAGGAGGAGGAGTGGACGATGAATCACTTCTGGGGCTGTGGCCTCGTTGTCGTAAATGCAGACAGCCTCGATGACTGGGAGGACCAGACCATCATCTCTGCTCTATCAACAAGGCCTGATTACCCCGATTGGTGCGGTGAGGTCATCGGCATCGACGATCTTCCTCCATCGACAACAGATGCTGTTGCTACCCTGGCTTCAGGGACACAATGGGCGTACCACGATTACGCCAGTGGTCAATCGTACATCCGCATACTCAATGAAACCGAAGAGACGACTTACATCTTGGCATTCGACGAGATGGAGTGCTCGAATTCCTCTCTCATCTGGTTCGAGGACGACGCAGCCTGCGGCACGATCGAGCAGATATCGCTTGTCAGCGACGATGAACTCATCGTCACTGAATATCTGTCTGATGGCTCGATGGTTTATTGGCGCTACGAACTCATCGGCAATCACTTGTTCATCGGAGAATTGAATCCGACCACCGAAGAGCCCGAGCCTGAGCCTCAGGAGATGAAGTTGATAGTGGCTGAAAGCCAAGTGTTCAATGCGCCAATCTCAGACTTCGAGATTCACGGACTCGATTGCAGCGCTGCTCCTATTGATTACGATGATGAGGGCAATCCTCTGCCTGCTAATCCGAACGATTGCTCGGAAGTTGAATCCGCAAACCTTGGAATGATGACTGGAACGTGGGTTTACGACGATGGCTCTTGGGCGAGTTTCGTTTACAACGACAACGATGGTGATGGCCTCATCTCAGCGGGCGATTCGATCGACCTCTCGAAGACCACCGATGTTTTCGACTCGGTTGAATTCTACGACACCTGGGCGGATGAGTACGTCTCACAGTCTAAGGCAGCAAGCATGAATCTCCCCGGATTCGGCGCTCTGCTCGGTACGCTAGGACTTCTAGGTGCTGCCTTGGCTGGCCGAAGAGATTGAATCCGTCGATGGATTAACATCACGAGTTCCTATGGAACTCGGAATGAAACACCGTCGAGTTGATGGCCTGAACTTCCCCTGTCCACTCTGTGACGGCGGCTGCACATCCCGACGAGGCTGAGAAAGCCCGCCTCGACCGAGAATTAGATTTAATTCGAGCTCGCCGCGAGGGTGACAAGCGCTTTTTCCGCGGCGCTTTCGAAGATTACACATTATTACTCGGCGTCATTATTGGGGCGGTCTTTTTCGGTGGTGTTTTCGTAATGTCCTCCGGCTGGATTGCCGGAGATTCGGTCGTAATTGACAGCGCCCTCTCACAGACACTTCTCGATCCAGGTGGCGATTGCATAGACCCTGAAGGACAGATTTGGATCAAGGTCTATTTCGATTACGATCCCCATCTGATCGTTGCAAAATCAAATAATATCGGGGACGACCAAGCTACCGTTATGAGGATGATTATTGAGCCAGAGTCACCTCATTCGATTACCGAATATATAGGAGGAAAAGGCGACCTGAGCCGACACTTTGATCCAACCGATTTAGCCGATGGTGAATACAATGCCACCTTCCTCGTTTGGATTGTCGATACTGATGAAGACCTAAGTGGGAAATCGTCACCTGAATTACAACAATTAGTCATCGATCCTGTGGATCGGAAGACAGTCGAAGTTGAAATTGAATCGCGTTCAAAGGGGTTATTCAGCCCTGACTTGAAGCAAGAAGTCACAATTCATGACGATGAGCCTCGAGAGTGTTGGACAGTCGAAGGATTGGGTGATTGGGGTTGGAAACTGATGGGCGCTGAATGGATTGGAGGACGTGAGACAGCCATGTTGACGGGCGGTAGCGCCGGTATCCCTGCGTGGTGGTTAGCGGTAGTCTCGCTGGGAATGTCGCTCTTCTTCCTCTGTGTCCAATATCCCTTGATGCACAAGATGTATCATCGAGATGTCGACGATCTTCTGACCGAAGCGCAATTGCGAAGATTGATTCGCCGGACTTTACGCAAAGCTCAGAACGAAGTCCGAATAGATATCGATTTCTCATTGATGAAGATGCAGGAAAGAGCCATCTCGATCGATGTGTTGCTCCCCTATCGGACGATCAGCACAACGATTGGTGACGCGGTCGAGATCAAGGCAGGCTTGACGCGGAGTCTGCTTGAGGAATTCTCGATTTTCGGCGAAATGCGTCCTCTGCAACTCAAGACACTCTGCGTCGATGATGCCACCCACGAGGCTCACGAAGGAGCACGTATTTCCCTCGATGTGAGATCAGCGGCGATCTCTCCCGTTGAGGATTATTCGAGTTTCTTCGCCGACATGAGTGCTTATGGATGGCTCGAGGCGGCGGCTCAAACCAGCCTCAATCGATGGTTCAAAAAGCATGATTTAGCTGAATATGGAACGGCGGTTCTGGCCGATGAAGATGCTGTTTTCGTGAGGGTGATTTACCGTCCGGTGACACGATTCACTTACTTCTTGTTCAAGCCCTCATACCGTGACATGCAGGATGATTTACGCGACCACCTAATGCGTGACCTCTCCCCACACCTTGACGGACGTGACCTCATAGTCAGTGCTCGAAATGAGAAAGCGACATTGTCTGACCGTGCCGCGGCTGGCAGAGTTGAGCAGGGTTCTGACGAGTTCAGAGGCGAGGCGATGGTTGCCAAACAAGGTGGAATCACCGGGGCACTGCTGCAAAATCCGTTTATGGGCGACATCCTATCGAGTGTCGAATACGTCGCCCACAAAAATCGCGCTCGAATCGACAAATACGGTTATTGGGGCTTGATTGTATTCGTTTGGATTCCGTTCATGGCGAGTGGCGTGCTCGTTGGTGCGATGCTGGGGCTCGTCGCTCGTATGCGTTTCCAGAGGGTTCTGGCAGCTTGCTTGTTCGGTGGTACCGCGGCTTCGCTGACTTGGGCTTACACGGCGCGCGGAATCATCGAGACGATGAAGCAGTATCATGCGGAGGCATTCATTCCCTTTGTCATAGCGCTCGCTGTTCTTTTCACCATCATGCACCTGCGGCGAAACAAGCGCCTGCGGCGCGAAGAACTGTTCCGAGAGTCGATGGCTTTCTTCGCTGGAGCCGCCCCGAATTGAGATACCATTGATGACGAGATTCAAATTCTTATTCAGATTCGATATGACGGAGCCAATCAAATGTCTGCACCACTAGTCGAGATGCGAGGTCTTTCAAGATTCTACAAGATGGCCTCGGGCGTAGTCAAAGCATTGGATGGCATCGACCTCGATATTCGAGCCGGAGAGAGGGTGATTCTGCTCGGGCCATCCGGCTCGGGCAAGACGACCTTACTCAACTGCATCTCAGCTCTGGACACTCCCACTGCCGGCACTTACGTCTTTGATGGCAGAGTAGTGCCTCGATCCGACGCCGAGGCGATGACTTCGTTCCGGCGTCAGAACATCGGTTATGTCTTTCAATTCTTCAATCTCCTGCAGGATCTCACCGTGCTCGAGAATGTCCTGCTGATCCAGGAGATAGCGGGAGGTCGCGACGAGGCTCGCGCCCGTGAATTACTAGCCTTGGTTGGATTAGAAGCAGAAGTCGATCGCTTCCCCTCTGAGATCAGCGGTGGTCAGCAGCAGAGGGTGGCGATCGCTCGCAGCATCGCCAAGAGTCCTCGGCTGCTGCTCGGAGACGAGTTGACAGGCAATCTGGACACGGCGACATCGGAGACGGTGATGCAGGTTCTCATCGACGCGTGTGAGGCCGAGGGAATCACCACGGTGATGGTGACACACGATGAGTCATTGACGAAATTCGCGACGCGAGTGATTAGGCTTGACAGCGGACGAATCGTCGCCGACGATGCGATGCAAGCATGAGGCGAGAGTAATGTCGATGCTGCTGACAAAAAGGCTGGCTCGGAGTCTCTGGCGTTCCAAACTACGACTCTTCACAGTCATCCTGTTGATCATGATGGGCGTCACCGCAGGAATATCATTCGGTGGTTATGCACACAATGTCGAAAATCTCTACGATGTCATTTACGCCGACGATGATGAAGGCGTGAACCTGCCCGATGCTTGGATAATCCTGCCATCGGGAACTTGGTCAGCCGCCGAGGCCGACGGCCTCTGTGATGCGATTAGTGATGGCTGGAGCGAGGCTGGCTCTGGTCTCGACGTATGTGAGCCGAGATTGGTGCTTGACGGAGTGATGTTCCATGTGGATGTCGAGGGTGAGGAGGCAATGATCTCCTCGGTCTGGCACGGCACCGATGAAGGCTTGACAGACAAGGTCTGGATTCCTGATCACGAGTGTTGTGGTGGCCGAATCGCTGGTGCCGAGAATGAGATCGTCATCGACAGGCACGTCGCAAAGCACCTCGAGATAGAGATTGGTGAGAGCGTCGAGATCGGATCGGGACACGGCCGCCTCGTCTTCGAGGTGGTTGGAATCGGATTCCACTCGAACCATCTCTGGTTTAGCCCTGATGGTTCGATCTTCCCTCCTAAGGAGGGTACTTTCGCGACTGGCTATCTATCGGCCGCTGGTCTTGAGAGACTTGCTGCTCTTGACGAGGGAGCTGCGAATTACATCCTCATCGACGTGCAGGATACCCCAGCTTTCGATCTGCCCGACACCGATGAGGATGAAGGTCAGTATGAGATGACTCCGATCCTCGAATACCTCAGTGGAACGATGGTCGATAATGGCGCAGAATCTGCCGCGGTACGTGATCGAGGAGGGATGCCCTCGATCGAACTACTTCGTGCGGATCTGAACGGCGCCAAGAAATCCATCCTGCCGATGACCATCATGTTGACGCTCGTCGCAGGCATAACCATCGCCCTCAGCCTGCACCGTCTGATATCGAGTCAAGCCCGTGAGATCGCCATTCTGCGAACTCTGGGAATTCCGAGTTCTTCGATTCTCATCGGTTACATCATCGCACCTTTGGTAATCGGTGCAATCGGCGTTCTGCTCGGCTTGTTCTTCGCCTTCCTCTGGGGGGTGCGAGGAATGCTCGATGTCTATGAGAATATCATCCAGATTCCGATACTCACCGAGCAGGTTCCGCCGGAACTCGTTCTCGAGATTTCATTGTTGACCATGCTCGTGGTGTTCATCGCTGGGATTCAGCCAGCTTGGAAAGCGTCACGCCTGCAACCTCTCGAGGTTCTGGGAGGCGAGCATCAGATTCGTCTCGGCTCTCGTTGGATGCAACGCTTGACTGCAAGGCTTCCAGCGACGATCGGCCTGATCATCCGCTCGAGTCTGCGCAAACCGGTCAGGCTCGGTGTGACCTTTTTCGCCGTCGGCCTTTCGATGCTTATCTTCGGCTCTGTGATCATGATGAACGCCTCGATGGCCGAGACGATGATCGGCGGTCTGGACACGACCCAACAGTGGGATGTCACCGCCTATACGATGCCCGGTGGTGAGGCTGAAATCGTTGAATGGGCTGAAGCCAACGGTGCAGGTCATGAATTACTCATCGAATTCCCCGGTGGTTATCCAGACGACTCGAAGGTCTATGTCGCACTCGGCTTGGACACTTTGACGCAAACTGATTCTGAAGCGATGAGATTGGTCAATCTGCTCGAGGGCCGATTGCCGAGTCAGGGCGAGGCGAATCCTGAGGTTCTCATCGACGAGGGAATGGCTTCGATTCTGGGTTGGGAAGTCGGTGATTCTCAAATCCTCAAATTCGGTTCAGAGGAAGTTGAAGTGGAAGTTGTTGGCATCTCCCGTGAATTGATGCGAACCATCACCTTCCATCGAGCGGACCTCGCGCCGATTCTCGGAATCGAGGCGACCGGTGTCTATCTGAGCGTTGCAGATGGCACTGATATCAGCGGACTGGGCGACATTTCTCTGACAGTCGTGGTCAAGGACGACGTCGTCGAGGGCTTCACTGACCTGATGAACAAACAGAGTCAGATGCTCGATCTGTTCATCTTCATCGGCATCGGCATCGCCGCTGCAGTTCTACTGAACACTCTGCTGATGAACCTCGCCGAGCGCGATTCGGATCTCGCTACCCTTCGAGTGCTCGGCGCATCGCGTCGCCGCCTCGGTCTGATGCTGCTCGGCGAGCACATCGCAATCGGCTTGGTCGGTGGAATCTTGGGCGCCATAATGGCGATTTACGGCGCCGTCGCCTTCGCCAAAGCCTTCTCTCAATGGGCATTCTACTTCGTCATCGAAGTCGACCCTTACGTCGCCTCCGGACTGGTCGCTGTAGTGGTGGCGATTTCCATAGCCATCACACCCATCGGTATCTGGCGAATACACAGAATGGATCTGGTAGACATGGCCAAGGGATTCTCGAGTTGATTCTGCCGGATTGTTGAAGGACGTACTGCCTCGGAGAACGAATCGGTCCGATGCGCGTCGTCACTTGGAATCTCAATGGTATTCGAGCGGCGATTCGCAAGGGACTCGACGATTTCATCTCGCGAATCGACGCCGACATCTGGCTCCTGCAAGAGGTACGGGCTCTGCCCGAGCAACTCCCTGCTGATTGGTCGCTGCCGGCCGGACACGAAGTCATCTGGCATCCGGCAGAGCGCAAGGGGTATTCCGGTGTCGCGACTCTGTCGAGGGTGGGTTTGGCCGACGAGGGACGGGGGATCTCGACGAGGCTCGACCCAAGCGATTTGGAAGGACGCGTTCTGGTGACTCGCTGCGGCCCCCTCCACTGCGTCAACATCTACCTGCCGAACGGAGGTTCAGGTCCTGCTCGTCAAGCGTACAAGGACGAATGGTTGGAGGACTTGTTGGGATGGGCTCGACGCTTCCTCGAGATGGACGAGCCTGCGATTCTGGTCGGCGATCTGAACATCGCTCATACTGAAGAGGACATTTGGAATCCGACCGGAAATCGACACACTTCGGGCTTTCTGGCACATGAACGGGAATGGTTCAGCCGCTTCCTCGAGAGCGGCTGGCACGATTTGCATCGGCTCCATTTCGGCTCTCGAAAAGGACCGTATACCTGGTGGTCGAACCGCGGTCAGGCGCGGGCGTTGGATCGCGGCTGGCGAATCGATTATGTGTTGGCGAACGACGCTGCTCTGGCGGCGTTCGAAGGGGCGGAAGTGCTGCGTGAGGGTGGGCTTGTGATCTCGGACCACGCGCCGTTGATTGTCGATTTCAATCTCTGAGTCGCTCCCATAGGGAGCGAGGTCGATGGTTGGATTAGGCTGCGCCACCTTTCAAGTGCAGAAGCGTCAGCGCTGTTTGATGGCCGAGACACTGTTCGAGCGCCTCGCGCGGCTCCTGCCAGATGGTCGGGGAGTCTGGATTCCGATGGACCATGGTGTATCGGCATATCCTGAGGCTGGGCTTGAGCGTATGGACGAAGTCGTCGATGCCTGCATCGAGGCTGGCGCTGATGCTGTCGTTCTGCAGAAGGGCGCACTGAGTCACCAATTCGAGCGCAGCGGTTGGAATCGCTTCGTCTGTCACGTCTCGGTATCGACTGTTCACGGTGGCCGTCGGGCCGGCCAGAAAGTGCGCGTCGGCACTGCTGAAGAGTGCTTGTTCCGAGGTGCTTCCGGCTGTTCTGCTCAAGTGAATATGGGCGATGAGTTCGAGCCGGAGATGATTGCTGAAATGGGCGCATTGACGGGTCAGGCGATTGCGCTCGGTATGCCTGTTCTGGGCATGGTCTACCCTCGCGGACCTAATCTGGTGATTGCTGAGGATGATTCGACGGGTGGTGTCGCTCACGCTGCACGGCTGGCTTGGGAACTGGGCTGTGATGTCGTCAAAGTGCCTTGGACGGGAGATTCTGATTCCTTCGCTTCGGTTTGCGCCGCTGTACCGATTCCTGTGTTGATCGCCGGTGGTCCGCGCAATGGTACATTCGAGGAGTTGCTTGGCATCGTCGAGGCTGCGATGGCAGCCGGCGCTGCCGGTGTCTGCATGGGTCGACAAGTCTTCGGTGCGGATGATCCGGCTGCCCATGTTCGGGCGCTCGCAGCGATCGTGCACGGTGGTGGGAGCGCCGTCGAAGCAGCTGCCCTCCTGGAGTGATTAGATGCAGTTGTGGCTTGAGGCCGATGCTGGTTCATCCTTCTCTGCGGCTGCGGACCGGGTCTGGGCTGGGTCAGCAGCAGACGTGGCAGTCGTCGAGTTGGATGATGTTCATGGTCAATCTGAGGCTCTCTCTCTGGTCGGACTCGTCGATTGGATTCTGGTTCGATGTTCGGATTGGACGATGATTCCGCTCGAGAACATCGTTGCAGCCGCCAATGGTTCGGGAACACGCATCGCGGCGGCTATCTCTTCTCAGGTTGATTTACGCGGTGCAGCTCATGCTTTGCAACACGGTGTCGATGCCTTGCTTCTGCCTGAAGATGAGGCACTCTGGGTCGAGGCTTCGTCAATTGCCGGAGAGCGGAAGTCGCCTGATGAAGCGCCTTCGAAGAGCGAGTCTACGTTGCTTTTCGCCCAAATCACCTCGATCGAATCCGGCGGTGTCGGTGAGCGAGTCTGTGTCGACTTGATTGAACGTCTGGAGGAGGGAGAAGGAATGCTGATCGGTTCGTCTGCCAATGCTCTTGCTCTCATCCACGGTGAAACAATTCCTTCCGAATTCGTGCCCACGCGCCCATTCAGAATCAATGCCGGCGCTGTGCACGCCTACTGCTTGATGGCAGATGGCTCGACCTGCTACCTCAGCGAATTGGCTGCAGGCGATGAGGTAGCAATTTCCGATGTGGCAGGGTCTCTACGCAGCGCGTCGATAGGCCGCCTCAAAATTGAGAGGCGGCCATTTCTTCTAATTCGATTCAGCAACAAAGTCAGTGGGTCCGGCCAAGTAATCTTGCAACAGGCGGAGACGGTTCGGCTGGTCGGCGAAGCGGGTGATGTTTCAGTGACTGAGCTCTCAGTTGGAGAGCAAATCATGATTCGATTCAGTTCTGGAATGCGTCATATCGGTCGCGAACTCGAAGGGGAGATGAATGAGCGATGAGAGTCCTTGGCACCGGTCGAGCAAACGGCGGAATCAGCTTTCTGCACGCGCTTGGATGTGGGAATGGATGCTCAGCTCCAATAGATCTGCATATGACCGTCTCGTTGATTGATGGGAAGACCGAAAATCTTGATGATAAACACGGAATTCTCGAGGCCAGCCTCGATTGGTGGCGGGCCAAGGACCTGTCACTACCCGAAGGCGACCTCGGATGGCAGGTCCATTCGGACATTCCATCTGGAATGGGTTTGAAATCGAGTTCGGCCCTCGCAGTCGCTGCTCTGAATGCTCTGAGTAACGCGACTGACCGTACGCTTACTCACCTCTCAATCGCCCATGCGGTGGTCAACATCCAGACGCAAACGGGGTGTTCACTGACAGGAGGACTAGATGATGCCATCACTGCATCTGGGTTAGGTATGCGATTGGTGGACAACAATGATTTGGGATATGCTGCGATGTTGAAAATCTTCAATCCTCTCGACCTTGAAATCTTCATCGTCTTACGAGGTCGCCGGAAATCGGCGATTGACAAGGCGGCTTTCGAAGCATTACAGCCAAGGTTCGAGGAAGCCTGTCTGAAATTGTTAGATGGAGATTTATTGGCAGCTTTCACTCAGAACGGAATTGCCGTCGCTCGGTGTTTGTCTGATGATGAAGCGCTTCGTCTCTACTCAGATATCGAGTCTGGCTCAACGGATCGAGTCGCGATTACGGGTTCTGGGCCAGCGATAGCCGTTCTTAGCGAGACGAACTCAGCCGCAGCGACGGCTGAGCGCCTCGATTCATTAGGACTGAATTTTATCCGAACTCGAATGCTTCAGGTGCGTGAGGATGACTTTGTCGTCGACCCTTGGGAGGATGAAGTGTGGGCATGAGTCTTGGTGATGCTGTTCGCGTTACTCTTTTCGGCGAGAGCCATGGACTCTGTGTAGGCGCTCTCGTCGAGGGTATTCCTGCTGGAACTCGGATAGATATCGACGCACTACAAGCTGATATTGAGCGTCGGCGGCCTGGTCGAAAAGGCTTGAGCGCGCGCGCTGAAAGTGATGAGTGCGAGATTCTCTCCGGTGTTCATGAGGGCTTGGCGACAGGTTGGCCGATTCTGCTTCTGACTCGAAATTCAGATGTTCGCTCCAGCGATTACTCGTTCCTTCCCGACCATCCTCGACCCGGTCATGCGGACCTTCCCGAAATGGTGCGCTCAGGTGGGGCTGCTGATCTGCGCGGTGGCGGCTCTCAATCTGCGAGGTTGACGTATGGGCTGGTCACCGCGGGCAGCCAGCTTCGTGGCTTGCTAGACGCGGCTGGCTGGAGGGTAGATGCACATCTTCACAGCGTTGGTGAAATCGTTGCCGAGCCACTCTTCGGACTCGACCGCGATACGACGCTGGCTGAGGGTTCGCTGATGCTCAGACTGAATTGCCGCGATGCTGCGGCTTGTGAGACATTTGCTGCTCTGATAGAGTCGGTCCGGCTTGACAGGGATTCGATCGGCTCTGCCGTTGAATGTGTGATCGAGGGGCTGCCCATCGGTGTAGGGGAGCCTTGGTTCGACGGGCTTGAACCGGCACTGGCGCGCGGCATGATGGCGATTCCCGGCGCCCGTGCCGTAGAATTCTTCAGAGGCTTCGAAGCCTCGCGCTCACGCGGCTCGGAACATAATGACGCATGGTTGGCGGCGGGTGATTCCATTACACTCGAAGGCGCAGAGTCGGGCCGTGCCGACGGTGCCTTGGGTGGGCGCTCGACTGGCGCACCATTGCGCCTCGTGGTCCATTTCAAACCGCCGAGCAGCATCGCTAGAGAACAGAACACACTCCACCTGCCCAGCGGTGAGGCTCGGGAGCTCAAGGTCAAAGGAAGGCACGATCCAGTCGTAGGTCCTAGGGCAGTTCCTGTCGTCGAAGCCGTTGCACGGCTTGTGGTCGCTGATCTCGGGATGATTGGTGGATTCCTCAGTGGCGACTGAGAAACAGCAAACCCCGAGCAGAGCAATACAAACCCAGATGATCAGTTCTCTCTCTCTTGCATCTGCTGGATTCGCAGAGGCAGATTCACCACGAAGGCTGCTGCGACGACAGTGAAGACGAGGGCGGTTCCCAAGGCGACACCATAGACGCTGGTCAACTCGACACTTTCTCGCAGACGGTTCGCGGCCACGTCATCAAAGATACCGACAATGGCTGGGATGATCAGATTGATCAGAAGCGTCAGCAAGGCGACCGATCCAGCGACCAACGGAGTGATACCGATCGCCCGGTGATATCGCCGGATGATTCTGTTCTCTCCCATCACATAGACTTCCCCGGTACGAATCGATGTATCGAGCATCGAGAAGCGGATGATGCCGCTGGTCAACTCGAAGTACATGACGAGGAATAGAGCGTAAAGAATCAGAAGGAACTTCTGTGCAATTTCATTTTCAGGCAGCAGATTCAGCCCGAATTCGACCTTGCTTCCTGCGAAGCGCAGTGTGATCGCAATCAGCATCACATAGGAAATCAGCAGAGCCCGTTGATCGCGCTGGAAGATTCCATAGATTCCTCCAATAGCACCGATGACGAGTATAGTCAGATGTAGAATTCCGCCTAAGATGGGGATGCCGACCAGATTCGCGAGGGAGAACCATGCGGTGCCTGAGACTGGCGTGATGACGAAGGTCAAGAAGGTGAGAATGAGCAGGACGCCTGCAGAACCCATCTGCAATGTAGAGACTGTGTTGTTAGCTGGAAGGAACTTCACAGAGGAAACGATGGGTCCACCGAAGAATGATTCGATCCAAGAAGGTACATGAATCTCGGGAATGGCGTCTTTTGGGATTTCGGTACTGGATCTAATCCGACCTGCAGCCTTCTTGCGGCTTGGTGGTGATGCGCGAATCACCTTCCCTTCATAGAGGTGAGCAGTATCGCTGCTTGCATCAGAAGTAATTTCCTCATCAACCATGAATCACACCTTCCTCAGAATCCTCTCGCTCCAGCCAATGCGGTCGAGAGCATCATTTCGGGCTCCCAATCCATCACATTAGCGCCCAATCCTCTCAATTCGCTGATCAGTATGTCGCGTTCGGTCTTCAACACCTCGTATCCCGTGCGATCGAGTCGCCGAGCGTCGAATTCGAACTCGAGGCTGCTCGGTGAGAGGATGGTCACATCGAAGTTACGGGCTCTCAAATCTCTTATTGCATCGATGATTGTGGGGTCATCCTCGAGTGGACTCATGATGATGATTGGACTGCCTCTGTTGATGTGAGGAAGAATCCTGTTCGTCACCACCTTCAGCGGAGTGTTTCCTTTCGCCATGGCGCCAGCGAGTTTAGTCAGAAGCACGTAGAGTTGCTTCTTACCCGTGTCCCGGTCGACTGAGACTATCTCGTCGCCATAGGTCACCAAGCCGACTGAATCACGTCGAGCGAGGAAGAACTGGGCCAGACTCGCAGCGGCTCTGGTGCTGTAAACCAGAGAATTGCGGCTGACTGGGCCAGTCTCACTGACCGAGCGGCTATCGATGATCAAGATGATGTCACTGACGGCATCCCTCTCGAATTCGTTGACCATCATCTTACCCGAACGCGCATAAGCATTCCAGTTCATCTTCCTCATTGCGTCGCCGGGGACGTACTCTCGGAGATTATAGAAATTCGAGCCTTCACCGGGATTGCGGATGTTGACAGCCCCGGTGAAGATCTTCGGAACGCGGCTCTTGATGAGTGCGTCCTTGATGTCCTCCATCTTCGGGAAAACGAGGAAGTCATCGTAAAGATGGATCTCGCGTTCGTTGTGGAACAAGCCAAATGGATCCTGCATTCTGATACAAACCGGTCCAATCGTGTAGAAGCCACGCAAGGGGGCTTCGATGGTGTATGCGATTTCAGTTTCTTTGCGACCACCGAGTTCCATCAGGACGTAATTCGCCCCTTTCTTGATGCGCATGACCTCGGGGACACGGTCTCTTACCTCCAGAACCTTGGAGAGAGTTGAACGGTTCTGAATTCTGAGTACCACATCGACTTCGCCGTCCTCAAAGACTCTCGCAGACGAGAGTTTTCGCAACGCGGCGATGGATTGCAATTGGATTCCGGCATTGGCGTCGGCATCGTCGAGCCTGCGGCCAGAGGATGCGACATCAGCATGAGTCATTCGGAATGCTGCGTAGGTCAAGAAGGACAGCAGGACCACGGCAACCGTGACCAACTGCTGGTTTCGAAGCACCAAGCCGAGCAGGTAGAGCGCTATCGCCAGAGCGGCGAACATCGCGGACTTCCTGCTCCATGCCATTCCGCCATCAACTCCTTCTGACTCCGGTCAATTACCGCATCACACCGTCGGTACTGGTACCTGACGGAGGATGTCGGAGACGACCTCCTCATTCTCGAGTCCCTTTATCTGGTGCTCAGGCTTGAGGATCAATCTGTGAGCCACTGCGAGAATGGCCACCGACTTTACATCGTCAGGAGTGACGAAGTCACGTCCACGCATCGCTGCGGCGGAACGGGACGTCTTGAGCAGTGCCAGTGAGCCACGAGGTGAGGATCCGACCAAAACGCGGGGATCTTCACGGGTTCGAGATACCAACTCGACCATGTACATCCTGACGGCAGGGTCGACGTAGACCTCCTCGATGGCTTGTTGCATGGCGACGACTCGAGCAGGGTCTGTGATGACCTCAACCTCGACGGCGTCCTTCTTACGGGCGATACGGCGGGAGAGGATCTCGTCTTCATCTGCACGGTCTGGGTAGCCGACGCTCATCTTGAACATGAAACGATCCAGTTGAGCTTCGGGCAGTGGATAGGTGCCTTCCTGCTCGACGGGGTTCTGGGTCGCCATGGTCAGGAACGGGGCTGGTAGTTTGTGGGTGACAGTACCGATGGTCACTTGGTACTCCTGCATCGCTTCCAGAAGAGCAGCCTGCGTCTTCGGAGGCGCACGGTTGATCTCGTCGGACAGCAGTAGATTGCAGAAGATCGGTCCCGGCTTGAAGGTGAATTCTCCCTTCTTCGCATCATAGATGTTGGTACCGGTGATGTCTGCTGGCAACAGGTCAGGCGTGAATTGTACACGCTTGAAGTCGCAGCCGAGTGCATCGGCGAAGGTGTTCGTCATCAGGGTCTTCGCAAGGCCGGGATAATCATCGAACAGCAGGTTGCCATTCGACAGGATGTCAATCATGACATTGTCGATGACGTGACTCTTTCCGATGATGACCTTCGCAACCTCGGTGCCGATTGCAGCTCCAATCGCACCGACGGCTGTGAGTTTGTCACTCATCTTCTTCGAGCCGCGCTTTGCTGCGGCCTTTTTGGCGTAAGCCGCCTCTTCCGCATTAGCGGCTTTGGCAGCAGGCTTGGTCGTTGGCTTTTCACTCATATTCATCTCTCCATTTTTCATTTTATTTCAATTTCGACCCCATCGACGGATAGCGACCATCAACTGGCGCAATTCCTGGGGTGAATATTTCCTGCTTTGGCTGTACGCCAGTTCGACGAGTCTAGGATCCCCTATCATCGTCTGAATCTCAGCTGGCGGTTTGATGGCCATCTGGTCTCGGGTGAAGTCATAATGAACTCTGACTTTGGTGAAGAGAGCTTGCTGCACCCTTTTGCGGTAGGTGCTGGGGTCGAGTTTGTTCGGTCGTTCCTTGAATCTGGTCAAGTCGAAGACATGTCGCCAGTTCTCCTTCTCTGGCACCACCATCATGGCGACGAGGAGAAGCAAGCCTACATTCAGCACGACCAACCACTTGAGGAAGGTGTTCGAAGTCAGCAGAACGACTGTCCCCATCGCTTCTACGAAGGGCGCCGAGATGACCCCTGTGACGTGGCGACTCTCATCGAAGACGATCTGGAAATTACCCTTGTCGTCACGAATCGACTTGGCGAGTTTCTTGTTGTCGTGCTCCATCATATCGTCGATCAGCAGCGAGAAGTAGTCTTCGTTGCCCCCCCAGTAGGTTTCGCGAACGATATCCAGCCAGCAGTGGTTGGTGTATTGTTCACAGGAGGCACTCATTCGTGTCTCTTCGGCGGCTTCGAGGGTCCACAGGCGGTTGGAGAACGCTTCATCGTCTGCAACGAAGACGATGCTTCCTGTGACGGACAATTCGCGCAGGTTTCCGCTGACTATTCCACCCGAGCCGGTCGTCACTTGATCGTAAGCAGAGATATTGGGATAATCGATACGAATGATCAGAGAGAGATCACCGGGAGCGGGATTCTTCGGATCATCGGCTCGGCCATTTCCTCGGACATCGATGAATGCTGAAGGCGAGGCGGTAGCGAGGATATCGACATCTCGATGGTTGGGCTCAAGGTTATCTTGCGCGATCGGCTCGAACTTCATTCCCGTGGGCGAGCGGAACATGACTGGCATCCTGCAGTTGCGCCGATTCTCCTCGCGCACATCAGTATCCTCGCAACCCTGTCGGAGATGGGCTGGAACCATCTCGTTCACATCTTCGGAAACGGCAGCCAGTCCCCAGACATTCAGCCATGATCCATCGACAGCGACGCCATTTTCATATTCGAGCCAGAATTGATTCTCATCATTCAATGGAGCGTCGAAGAAGGTCACACCGAATTTCTGCGCCAGGCGGTTGGCATTCGTGCCATCTGCGGCGACGATCACCTTACCGCCCTTCTTGGTGACAAAGTCGAAGATGGCCTCGGCCTCGGTCTCTGCGATGGGCTTCTCCGGACCGATGATCATCAATGCGGTTCGGTGTGGATCCTTCCAATCATTGACCAGCATCGGAGTAGACATGGTGTTGGCGATGAAATAGCCTTCATCATCTGCCAAAGTGCCTCTCATGTCGGTCACTTGGGCATATTGTTCGATGATAGAATCACCGCCTACCGCGTAAGCGGAGTAGTAGGTTGTCTTCCCGGCGACGAAGATCATCGGCAGTATCAGGAGCAGCACGAGAGTGGTTGCGATGGCGCCGACCACGATGGTGTTGAAATTGTCCTCAGCTCTGCTTTCATTCGCCATCTCTATTCCTTTCCGTTCATGCTTAGCATACGCTGTGCATACCTACGCTTCGACGCGAGCCTCATTTCACAGATATAGGTTATTCATTACAGGGCACCCCAATCCAGCCGAATCGGGTGCCTGTGATGTCTTTTCTGCACTCCCTCAGTGCCTTGAAGAGGGATTGGATGAACGATTGCTAGCGCTAGGTTCAGAAGCGACGAGAACGGCTTGCAATCAATGCACCGATGAGGACGCTGAAAACAATGCTCAATCCTGGTGCGGGGAGGTTCGATGTCACCACCTCTATCGGGTCTGTGGGGTCACTCGTATCCTCCGGGTCGTCGGGTTGAGATGGCGGTGGGTCAATCTCGATTCTGGTGAAGTCGGTTGAGAGTTGGGTACCGTCAGCCCCCTCTGAAGCAACTGTCACCTCGATTCTGCAATTACGCTTCGGATGACTCTCCGAGGCCATCACATTGAGATCAGCCGTCGTCGAGGCTCCAGCATTCAGATTTCTAGAGGTCAGGACCTCCAGTCCATCGTCAGTGGTGAGGAGTGGACAATCATCGCTGACCTCGACCTCGCGCACTCGGTCCTGTGTGTTGCCGCGATTGGTGACCGTCACCCTGAGAATCGAATCGGTTCCGGCATTGATCGGACCGACAGCATCGGTGATGTCGACGTGTAATTCGTGAATTTCTGGTATCTCGAGGTCACCGTTCCTCTCCTGCGATTCGGGGAAGATGACCGGCAATCCAGCCCTCTCTTCGAGATTGGCGCTGATAGTGAATGCTTCCTTGCTACCAGCCGAATGCTGGTAGACATCAATGCCGGTGATCAGCATCATGAAGGAATCATTGCTGCCAGCCGACACAGATGCATCCTCTGGGCCGGAGAATTGACCATTGAATGGAATGTCGTATTCGAATGAAACCTTGATGTCGAGCAATCCCATGTTGTCGACGAAGAAGGTGACGGATGTCATTCCACCTTCGCTGAGTATGAATGGATTGTCCCTGTCTTCCTGGGGATATTCGATGCCCAGTTCCCAATTGCCGAATTGGGGATCGGGCTGGGCGATCGCTGTGGTCGCGAATGGCAGAATCAGAGCCGCGACCATGATGAAAATCAGTAAACTCCGCGCCATTCTCATCAGTCCTACAGCAGTCCTGCACACGCTCGGCGCGTCAACACCTTCACCATCTTTCTCCTATAGGAAGGCGCGTACCACGTGTTCTGAACAGGTTTGACGGCTTTTCGGATGGCTTCGGCGAGTTCGTCGATGCTCTCCTTGCCTCGCCAGTCGACCAATGCTGATGCCGCTTCTTCCGTGTGAAATCCGGGTATCGATTCGAGTCCGGTTGTTCCCACCCTGAGGTCCGCAGGCTTGGCTCCGCCGTTACGCTTCCACAACACAGCGACACCGGCTTCGGGGAAATCCCAGGATTCGCGCTGACTCAACTTCTGGTAGTCTCCTTGCCACTCACCTGCGCCCTCGGGGAGAGTCAGGTGAGTGACGAGCTCTCCGCGCTGCAGCACATTACGGGTCATCCCGTCGAGCTCGAAGAATTCGCTGAGCAGCACTGAGCGTTGCCCGGACGGCGAAGCGAGGTGGATGGTTGCTTCGAGGCACATCAGAACGGGGGCGAGGTCGGCTTGGTAAGTGGCGACACAGAGGGTGTTCTGGTTGGGTATGACACGACAGTCGGCCGCGGTTCCGCAATCACATTTATGGCACCAGTCAATCGATTCGCGCCATTGCTCGGATTGGTTGAACCAATAGCATCGCGTGTCGAGGCAGATGTTTCCGCCAACCGTTCCAGAGCGGCGAATCATGACGCTGGCGATCGAGTTAGCGGCCTTGGCTAGGACGGGGTGGCTCGCATCGGATTGTGCGAGGTCGTGGAGTCGGACCATGGCACCGATGTGGGTGGGTGAGAGTTCGGTCAACTCGCTGACCTTGGCTAGTGCGATGACGTGTTTCTTGGCGTTGATATGCCATTTGTAATTCGGCAGCAGGTCGGTACCGCCGGCTATCCAGTCGAAGTCTTGGCCGGCTTCTTCGAGGTCTGCTGCCGTTGCGAGCGCCTCAGAGAGGCTCGTCGGATTGTGTAATTCAAATGGCGGCATACGCATCAATACCCACCTCCAATCACTTGAATCCATAGAGGGCGCAGAGGCACAGGGTCGTAGTTCAGAGTGCGCGCAAAGACGAGGATTATTCTCTGTTCTCCGTGTCTCTGTGGTTCAATGTTGAGGTTCATCAGGCATCACCTCGGTGTCGACGCTCGGTATGCTTCCAAGCGCTGCCGGCTAGGCGTGGGGTTGTGAGATATTCGTCGCTGGGCAGGACGGTGACAGCCCAGCGCGGGTCGACCTCATCGGGTGGTATCGTAGGGTCGAGGCCGAATAGGGCGCCGTTGTGGTAGGGCTCACGCTCATCATCGAGGCGACGCTCGATATCACGCTCCGTGTGGGCATTCGAGCGCGCATCGAGTGTATCTTGCAGAGCAGAGTGCTCAAGCCTAGGGCTCGCAAGGTCGAGCGGGTCTGAGACTTTCTCGGCTCTGCAGCGATTCTCGATCATTCGATACATCCGGTCCGGTGTGATTGGCAACTCAGACGTCCTCACACCGATAGCATCGTAGACAGCATTGCAGACGGCAGGCAGTATCGGTAGAAGTGGTCCTTCGCCTGCCTCTTTGGCGCCGAACGGTCCTTCGAGATCGTTTGATTCGACGATGATCGGAATGACTTCTGGCATCTCGTGAACGCTTGGGATCTTGTAATCCAGCAAGTCGGGATTCATCAGATGACCGCTTCGCAGGTAGCGCATTTCTTCGGAGAGGACTTGGCCCATTCCCATGTGGCAAGAGCCGATGATCTGCCCTTTGACCGCTAGAGGATTGAGTGCTTTTCCACAATCGTGAGCTGCCCAGACCTTGTCCACTTTGGTTTGCCCGGTCTCGATGTCGACGGACACTTCCGCCACGTAGGCTGAGAACGAGTAGGCGGGCGCTAAGCCCGCTGCCGCCCCCTTGTGGGTGCGGCCCATCGGGGGTGTTCGGTAGGCACCCGATGACACCAATGCGCCGCGGTCTTCTTGCGCTTTGTGCAGTGCTTCGAGGTAAGAGACTCCGACCGCGGGGTCGTTTTTAGCGAAGATTCGGCGGTCGCCGATGACGAGTTTGTTGCGCTCAGCACCGGTGATTTCGACAGTTGCGTCGAGCAGTTCATCGCGGATCCCCATCGCTGCCGAAATTGCAGCGTTGGCATTCATGAATGTGACCCGTGACGAGTATGAGCCGAGGTCGACGGGCGATGTGTCAGTGTCGCGCGACTTGATGCGAATCATGTCCAGAGGGAGGCCGAGAACTTCGGCGACAGATTGGGCGATGACCGTGTCTGAGCCTTGGCCGATCTCGGCCGCACCGGTGTGGACCGTGACCCCGCCATCCATGTCGATCTTCAGGTGGACGGTGGCGTGAGGGAACTTGTTCGGATCCCAGTGAATCGGCAGGGCGCTGCCGGAGATGAAGAAGCCACAGCCGATGCCGATGCCTTTGCCGAGGGGCATTTTGCGGAATTTATCGTCCCAGCCGCTCGCTGCCCTGACGCGCTCGAGGCACTCCCGCATACCAATGCTCGTGACCCTGAATCCGGTGATGGTAGCCGAGTGCGGTGGTAGTAAGTTGGCCAGACGCAGAGTTATTGGGTCTACTGCCAATTGTTCTGCCAGATCATCCATTCCGACTTCGACAGCGCAGCGCGAATTGACAGCGCCGTGACCACGCATCGCGCCGCTCGCCGGCTTGTTCGTCCAAACCCGAGCCCCGGTGTAGTGAAATGCGCCAATTTCGTAAGGCGCGGTGTGCAGGACGCCGTTGTAGTAAGTCGTGACATGGCCGAATGAAGCGAAAGCCCCACCATCGATGAGCGCATCGGTTTCGATGCCGCAGATGCGCCCCTCGGAATCCGCGTGCAGATTCATTTCGATACGAGAGGGATGCCGACCGCGATTGATCCAGTAGACCTCCTCGCGGTCCAAACAGATTCTCACAGGCCTGCCAGCTTTCCGCGCCAGAATCGCAGCACACATCTCGTGTGGAAATGGATCAGATTTCCCACCAAAACCTCCGCCGACGAAGGTGCGGTGGACATTGATCTGGTGCATCGGAATCTCGAGGACATCAGCCAAGGCTCGGTGGAGATAGTGCGGAACCTGCTGTGGTGTGTAAAGCGTCAGGCGGCCCGACGGATCCCAGTGCGCGACGACTGCATGAGGTTCAGTCGCTGCGTGATTCACTCCCGCGAAAAGCCAATTCTGCTTGTGGCTGGCAACCGCTGCCTGTGACATTCCTGCGACATCGCCGAATTCCTGGAAAACGCGTTTCTGGATATTAGACTCGCCGATGTGGTACTTGCCTCGGTCGTGAATCGGTGTTTGCGAGTCCTCCAATCCATCTCTCATATCGTGGATGGAATCGAGAATCTCGTATTCGACTTCGATGAGACGCTCTGCTTCTCGCGCCGTTGCCTCCGTCTCGGCTGCGACACAGGCGACGAGGTCGCCAGCGTGTCTGACCTTCTCAACAGCCATCGCGTGCTCGTCTTTGGTGACGGGCAGCACGCCGAATTTATTGGCCGCGTCCGCCCCTGTGGCGACCGCTATCACCCCAGGGAGTTCGAGGGCCTTCGTGACGTCTATCGAGAGGACTCGAGCATAGTGATGCGGTGAGCGGACGATGCGCCCGATGAGTTCTCCTGCGAGGCGGACATCGTCGCCGTAATGGGCTTGGCCGGTTACTTTCCAGCGGCTGTCGACCATCGCTGTTGGTTTGCCGATGGCTTGGCCGCTGACCAATTCATCGTGTGGGTGCGGACCCCATGGCTGCTTCTTCGAGCCGCCTTGGGATTCGGGAATAATCGATGCGTCGGTCGGCTTGGAGAATTGATTCTTGCCGCCTGAACCTGGCTTGGAGAATGGTAATTTGCCCGGTTGCTGCCGGTAGCCGACCATCTCATCATCTTTTTTCTCAACGCTCATGAGGCCCCCTCCTCACTAAATCCCGGATGAGGGTCGCTCTTCGGGGCGGTCGAGTCCTCAATCGACCCGCCCGAGGTAAGAATCTGCGAGGCTGCTCGCACCGAGTCAACGATTTGCTGGTAGCCTGTGCAGCGGCAGAGATTACCTTCGATCGCCGACTTGATTTCGGGGTCCGAAGGAGTCGGATTCTCTTCAAGAAGTGCCGAAATCACCACGAGGAAGCCGGGTGAGCAGAAGCCACATTGGCTTCCGCCGTAATCTGCGAAGGTCTGCTGGATAGGGTGCAGATGGTGACCGTCAGCGAGGCCTTCGACGGTGGTGATGTCACGGCCATCAGCCTCGGCTGCGAGGGTCAGACAGGAGAGCCGAGGCTGACCGTCGATTAGCACCGAACAGCAGCCACAAGTACCCATGTCACAACCCCGTTTCGCACCGAGGCAGCCGGCTTTGTCTCTCAAGACATCGAGCAGAATGGCGTTGCTCTCGATGGCCAGTTCCTTCTCGGTACCATTGACGACAGCGCGCCACGGCACCTCTCCGGCGGCCGGAAGCATCGGGAGCCTATGCTGGACCATACAGCCCAACCAATCCGGATTGACCTATTACGCTTCGGTCTGAGTCCTTCGGACTCATTCAAGATCGTGACCGACTTTCGTCAGAATCGCTTTCTCGGACTGCTGAAGGTGCCCGCCGAAGGTCGAGCGAGAGATTCCCATCTCTTCTGCAAGCTCTTTGATGGTGATTTCCTTATTGTTCTCGTAATACCCTCTTTCGACAGCGAACCGCAGTACTTCCTGCTGCCGCTCGGTCAGCAATTCGGCCCAGCCGTTGACCACATCATTCCGCATGGAGCTGACGCTGACCTTGTCGGGTGGGAGAATCAAGCGCAGCAAGGCGAGAAAGCGTCGCATGGCGCCAGTGAGGCCAGAGATACGCATCTCCATTCCTCGTTCGGCATCGATTCCGTACGGGCACTGCAGATGCAGGTTAGAGAGTTCGATTGCCGACTTGGCGAGGGTGTGAGTGCAGAGAAGACTGATGAGGACGCCATCCTCATTCTCCTCATGGATATCCATCACCTTGAAACTGTCCAATTCCGATAGTTCGTGAACGTCGTGGCCTTCCCTCACCTTGACTTCAGCCAGTTGCACGATTCCGTCAGGAGAGACCCCGAGATGCGCCAGCACCTCGATCCTTTCGCAGATGTTCAGAATCTTCGAGAGTTCCTTGGAGCCTTGAATCGAAGTGATGTTCCACCTCATGACCACCTTCCGCATTGATATGCCACTACAGCCGGCAGTATTCAACTCACCGAAATATCAGATCCAGTGATAATTGGGGTTCTTTGGCTTCGAGGTCAAGAATTGTCTGTTTTTCAGTGATTTCGGGCAATATGGTTGAGGACGATCACTCAAGGGCGGACCTTCCCTCATTCATGGAATCATGAGTCAAATCATGAGTCGCCTGCAAGCGCTGGCTTGGGTGACCTTCATTTTCTATTGACCCACGCATTGATTCTGAGGGGTAGGGATGCTGGAGCAATTCATTCTGCGAAAATTCTTCGTCAGCGCCTTCAACTGGGTTAAGAAGAACATCTCACAAATCGTCAATTTCATCTTCGGTTCATTCACGAAGATGCCAGTCCGAGTCAGTTTAGCAATCCTCGGTTCATCAGCCTTGACCATATCCTTCATCGCTGGGCTGCTCTTCGGTTTTCTCTCCGTCACGTTCTTTGATGATACATTCAAGCACACTTTACAGAATGGTTTCTATGCTGTACTCTTGATCGTCTTGATTTGGGTTTCAATCGCTACTTTCATCCCGAGTCTCGAGCGCCAACCCAAGATCGTCGAGGCACCTCCTGTACTCCAAGAACCCGACGAAACAGAGGCGGAGAGACTTCTCGAATACTGATTTCATATCTTCCCGCGCTCAAGCGCAAGAATTTCAGCGCAAACAGCCACGGCAATCTCTTCAGGACTGGTTGCGCCGATGTCGATGCCGATTGGGCATCTTACCGAATCGATCGCATCTTCTTCGATTCCGGCGTCCAGAGTTGATGTCTTGAAAGCCTTCCATTTCGATTTCGAACCGATCGCACCGATTCTCGGCCGATTCGAGCCACCCCGCCGCTGGAGTATTCCAATCAAGAGATCCTGGTCAACAGCCCAATCGTGACCGATTAGCAGGATGTCTGAGAATCGAATCAGAGCATCGCCGGCGAGAGTCTGGAGAAAAGTCTCGACGCTTCCATCATGATTCTCGACGGCGTTCGGGTAGAGTTCGTCAGCAGCGAATTCTCGCCGCACATCGAAGACGCTATGGGCCCAGCCAAGATTGTCACAGACTGCAGCGATAGCCTGCCCACAATGTCCACCACCCGCGATCAGTATGTGGGGCACAGGCTCCAGAACCTCCAGAGAGACGGTCACTCGACCGCCGCAGAGGCTGTCCAAGGCTTCGACCTCTTTTCCTTTTGCATCGCGGTGCAGGACATAAGTCTCGACGTGACTGCCCGACGAGCCATTGATGAGCATCTGTTGCAGATGCTTCTCGACTCGCAGTTCCAGACCCGCACCCCCAACGGTTCCGTGCCGCAAGCGTTGGTCGCTTACCGCCAAACGCGCCCCCGGTTTTCCCGGTACGCTACCACTCGCTTGAATTACTGAGGCGAGCGCGACGCGTTCGCCTCGCGCCAATCTCTCGAGAACCCATGCGAGCGTAGCGCTGGTCACGTGTGCGGAAACATGGTTCCGCATTTGGACTTGTTCTGCCCTGCTGGACGCCGAGTTAGCCTAGGCTAACTTTGATATGCGAGCTTCCATGGGAGAGACATAGTGGTTCACGAGAGGGCGCGAATCCTCAGCACCGAGCAGCACTTCGCGAAAGAGGTTTGAAGATGTTTTCTGGAAGATTGCAACGGGGTCCGAATGCCCTGTTTCTGGCCATCATCATCCTCTTTGGATTGACCATCGCTCTGCCGACCGAACTTCTTCTGGAGGATGTCTCGATGGGGGGTCGCGACAAGGTCGGTCACACAGAGTCCCATTCTGAATCTCAATTGGCCTGTTCGCCCGACGATTCGTATCTCAAACAATTCTCCTTGACCGCTCAGTACACCGATTGGGAGTTCACCCTCGGTGGGTCGATCGATGCTTGGACATTCGATGGAATTATTCCCGCCCCGTTGCTCTGTGCCAATCTTGGCGATACAATCGAGGTGTCTCTGACGAACACTTTGGAGGTTCCTGTGTCTTTCCATGTGCATCTCAATCCTCCAGAAGGTGTTGTGAATCCGGAACAGGTCGCGCCTGAACAGACAGGCGTATTCAGCTTCCTCGCTAATCAAGCGGGAACTTACCTCTACCACGATCTGGCGAACGGTAACGAGGGCACTGGCCGAGGTTTGTACGGCGCGCTAATCGTTCGCGACGGCATACCTGAAGTCGATCACGAAATCGTCGTCATTCTGGGTGAATACCAACCCGATTATCACCCTGATACCTATGCTGCCATCGTCAACGGCTTCGCCTTCCCCTACCTGCCTGCCTGGAACTTCGAATTAGGCGAGCGTGTACAGGTGCATCTGCTCAACATCGGTCCATCCGAGGAACATACATTCCATATCCACGGACATCGATGGATCGATTCTGACGAAGGTCGGCCGATCGACAACAAGTTCCTCAGCCCACATTCAGCGGTCTATCATCCAGAGATCTCGCGGCCAGAAGGATTCATCCCCCTCGCAAGCGCCTTGGTCGATGATGTGTCGGTCTTCGCTTTCAATGCAGATTCGGCTGGTGAGTGGATGTATCACTGCCATATCTATGACCATATCAATGCTGGAATGATGGGTCATCTGGAAGTCCAGGAGGCCGAATGATGGACGATTCCTCGATGATCTTCTCCGGTCAAGCGCCGATCATCGTCTTCGTATTTCTCGTCCTGTTCGAGTTACTCACACCCTCAATCCTCCTCGATTTCAACGATGGCCAGCCGGCAGAACCGGAGCAACTCGGTCACACCGGAGCCCACGACAGCCCAGAATTACTATGCAATCTACCAGCCGGTAACGATGTCCGCCGCTACGAATTGGTCGCACAGGCAGCGGACTGGGAAATCGCCCCAGACCACATAATTCAAATCTGGACATTCAACGGCTCCGTGCCTGGACCAACAATCTGCGCCAGAGTCGGAGACAGGCTGGAAATCACTCTCACAAACCGCCTATCGACAATCGCTTCATTCCACGCGCACGGCCTGGCCTTTGACAGCGACAGCGACGGCACATTCCTCTCGAATTCCTTCGTCCCACCCGGCGGCTCGAGAACCTACTACTTCGAAGCATTACCCGATTCGGTCGGGACTTGGGCATACCACGACAGCGTCGCTGAATTGGACAAGGAACCATTCCTCCACGGCTTGACGATTCCTGAGAGTGGCGAAGGTATCGAGAGAGGGATGTACGGTGCGATAATCGTCGTCGATGGCACCGAAGAACCAGTCGATCACGAGGTATTGCTCTTACTCGGCGATGTTGGACCGGAGGTGACGCGCAAGGGATCATTCGAAGTCATAAATGGGCGTGTGGCTCCTTTGACTCCTGAAATAACTCTGGTAGAGGGTGAGAAAGTTCGATTCCGCATCATCAATGTCGGGCCGAACGATGCTCATGATTTCTATGTCAGCGGCCACGTTTTGGAGAATGATCACAATTCACAGGTCATCGATGGCGTGACGACAACCGATGAGATGTGGTCGGTCTCTCTGGGTTCGCTGACCTTCGGTGATTGGCTGATGACCGCTGGAGAAGCTGGTGAATATTCCTACGCGTGCAGCGTTTCAGGTCATATCGAGGCCGGCATGCAGGGGCGACTGAAAGTGATCCCAGGAGATGAATGAATGTTGGATATTCTTTGGTTAGCGATCTTGTTGGGATTGTACATCGGCGTGATTCCAGTCTACATAGGAATGCTGCCAATCGATAGATTCCGGAATCTCGATCCAAAATGGATGACCTTCCTCCTCTGCTTCACCGTTGGAGTTCTGCTCTTCCTGCTGATTGACCTCGGTGCCGAGGCGATGGAAGAGGCTGACAGCTTCATCGCAGCGATGCAGGTTGCCGACACTGCGACCGGCTCGGTTCCGGCTCTGGATATGGCAATTTTCGATTTGTTAGGGCTGTCCCTCGCACCTCATGCTGGATATGCGATTCTCATCTTTGGATTGACTCTCGGTCTGCTCGGGCTGGTCTATGTCGACGAGAGGATTCGTGGGCGAGTGGATACCTCGAGTGGCGAGAAGCTCGCTTGGTTGATCGCGCTTGCAATCGGCCTTCACAATATGGGTGAAGGATTGGCCGTGGGCATCACCGTCAGCGCGGGTGTGACTGCGCTGGCGAATTCGCTCATAGTCGGTTTCGCTCTGCACAATCTCTCAGAGGGAATCGCCATAATTGGACCTCTTGCCAAGAGTGGTGAGTTGCCGAGTATCAAGCGCCTACTGGGGTTGGGTGCACTGGCCGGTGGACCGACAATCTTGGGTGCATATATCGGTTTGACTTGGTTCGCAAACAGCCTCGCTATCTTCTTCTTCGCCATCGCTGCTGGCGCTGTGCTTTACGTCGTCGTCGAGGTTCTCGCGGGTCTGCGAAAGGATGGCACTTCTCTCAACGCTTGGTCGTTGCACGGTGGTGTGCTGGCTGGAATCCTCGTGATGTACGTCACGAGTCTCTTCGTAGCGCTCTGAGTCTTTCGACATCAGATCTGGTGTCGATGTTCAAGTGCAGGTCTGGGTCATCGACTTCGATGCGCTTCGGCTCTATCAGGTCGCGCAATGGCGTGTCGGGAGCCGCGTCTTGAATGACTTGTGCATCAGCGGCCGAGATAGCCACAGGATGCCCACCGCGTCCTTTTGAGGTTGGACAGGCCGTCTCCTCAGATTCGGTCAGAAGTGCCAATGTCGAAGCGGAGAAACCCGGCCTGTCGACCGGCACGATCAGAACTGGTCCGCCACCGAGTGCAGCAAGGCCGCACTGGATGCTGCCGGTACGCCCTAGCCCGGGTTCAGGATTGACGACGATGTGAGCCTCGGGTAACCGGAGGCGAATCCCTTCCACGAGTTCGGCCCGAGTCACTACAGTCACTTCGAGCCCAGCCTCGGCAAGCAGATTGACAACCACTTCGATCAGAGTCTGTCCATCGACATCGACCAGAGGCTTTGGTTCACCGAGCCGGGTACTCGCACCAGCAGCCAGAAGAACGGCTCGCTCAATCGCCATCATCGGATTCGGAATCATCCTCGCTCATGATTGATTCGATGGCTTCATCCATCTCCTCGTCGTAATCATCATCATCATCGAAATAACCGCGCTCGTGCAATCGCACGCCAGCGAAAGTGAGCGCTGCAAGAAGCACCAGCACCAACAGAGCGAGCAATCCGACGAGCAGACCCATGAATGAACCTCCTGAATCCGTCGTCACCGACTTCTCCTCTCCCATCAGGTGAATACTGACCGCCAAGTTCGTTGAAGCCTGATCATCCTTGATGGCTCGAACCAGAATCACCTGATTGCCTTCGATCGTGTTATTCGGCAGAAACTGCAAGCGGTCGACGAGCAGCGAATGAGTCACCTCGAACTGCTCGTCGCCAACCTCGAAATCAGCCAGATTCATCCAATTATCTCGCATATCCCAAGTTCGCCATTGGATGCGCATCGCCCCACCCTCAACGGCGAAAGCCACGAAGCCACCTTGGTCGACGTGAACCCGATTGTCTTGACCAATCTCACTTGACAATGTGATGTTCAGCGCGAGATTGAGCTCGTAGACTCTGTTGGCAGCCTCTTCAACAGCCGGTTGGGCATTGACGTGCCCGTGTCCGTAGACGTTGTTTTGCCGGTTTTTGGGAATCGCATCTTCGGCGCAGGGTTCGTTCGCAGCCATGTAGTGGCATTGTCGATAGGTCGAAGTTTCCTGCATGATATTGCGAATATCGAAGGGTGAAAGATCGGGATTCGCTTGGTACATCAACACCGCCACGCCGGCCGCGCCAGGGGTTGCCATGCTGGTTCCGGACATCGCCGTATAGCCGGTTCCCGTGTTGGCCTCGACTGACATCACACTGCTGCCGACGAAGGCGAGATTCGGTTTGATGCGTCCTTCCTCGGTCGGCCCTTGGCTCGAGTAGACTGCGATTGCTGTGTTCTTGTCGAGGGCGCCGACCGTGATGACGTCTTCAGCGCTGCCGGGTGTTCCTATCTGGGCGCTGAAGGCGGCGTTGCCAGCAGCGATGAAGAGAGCAACGCCTGCTCGCATCATCTCGTTTGCCATGCGATTGACTGATTCTTGTTCGGAGGTAGTCCATTCTGAGACTGCAGGTCCGCCAAGACTCATGCTGGCGGCTCGGATGTTGAAGTCATGGCGCTTGTCGACAGTCCACTGCATGCCTGCCATCACTTGGGCGTAAGAGCCGCTGCCGCTGCCTGAAAGGACCTTGACTCCGACGAGGTTGGCCTGTGGTGCAATTCCGATGTACTCGTATGTCGGTGCCCCGGTTCCGGTGGTTATGCCGGCGCAGTGGCTGCCGTGGCCGTGGTCATCGTAAGGCTCTACTTCGGTGCCGTTGGTCTTGTCTGGATTGTTGATGGCGTCGTAGAATCCGAGGATCTTCGGGTCGTGGGTCCTGTTGTCATCATCGAGGTCGTCGATTCCTGAATGGTTGCCATCTATTCCTGTATCGATGATGGCCATGGTGATACCGGCTCCAGTGTAGCCGGTATCCTGCCAGACGAGGTCGACGCCGTGGGTCGGCTTGACATCGTTCATCAGAACTTCGAGTCGACCGTCGAGCTCGACGAAGACTACGCCGGGAAGTGAAACGATATCGTCGATTCTGTCGAGGTCGACTCGGCCGGCGATCGAGTGTATCAGCCAGTATCTGAATTGGGTTTCAAAGCCGACCTCTCGCTCGAGCATCTGCTCATCCGCAGCATTCGGTTCGTGGTCGAAATCGACGATGACACTGATTCGACCAGCATCGTCGACGTAATCGTAGTGAGTCGAATATGGGGCGACCCAGATGGCGTCGTGGACGCGGTCTTGGTCGAGGTCCATGTTGGTATTCTCCCACCAGAGGAGTGTCCTTTCATCGACAACATCGAGGGGGTCTTGAGGTTGTTCAGAGGGTAGAGGGACCGCGGCTGCGAGGGCGGGAACGAGCATCAGCGCAAGGATGGTGAAAGCGGTCAGCCGCCCGAGGTAATCCGTCGAATCGCTCATGGTAATCGCCTTCGGGGCATCGCGGACCGACTTTGAAGGAAACGGTTGGCTGACCGAACAGCCCCTTGGGCTGAATCGCCGTTGTTCCGAAGTGAAATCACAAGTCACGAGTCATCTCGCGACCGATGATCATGCGTTGAATCTGGCTGCTGCCTTCGTAGATCTGCAGAACCTTGGCAGCCCGCATCAAGCGGGCGACGGGATATTCTTCTGAGTAGCCATAACCACCGAAGATCTGCACCGCATCGGTGGTGATCTCCATGCAGGAATCAGCGGCGAAGCGCTTGGCGTGGGCAGCGCTCTCGGTGTTGCGGATTCCATTGTCCGCCTCCCATGCGGTTCGCCATGTCAGGAGGCGGCTCGCTTCGATCTTCGTCTTCATGTCGGCGAGCATGAATTGGATCGCTTGATGCCGATGCAGCTTCTTGCCGAAGGTCTCGCGCTCATCGGAGTACTGCAAGGCATGTTCGAAGGCGGCGCGGCTGGTTCCGACCGCCTGTGCTGCGACGTTCGGACGAGACAGATCGAAGGCTTTCATGGCGTTGAACCAGCCGTTACCTTCCCTACCGCCGATGAGGTTCTCGACGGGTACGTGGACATCGTCGAATAGGACCCCTCGAGTGTCGGATGCGCGTTGCCCCATGTTTGACTCCTTCTTGCCCAGTTCGACGCCATCCCAGGCCGATTCGACAATAAAGCTGCTCATGCCTTTGTAGCCAGCGGACTTGTCGGTGAATGCCAGCACGAAGAACCAGTCAGCATGACCGGCTCCGGTGATGAACATCTTCTCGCCGTTGAGGATGTAATGGTCGCCATCTCGAACCGCCAGCGATTCGATGCTGGCGACATCGCTGCCTGCGGCAGGCTCAGTCACACAATAGGAGGCGATCTTCGGGGCTGAGGTCAAACGCCCGAGATACTCGATCTTCTGTTCCTCGGTCCCTCCTGTGATGACCGGACCGGCTGTCAAACCGTTCGAATAGGCAGCTGTGCTGAAGCCAGGATCACCCCAGGCGAATTCCTCTGTGACCAGAACCTCGTCAGCGATTCCCATCCCCATGCCACCGTATTCCTCAGGCACGTGCAGATTGGTCAGGCCGAGGCCATGAGCCTCAGCGATAACATCCATCGGGAATTCATTTGCATCGTCCCAGTGCTTCGCATGGGGCCGAATCGAGTCTTGCGCGAATTCGTGCGCAAGTTCCCTGAGCATCTCCTGCTCCTCTGACAAGCGGAACTCGACCATGATGCTGCCAGCGGTGCATCCGACTTAGCGGTTCGCCCTGATGTGGCTAACGATTCGCAAGGGGCGATGAATCTCACATACTTCTGAGAACACCCCCCTAAGGGGGTGGATAACAGAGGCTCAGCACAACGATTCCAAACGGCTGATATACGAGTTGTGACTTCGCCGACCTATCCCGAATAAGGGGACACGAACCTGAGGTGAGAAACACATGCAGACCAATGCCCAAGACAATGAGGGCTTCACCGCCCTTGGATTGACATCCGACCGCAATGAAGGAGCAACGACTCCGAATCATTCTATGTGGGTGCGTCCGATGTGTTGGCGTATGCGAGTGCGTTCTGTTACCGAAGGGGAGGGTGAGACTTGGGCGCTCAACGTGTCCTGAATCGTCAGTCCCACACCAACTTGATTGAATCGCCCGGCGTCGGGCTCGTCCATTTCGGGACGACTTTCGAGATTCCTATCAGCGAGGTGTCGGCATGAGTCTGGAACCGGTTTATCGCTCCTGCGACACTATCGCCAGGCGGGAACAGTACAACGAAGTGATGCAGCGGATAGTCACTGCGATTGAAGGTGAAAGCGACTGGGTTTCGGTGCTCGCTACCGCGGTCTGCGAACTTCAACACGCTTTCACTTACTTCCATTGGACTGGATTCTATCGTGTCACTGAACCATGCACGCTCAAGGTCGGACCATACCAAGGCGGTCATGGTTGCACCACGATCCTATTCAAGCAGGGAATCTGCGGTGCAGCTGCTCGTGAAAGAATCACCCAATTGGTTCCCGATGTCCACGCTCGGCCGGATCACATCGCCTGCTCTAGCTCGACCAATTCAGAGATTGTCGTGCCTGTCCTCAACCATACAGGCAGGCTGCTGGCCGTACTCGACATCGACAGCGATCTGCTGAGCGCTTTCGATCAGGAGGACCGGGTTCAACTCGAACTCCTCTGTGACGTACTCGGGGCGCATCCGGCTGCTCCGGCTGCGCAATGGAGCCACAAGAGGTGCGAGTGAAGAGAGGGATGAGAAATCATTTTGGTTCGATTTCGTGATGAGGCGTAATGGTCAATTTCACTAAGAGGCGTAGAGGAAAACCATGTATGCGAAATATCCAATTACCATCGTAGCACCGACTCGTGGCCCGATCTCACGATCATTCAGGAGCATCGCTGTGACGAGACCTGAAGTGATAATGACCACCCAGATGTCACGTCCTGCGAACTCAGATGCGATTTCGATTCCTCCTCCTACCACAGAGGCAACTCCTAGGATGCCGAGGATGTTGATGACGTTCGAGCCGAGGATGTTTCCAATCGCCACGCCGCCCTGATTGCGAAGTGCTGCGATGAGGGTCACAGCCAGTTCGGGAAGCGAGGTGCCCAGAGCGATTATCGTCAGGCCGACGACCGAATCAGGGATGCCAAAGGTCAGGGCCAGGCCAGTGGCTCCCTCCAAGAGCAAGCCCGCGCCCTGCCAGATCATGTAGCCCCCGATGATAGTGGCTACAATCGCCGCGAGGATGTTGTCCGGCAGCCATGTATCCTCGGCCTTCTGATCGCTTTTTCCACGTGAGTAGAGGTAAGAGTAGGTGTAGTAGGCCAACAGAAGCAGCAGCATGGCGATACCGCCGAAGTACGGAATCTCGCCCATTCCGACGAAGATGAAGAGGATGATGGTGGCAGCGATCACTGCTTTAGAATCCCGGCGAAGACCCACACCTGCATCACCAGCTGAGCCGAGCAGTGCAGCGGTTCCGAGAACGAGCATCACATTCGCGACGTTGGAACCCAGGACGCCACCAACCGCTATGTCCGGGGTTCCTCGACCGATTGCTTCGATGGCGACAGCGAGTTCAGGCAATGAAGTTCCGATGGCGACGATGGTGAAGCCGACTAGGAGTGGAGGGACTCGCAGGCGGTATGCGATCTGCACCGCACCTTGGACGACTCCTTCACCCCCAGAGAGCAGCAGGATGAAGCCGACGAGAACCAGAACAGGGTCCGACAGGCCAGTTAATCCGAACATCATCCACCCCTCACAGTCCATTCCGCCTCGCCCATCATGTTTGACATCTCTCTCGGCCTCAGTCACACATGCGCCGTAGATGTCGGAGGACCAATTCTGCCGACGGGATGGTGTGATCCTCCAAGGTTGGCGAGAATGGCACCGGTGTGTCCAGAGCTCCAAGGACGACTGGAGCCGATTCGAGATTCCAGAATGCCTCTTCGAGGATTCGGCTGCTGACGGTGTGACCGAAGCCGCCTGTATACTGGGATTCTTGCAACACCAGGAGCCGGCCCGTGTTTCGGACCGAATCGATGCAGGTCTGTGCATCGAATGGCAAGATGGTTCGCAGATCGATGATCTCTGCTTCGATTCCTCGTTGAGCCGCCTCTCTTGCCGCGTTCAGCGCGACGTGGACCATCGCACCCCAGGTGACGATGGTCACATCCTTGCCGCCGCGTACGACATGCGCCTGACCGATGCTGCTCTCCCCGCGCGCGAGGCGCGCGTGTACCGAATCTGTGTCAACGAGTTGGCTGATCGATTCTCCCCATCCGGTCTTTCCGCCTCGCAAGCCGTACAAACCGATGTGCTCGATGTATACTACAGGGTCGTCCAGAGCATGGGCTTCGACGAGCATGTCGTAAGCATCCTGAGGAGTGCTCGGGAAGACGATGATTAAACCAGGATCATTAGCGAACCATGATTCAATCATGTTCGCGTGAAAGGGACCACTTCTGGTCTTGGCGCCGAGTGGGATGCGAACGGTCAGAGGCACCTCGGCGCCCCAGCGCCACCGCAGTTGCGCTGCATTATTGATCAGCGGATTCATCGCTAGAGCGGCGAATCCACCGAACTGAATCTCTGCTACAGGCCTCATCCCACCAAGGGCAGCGCCGGTTGCTGAGTGGATGATGATGGCTTCTGAAAGAGGCATATCAAGCAGTTTGTTCGAGTGACCGCGAGCCTTCAGAGGCAGATTTAGGCCGAAGGCACCAGCGAGCTCCATATCCTCACCCATGAAGACGATAGTCTCAGCATATTTCTCAGCCAGAGTGACCATCGCGTTCTGGATGGCCTTGCTGTATGTCCAGGAGTTGGGCGCGTCTGAAAACTCGATCGAGCAGACGCCTGATTCAAGCACGCTGCCGCCGCCTTCGATGTCACCGCCAATTCTGTTGATCTGCTCGGAGTGAGTCGTTGCATCTTGCAGGCTCGTCACTCCTTTGCCGACGCTCGAGCCCTCTGGCCAAGGCATCTCCTGCATCTCCTCACGGGCAGCGTCGATAGACTCCTGCTCCTGCATCTCCATGGCCGCAAGAGCGGATTCGCTCACCCCCATGCGTATGAGGAGTTCGCGATGATTAGGCAGTGGGTCCTTCTGAGCCCAATAAGTCATGAGTTCCCGTTCCACATATCCGGGCGGGTTGCCTGAAGCCGCGCCAAGGTAGAGGTCGTCGTGGTGATGAGCGTGGCCACATCCTCGCATCGTCTCGACGTGGATCAGTGTGGCTCCGCCACCGTCTAGAGCGTATTCTCGGGCTGTTGCAGTCGAAGAATGGAATGAAAGAGGGTCAGATCCGTCAATCGTCCATGATGGGATGCCCATCGCGTGGCCTTTGTCGCCAAATGTCTCTGCCCCCGATTGACCAGTGGTGAAGGTGTCGAGGGCGATCTGATTGTTCTGAATCATGTAAGCGATTGGCAGGCCACGGGCGCCGGCGAGGTTCATCGCTTCCCAGAACTCGCCGCTGCTGCTGCAGCCCTCACCAACAGGTGCGAGGTGGAATCGAGGTATTTCGAGCCTCTTTGCCGCGAGTGCGATGCCTGTCGTGGTAGCGCTTGCAATCGGCAGAGGTGCCGAGGGGGGGAGGATTCTCTTGTCCCAATTCCCGACATGGAGGTCCCGACCGCCATGGCCTTCGTGACCTCCATCCATGAAAGATCCAGATTTCCCCATCTGGGCCGCGAAGATCTCAAGCGGAGTCTGGCCCATTGCGAGAGCCAGGCCGACGTCTCGAATCATCGGCGCGACAACATCGGCCAGAGATCGATCACGCTCAGGCAGATCGACTGCTCGGACCATGGCGGTGGCGCAACAAGCCACCGCTTCCTGCCAAGTCGAGCGGAAGCCCTTACCACCGAATCTGCCGCCGTCAGGTGTGGGAATACCGTTCATGAACAGATCCTTGAGGTGTTCGTCCACAGCTCTTGTTCGAGTCATCCAGCGTTGCCAGCGCAAGCGGTGCTCGAGAGTTACCGCAGAACCATGTGCAATCCTCCGTAAACAGAGGGCGATGTCTCGGCACAGCCTTGCAGTACGCCGGTCGAGATGGAGGGCACCAGGTCTGCGAGGAATCACTTCAGTCTCAGATAATCGAGCCATCGAGGGTTCGTAGAGCCTCTCGTGTAATTGCTCGGCGAAGTTATGACAGAACTGATTCGAGAATTCATGGAAGGAATCTCCATCGAAGTGAGGTGGTGCAGCCAAGGAATCCCAGCAGGAAGCCGCGGCTTCGATGAATCCTTCATGCCGTTCGGCGAGGAAGCGAAGGAGTTCATGCCGAGCGGATTCCGAACTCAATTTCTTGCTGAAGGAAAGAGCCATGCGAGGTTGCCATCCACTCCCCCAGAGTGGTGGTAGGTCGGATTGAGAGGTGAATTCCTTCGATTCTCTGCCGGAGGTCTCCCTCGCTGCCCGCTCGGCCTCCTCTTGATTCCGTAAGGAGGCCTCCTGTTCCAGGTCTGACATCGAAGTGCGAAACTCTCTTTCCCAGATCAGAACCTGTTGCCGACGACCGCGACCACTGAGTGATCTGTCGAGAGTGACTCTGATTCTTCTGCCACACGATGAGCACTTGCGGTCGAGTCGAGTGGTCTCGGCGTCGCGTGATTTCCAAGTCTGATGTGTATTGCAGGCGGAGCAACGCCACAATCCGCGACGCCCGGCCATGTGGCTCGGTGAGTCCACTTGTACAACAATGAATCGCTGCACGTCTGCCCTATTCACCACATTATCTGGAAAGTGTCAATCCTTGGATGGTGTATCAACTAAGAAATCAGTCAAAAACACCGTAATTAAACGATAGACTCCGAGATAGTCAACCACAAATCAGAATTATTTTACCAAATATCTTTGATAAATTGCAATAATTAACCATTTCACCACTAATAAACACGTAACTAAGAATTATAATACCACAATTAGGAAATTCAAAGTAGCAACCATACTCAGTATTTTGGAACCAGCGGGTCTACCGTATCCGACCAGAGGTGGATGCCACCGAGAAGATTGAACACTCGATCGCGCGACCAACCTGATTCGCCAAGCCAATTCACAACCTCGTCAGACCTTCCGCCGGTCCTACAGTAAACGACGACATCTCGATCTCGTGGAATCTCCGATGATCGTTTTGGCACGGCTCTGTGAGTAATACGCAAGTCAGTGCCAGGCAGGCTGACTATCATCTCCTCTACAGGTCGGCGAACATCGAGAAGAAATGGACTCCACCCCTCATCCAGTCTCATCACGAATTCCAATGGGGTGAGTGAGGAAACGCCATTGCTCTGCTGCGGCTCCTGCGCCATGACAATGCTGGAGCAGGCTGCAGTGATGCTTTCCTCAGACATCTCAGTGACCGCTTCTCGATTTGACTCAGAGGAATAGTCGAGAATTCGCAAATCCATGCTCAGGGCATCGATCGTCAGCAGTCTGCCAGAGAGTGACTCTCCAATTCCCAGTAACAGCTTCAACGCCTCAGTCGCTTGAATCGTTCCGACCAATCCTGGCAGAACGCCCAACACTCCAGCCTCAGCGCAATTCGGCGCCAATTCCGGCGGCGGTGCAGTCGGGAAGAGATCGCGATAATTCGGTCCGCCTTCATGGTTGAACACCGTGACCTGTCCTTCGAAGCGATGGATGCTGCCGAAAACCCAAGGAATTCCTAGAATCTCACATGCGTCTGAAAGCGTGTATCGAGTGGCGAAATTATCCGAACCGTCGATGACTACATCCCACCCATCCAGAATCTCCAGCGCATTCTCAACACTCAATCGCCGCTCGAGAACCTCTATCTGAATCTCTGGATTCAATTCCCCTAGCCTCCGGCGCGCAGACTCTACCTTCGCCTCTCCCACCGCTGCGGTAGTGTGGATAATCTGTCGTTGCAGATTGGTGATTTCGACAGTATCGTCATCGACGATGCCGATTCGACCGACGCCGGCAGCAGTCAGATAGAGCAGGGCTGGACTGCCGAGGCCACCGGCTCCGATGACGAGAACAGAGCCGTCACGCAGCCGCTTCTGGCCATCCGAGCCGACCAGTGGAAGCATCAGATGACGAGCATATCTCGCCCTCTCGTCAGAACTCAGTTCCTCGGACACGTGCTGACCACGAAGCAATCCCCTCATGGTGGCTTCGGCCCAAGACCCCTGATTCAGGGCAAAGGCGGGCCGAGGAGACGGATGAATGCCACGAGAAAGCCGATTCTCCCCCATATCCTCGTCAGCAGCGTCGCTTTCTCGGGAGTGATATCCGTTCGCAGGAAGAGATTGAAGAGTCTGCGAACGAAATTCTGCTCCAGAACCGATTCTGGCTTCGGAACACCCCGCAAGGATCGTTCCCAATCGGTCAGGATGCAATACCTCGATCTCGTCAGCCAGAGGATTTCAGTCGATCCGTAGAGGATGATGACACCCCAGAGCATCCAGTCCTCCGAACCGAGCCAGCCGATGGCCACCCAGATTGTGATGACGGCATGAGTAAGGTATACCAGATCGGCGAGACGATGGTTCAACCAACTGCGTGATTCATGGGATTCGCGATTCGCGAAGACTCCCATATCGGCCAAGACCAGTCCTCAGTTTCCAGATTCCTCAGCTTTGGTCTTCCAGCCAGCGCTCAGCATCCATCGCCGCAGCGCAACCCATACCAGCGGCCGTGACCGCCTGCCTGTATCTGGAGTCAACGACATCACCTGCTGCGAAGACCCCTGGAACGCTAGTCATCGTGTGTTCGTGATGCAGGATGTATCCTGAAGAATCAGTCTCGATCTGTCCATCGAGGAATCTTGTGAGTGGTTTGTGCCCGATTGCGATGAACGCGCCGGTGCAAGCGATCTCCTCGTTGTTCCCATCTCGTGGATCTTCCAGCACTGCACCGGTCAACCCTTTCTCATTGGATAGCCAAGCCTTCACAGTTCGAAATGGCCTGATCTCTATCTTCGGGTGATTCGCCGCGCGTTGATACATCAGTTTCGAAGCGCGGAAGACATCGCGTCGATTGATGATTGTGACCTTGTTCGCGAAGCGTGTCAGGAAGGTGGCTTCCTCCATCGCCGAGTCACCGCCACCGACGACGATCACCTCCTCATCGCGGAAGAAGGCTCCATCACAGGTGGCGCAGGTACTGATTCCGCGCCCTTTCTGGGCATCTTCACCCTCTGCACCGAGCCAGATCGCCTCGGCTCCAGTGCAGATGATCAGAGTCTCAGCCAAGAATTCCTCGCCCTCGACCCAGACCTTGAACGGGCGACTGGAGACATCGATACGCTCGACATTCTTGTCGTGAACCTCCAATCCGAAGCGTTCCGCCTGCTCGCGCAATTCAACCATCATCTCAGGCCCTCCGATTCCCTGAGGATAACCTGGATAATTCTCGACATCAGAGGTCAGCATCAGTTGGCCTCCTGACATGTAGCCGGCGAACATCAGTGGCTCGAGCAGCGCACGAGCAGAATACAGCCCAGCCGTATAACCAGCCGGCCCAGAACCGATGATGATGACATTTCGAACCACGCCGCTCATGGGCCGAGCCAATGAGAGGACCTCCTTCAATACTGCCACTCGCCCGAGTTCGATGCCAAGCCACGCGGAAAACCGAGGTGAACCATTATTCGCCGCCGAGTGAACCTGCGCGAAAAGGGCATCACGGCCATCGAGTGAGGCACCGAATAGCCTACATTCTCTGCCGGAATCGACGCCTATGTCCTGGCGTCCTGCACCTGCTCCAGAATCTGATGAGGTGGCGATTCAGGAGAATCTCGATTCCTGGGATGCGATGGCTCACATGCACGCTCAAGGCAGCGGCGCCGAGTTCTATCGCATAGAACAATGGCTGGCGGGCGAGTGCAAACTCGGACCTTGGGAAGTCGAGGAACTCGGCGATGTGAATGGCAGATCGCTGCTTCACATGCAGTGCCACATCGGTACCGACACGCTCTCCTGGGCGCGCCGAGGAGCAAGGGTCACCGGTCTTGATTTCAGTGAGAATGCGATTCTTGAAGCGAGGCGCTTCGCAGAGATTCTTGGAATTGACGATGCGAGATTCGTACACGCAACGGTAGCGAATGCGGCCGAGGCGCTCGATGGCGAACAATTCGATATCATCTACACCGGCAGAGGCGCATTATGTTGGTTGCCCGACCTCGAAGAATGGGCCGCAGTCTGCGCAGGACTTGTGAAATCAGGTGGAGTTCTGTACCTTGAGGAAACCACACCTTTCGTAAACACATTGGAACCGAAAGAAACCTCCGAAGGCTCATTCTTCGTTCCTAAATACGATCTCTTCAACGCGGGGCCGATCTCTGAAATCGGCGAAGGAAGTTACGCGAATCCGCAGTGGCCGGGAGAGCGTACGACTCATTGTTGGGAATTTCGATACGACACTCTGATTAACGCGCTCATCAACAATGGATTCCAAATCGAGTTCATGCACGAGCGCGACGAGTTGTTCTTCGACCCATGGCCAGAAAAATTCGAGCCGTCGCGCCCGAATTATTGGCGCTTGAAAGAAGGTGAAGTCCCCTTCCCACTCTCCTTCACACTGCGTGCGAGGAGGGTTTGATGATGCGCGAAGCGAAGTGTCAATGCGAAAAGCTTCGAGTCACGATTCCCGGAGATGCTCGTCGGCACATTCCATGATTAGTTCTGCATGGTGACGACCGCACTGACGGCGGCGCGCGCGTGAGGTTCGAGGCGCGACTCGATTTGCTCGACCTCTGCGCCGGGGCCGATTATCCCAAGGCCGATTGGCTTGTTGTGCTTGATCTGCAGATCGATGATTGCACGGGTAACCGACTGCCCCATGACCAATCCGTGTTGGGTCTGGCCGCGCTCGATTATTCCCAACGCAATCGCAGCATCGATGTCATCGCGCGGCAAAACACGCTCGAGCGCGAGCGGAACTTCCATCGAGCCGGGAACCCAGACGACTTCGCAGATCTCACAGTTCAGCGACGCAGCCTCATCGGTCGCGAACTCGAGCATTCGAGTAATCTCTTCCTTGTGGAATGAACCACAGATCGCAGCGATTCTCATCCACTCACCCCCATGCGTCGAATCGTGTCGACGACAGCCTGAGTTCGCGAGTCGATCTCGATGTTCACCGAGTCACCCACTGACTTTCCACCGATCGTCGTGACTCTCAGGGTCTCTGGAATGATGTGTAGAGCGAAGCCGTCATCTGACACCTCGCCAATCGTCAGCGACAGTCCATCGACGGCGACGAAGCCTTTCTCGAGAATATACGGGCGTGCCTCGGTAGAATTCTCAATGACGAGGTCAATCCCCTCTCCACGCTCGGCGCGTTCTAGAATCTTCGCGGTCATCATCACATGACCGGACAAGATGTGTCCACCGAGTTCATCCCCCATCTTCAGGGAGCGCTCGACATTCACCTTCTCGCCGGCTTTCAGTGCCCCGAGCGTCGTTCGGCTCAGCGTCTCTTCGATGGTATCGAACTTCACTGCGGCTCCATCAATCGTAACGACGCTCATGCAGACTCCATCCAGAGCTACGCTCGCACCGATCTCGAGTTCATCATCGAAACCATCGAGATCGACAGTCAAAGTCCGAATCTCATCGCCGTCCTCGACGGCGACCACCGAAGCAGTACCGGAAACGATTCCGGTGAACATCCTCAATCCTCCTCGTAAAGATCGCCGGTCTCGCCCGACCAGAGTTCGAGGATTCGAGAGATGATCTTCCTCGTCCCATCCAGATCATCCGATAAGCCCTCGACCCGAATAATCTTGACATGGCCCCAACCATTCGCGTCCAGACCCGCCCGAATCGCATCACGCGAGTGCTTCTGGTCATAGCCGAGCGCTATCACGTCGGGTTTCACGACATCGAGAATATCGAAGATTGGTACGCTCGGCGGGTTGCCAACGAGCGCTCGGTCAACTGGTTTCAGACCCTCGACCATGCGCCGTCGAAGTTCATGATTAGTCACCGGTTCATGCTTCTGCTTGCGAACCGTTTCGTCGTGGGCGACTACGACTACGAGTTCGTCACCAAGGGTTTTGGCTTGTTCGACATAATGCAGGTGTCCAGCATGCAACAAATCGAAGACGCCGACCGCCATGACTCTGACCATTCAACTCCGCCTCCCCTCGAATCCTCTCAATGCTTCGGTCACTCTTCAATGCCCAGAGCGGACAGAAGATCGGCGCCGGTTATCATCGGAATGCTGTGCTTCGCCGCATATTCACGCCCATCTTCAACACTCAATGCCCCATCGCCATCCGGCTCCAACATCTCCGCTCCGATAGTTGCGGGAACCTGACCCGCCAGCCTTGCTATCGCCACTGCCAACTCTGTGTGGCCTTGGCGGGTTTCGAGGCCACCGGGGGATTCTCGACAGACTGGGATGTGGCCGGGAGTGCGGAATTCGGCGCCCAACGCCTCCAGTGCGGCGGCGCCGGTGACATCGCTGGAGAGTAATTCGCCCGCGAGCTCGCCGAAGCGACGTGTGGTCAGCGAGCGGTCACGGTCGGTTATCCCCGTGTAGGTGTCGCGGTGGTTGACCGAGAGGGTGAAGGCCGAGCGCGTATCGTATTGCAGGTCGTTCGTAACGAGGTGAGCGAGCACTGGATTGTCGGCCACGAGGGCTGGGTGAGTGTGGATGTCCTGCAACCATGGCAGGTCGAAGAGCCGGCCGATCTCATCGCCAATGGCGAGGAAAAGAAGTCCTCCGCAGTCTTGGCGCAGACGGCGCATGACTTCGGGGGTTGCCGCTGTGGCGGGCCATAGCAAGTCGGTCTCGCATTCACGGAAGGCTGAGTCGAAGACCATGACAGGCTCGCCGGCTGCGAAAGCAGCAATCGCGGCTTCGACACCACCCACAGCGTCAACTGTCATGGGCATGCGAGAGGGCGTTCGTACCCTATATTTCCGGTCGCGCCATCAGGCGTGGCCGATGGGTTATCATGGGTGGAGTGAGGGAATAGAATTGTGATTGAGGCAAGAGCGCCGCTGCGCGTCGATTTGGCCGGCGGTTGGACCGACCTCTCGCCATTCACAATTCATCACGGTGGTGAGGTGGTGAATTTCACCATCGACAAGTACGTCCGAGCGCGCCTTGGTTCGAGCGGCGAGGTCGAATTCTCCTTCGATGTGCCAGCAGGTTCCGGACTCGGGACGAGTGGTGCTCTGAATGTCGCGAGAATCGCAGTTCTCAACGACGGTGATATCGACGATCTCCAAGGACTGGCCGAGCAAGCATATCAGGCTGAGATTGCGAGTGGCAATCGCTGCGGCAGACAGGATCAATGGGCAGCGGCGCTGGGTGGATTCAACCGCTTCATGTTCGTCGGAGATTCTGTTGAATCTATGCCCTTCGAAGCCCCGAAAACAGCCCGAAACTGGCTTCGGAAACATCTGCTCATCGTCAACAGCGGCATCGTCCACGATTCGGGCGAGATCCAGAACGCGATATGGGCTCGCTACGATGCCGGTGAAGAAGCTGTAACCGAGGGACTGCTAATCATCCGAGCGGCGGCGCGCAAGATGGTTGATGGCCTGCAGCGCGACTACCGCCACCTCGTCGTCGAGGCCCTCGACGACATCTGTCGCGGCGTCGATCTTCTCGACCCCGCGATACACGATCCATTCCGCTCCATCATCGCCCCTCTTCTGGAGACGAGGTCGGTGATGGCGTGGAAGGCACTCGGCGCAGGAGCGGGTGGATGTGCGGCTCTTCTGTGCAATCCTCTGGGCTTCACAACGGTTCGTGAAGCGGTTGATGCAGCGGGTTGGGAAATCATCGAATGGGACTTCGAAGACACGGGATTGACTCTGATCGAGAGTTGAATTGTCGCTGGAGAAGCCTCAAACACCCCTTGAGATTCGTCCTACCCATGGTAGGACGTCATGGTATCATCGCTTCGGTGTTGATTCTCGTTCTACTGCTGCCCATCGCGACCTCGTCGTTCAACATGGAGCGGGGTCGAGGCGGTTACGACGCCGATGGTGTCTGGACTGAGAGCGTCGAGCTGGCACTTCACCACCAGTGGTGGCTGGATTGGAGCCGCGATGCGGACCATGACTTCGTTGACGACCGCATCGAATGGCTGCTGGAACAACCGGTTGATGTCCAGCAGGATTGGTGGCGCAAGGCCGGTCCTGAGCAAGCTCGAGTCTTCATCGATTACGACCATCAGCCGACCGACGCCGATGTCGAGGCCTTGACAAAGTTAGGCGTCGAAGTTACACTGAGAGCTCATTATCTCGATACAGTCGCTGCGACTATTCCCCTCGAACTGCTGCAGGAGCCAGCAACTCTGTTGTCCTTGAGCGGCTTGGTGATGATCGAGGATCTCGGCCTCGCTGAGCCACACATGAACGAGGCTGTCCCGACGATGGGAGTCGATGATGTGTGGAATGATTTCGGATTCATCGGAACCGGTGTGACCATCGCGATTCTCGACACCGGCATCCGCGGCGACCACGAAGGGCTCAACGACTTGGACGACGATCGGTTCACCTGCATCGACGACCCACCCGACCCTCTCGACCCGAATCCTGACCCGATTCCGGCTGATTGCGACCCCAAGATCACGGCATTCTACGACGCCGTCTACACCCACTCCGAACAACCTCCTGAGGACTCCTTCGACTCCGGGACACATGGGTCTCATGTCGCTGGAATCGCCGCCGGCACCGGCGGCGGCCAGACGGCGGCCGACGGTTCACGATACATCGGTGCCGCCCCCGGCGCCTGGTTGATCAACATCCTCGCTTGCTGCGAAGGAGACATCGAGGACATCATCGAAGGCGCTCAGTGGGCCATCGACAACAAGGAAAATCTGGGTATCGATGTGCTGACTTCTTCATTGGGTGAACAGCAGTTCGAGATTCACATTGACAATGACGGCTCCAGTGCTTGGAGTCGTCAGATGGATGCCGTCGCCGATTCAGGCATCATCACCACGCTCTCGGCTGGCAACGAGTTCGGCGGTGCGACGATCGTCGGTTGCAATACCATCGACAGTCCGGGAGATGCGAATCTGCCGGTGACTGTGGCCTCGCTCGACAAGAATCTCGACCTTGCCATCTACTCCAGCCGTGGATACACTTCTGATGGGCGAGTGAAGCCCGATGTGGCGGCCATCGGTTCCAACATCATGGCTCCAGACGCCGCGACGATTGATGGCTACACGAGCAAGTCGGGAACCAGCATGGCAACGCCTCTGATGGCCGGGATTGCCGCACTGATGAAAGAGGCGAATCCCGACCTCACTCATGCCGAATTCAAGGATATCATCGCCGCGCACGCGATCGAGCGTGAGATTTCACTCGGTGACCCTGGATTGAACGATTGCAGCCTGCTCGAGAGCCGGCCTGACAACGAATTCGGCTACGGTCAGGCCGACCCGCTCGCCTTCGTCGAGGCGGCCGGCAGTATCGACCGCTCACTGAACGTCTCGATGGACATCATCACCTTGCAAGAAATCGGCAATGAGAGCTACATCGCCGGAACCTCATCAGGAGGCGCGCTGGGATTGGGGCTGGTAGAGGTCAAGGTCGGCGGCGGAGAGTGGAAGGGTGCTGCAGACCTTTCGAATAACGGTGACTGGGCTACTTGGAGGGTCAAGTTAGACCCTCACCTCGAATCTGGCAACTCGACAATCTATGCTAGATTGAGAGTCACCGATGACAGCATATCCCCAATAGACGCTCGCAGAGTAGTCCTAATCGATGAGATGGCAATAGCTGGAGCCGCCGAGGGCCTGACCTCTTTCGGCTCGTACGTCTTCTTCGTCCCCTTCGTATTGGTACTCGCTTTACTGGGTTACATCATGACCACAGAGCGGTGGGATAGAAAGTTCTACCTGGGCCTCTCCAATAAGGGTGAAGACAGTGACGGTTTTGATATCCGTAGGTATAATCTACGAAAAATTCCCGGGGCTCTGAGGTCAGTTAGGCAGTCGTGGGTTGAAGATGGTGAATCCTTAGCGGAGAACAAGGTGAGACGTTACGTCTCTCTGAGCATACTCTATGTCGCACAGGGCCTCCCCTCAGGATTCGCGAATGTGGCCTTCGTGGCATTCCTCGTAACCAATGGAATCGCCGTAGAGCAAATTGCCATACTGTTCGCCACAGTATACCTGCCATGGACCTTCAAATTCATCTGGGGGCCAGTTATCGATATGATCAGATTCCCTCAATTCGGGATAAGACGACCGTGGATCCTATTCGCCGAGACGGGCATGATAATCTCCCTATCCACTTTGCTTTTCGTGCCGGATTTAGTCGCCTCGATACAATTAGTCACCATATTGCTGTTCATCCACAACCTGTTCTCATCACTGCAGGATGTCAGCGTTGACGCTCTCGCAGTCGACATACTCGAGCCCGATGAAGTGGCCACGGTCAACGGTCTGATGTTCGCCGCCAAGCGTGGCGGAATCATTTTCGGAGGCGCAGTCCTCGGAATGCTGGTCGTTCCTTTCGGAATCAAATCGGCGATAATGGTCCAGCTCCCATTGCTGATTCTAATCATGATGCTGCCTCTGTACCTGCGTGAGAGGCCGAGTAACAGACTGTTCCCATGGAGCAAGCAGGAAGAGGTAGAGGAGGCCTGGTACGCAGAGATCGAGGAGGCAATAGAAACCGAGGCGCCCCTTCTGTGGGAGGAGGATCACCCGGAGGAATTCAGGCAAGCCCGATGGGTCGCAACAAACCTCTACGATAACAGGATATCTCCAGCTGCTTCCATCCTGTGGGTAAGCATCTCTTTCTTCCTGTTGTGGGGACTTTTTGCTATCCTGCACGTACTCACTAGCAGCTTTACCGAGGCTTGGGAA
>DAHR01000010.1:83151-99132 GCA_002498525.1 Euryarchaeota archaeon UBA58
CCCTTGCATCTGAAACAGCTTACAACATAGTCAAGGGTTTCTCGACGCGTTCCTCTTTCATCCTGATCTTCCTGTGTTTGCTGGCCGAACTCTACCTGTTCACCGATCCTATCGTGGTTGACATCTTCATCAACGAGGCAGGTTGGTCTCAGACCAAGTACAACGCAATCGTCGGCGGCGTGGTCATCGCCTGCATGATGGTTGGGCAGATCTTCGGCGGTATGCTGGGAGACCGGTTCGGAGTCAGAGAAGTCTCGATGATAGGCTTCACACTACTAGCCCTGTCAAACGCCACCCTAGCTCTATTGAGCGACTACTGGACCAATACGAACATGATGGTAGCCTACCTGTGCCTTCGCGCAGTCATCAACGGAGTTGCATGGATCTGCGTCATAGCCGTATGTATGAGGCTTACATTCAGCAAGGCCGGCGGCTCGCAGTTCACGGCCTACATGTCGATGTTCAACCTCTCAGCAGTGATGGCGTACCTGTTCACGGGCAACATGACCCAGAGGTTCGACTACGTCACTTGCCTCTACATCGGGGGCGCGCTAACACTGTTCACGGTGATACTGCTATGGTTCATCGACCCCGATGAGACCGATAGGGTTCTTGAAGGACGATTCGGTGACGATGACGGCGCAGACGGTTCGGGCGAAGACGAAGCCGTTGAAGCGATACTGGAGGTTGAAGACTTTGGAGAAGTTCCAACAATTGCTTGAAGAATGCGAGACAGACTTCCTCGTCTTCACCCAGACGGTCTGTCCTTACTGCACTCTGGCGAAGCGGACTCTCGATTGGAAGGACTTGACCTACACTGTGGTCAACTTTGACCACGAGGGAGACCTGCGTTTCGATGTGGTTCGCGAGACCGGTCATCGAACCGTTCCAATCTGCTACGACATGCGCGGAGATGAGCCGATTTTCGTCGGTGGCTCGGACCATTTGCTGAAATATCTCTGACCGTCACTCAACCCGTATGTCAGGCAGCGATTCAGGCAGAATCGGCCATCCTCTGAATCGCGGCCCGCAATTCAGCAATCTGATTGAGATTGACCATGTGACCTTTCTCGTGGGCGAGGCGAGTAACTGGCCAGCCCGCCGCCTCGAAGATCTCAGCATGTTCCTCTGCCTGGGCGAGGGGCAACAAATGATCGCGCGAACCGTGCATCCAGACGACCTCGCGCGGGCGCAGGAAAGGAATAGCGGCCGTCAACTCATCAGGCCGCGCCGTCTTGGTTCCAATCAGAACAAGTCCAGCGATGCGATTCTGAACCTCGTACTCGAGCATCGCTGAAGCGATGGCCCCGCCTTGAGAGAAGCCACCAACGATCAGCGGGCCAGCCGGCAATTCAGAAATCACCCGCTGCACCGAAGCGACAACCTGCAATTGTGCTTCAGCACTCAGAGGTTCAGTAGCACTGTCGCTTCGAAGCCACCAAGCAAAGCCCCCAAGCGTAGGATGTTCTGCCTCAGCCTGTGGACAGAGGATCTGCCAGCCGCTAGGAACAAGCCTTTCAGCCAGCGGCTGCATTTTCGCTGAATCACCAGTCATGCCATGCAGCATCACGAGTGTTCCAGTGTCAGACATGAGTCTGCCTCAGAGCGTCCAGGATTCGGTTATGCCGCCAGCGATTTTGAGCCGTAGGTTCGTATTGCCCGTGAATGTGAGAGTCAGTGTGTACTCCTCACTAGGATAGGGAATCGTCCCCAGAGTCCCCAACTCCTCCGCCCCGGGCCCCCAGACTCTCGCAAGAGCCGAAATGGAGGTGTGGTCGCGTAATGTCAGCGAGATGGTCGAGGCGCCGCTGCCGCAGGATGCGTCGAGGAAGTAGATCATCTCGGTCCACTCTCCGCTCGAAGGATGGTCACTGACGAGGAAAGTGTCGCGGAATTCAGCGTCTGGGCCAGAATTGTCCCAGACGTTGCTGTAGAGGTCGCCGCCGCGGACGAAGAAGACCTCGCCCGTGTGGGCTTCGCCGCCGGCTGCGAGCATCATTCGCAGGTTTTCGCTGCCGTCAGCGTCAGTCCAGATGAATGATGAGAAGAACCCAACCGCCTCGTCGTAGACGTAGTCGAGGGAGGCGCCATCGCTCGATTGGGCTGAGATGATGGCTAGATTTCCCGAGATGTCGAGAATGGTCGCGCTCCAGTCGTTGGAGAAGAGGCTGAATGACCAGCTGTCGCCTTTGGCGAGGGGGAAGGTCAGAACCGGTTGTGCGATGCCGTTCTCGAAGGCGCTGAGGTTGTCTTTGGTTATGCGCCCGAGGAATGGGTTATGGTTGAGGACAGCGTGCCGTCGAGCTTCGGTTTCGCTGGATATCGCGAGCATGTAGGCGCTGCCGTCCTCCTCTGTGTCGCTGGCGACGACGAGGCGGGCTGTGTCGTCGCTGTAGTCCGGCGTCGAGAAGGTGTAGAGCCACCAGTCCCCGACTTCCCAGAGCGGAACTTCCAGGCTCTGGTCAGAATCCTTACCATCGTCGCCACCCCCGAGGCCAGCGCATCCGGCGAGGGAGGTACCCAGCAGAAGCAGAGTGAACGCGAGTGCAGACGCTGTGCGCATCGACTCCCGCTCGCGTCAGCCCATGATGAGGCTGACGCTCGGGCGTTTGGTGTGTTTTCACCCGATTGTCCAGCACTGCTCAGAGCAGGCCGGTCGAAAGTCCCGGTGCGATGACGACAGCGACGATTGACATCAACTTGATGAGAATGTTCAGCGAAGGTCCGCTGGTGTCCTTGAATGGGTCACCGATCGTATCGCCTATGACCGCAGCATCGTGAGTAGCATCGCCCTTGGACGCGCCTTCGATGTGACCTTGTTCAATCGCCTTCTTGGCGTTGTCCCAAGCTCCTCCAGCGTTGGCCATGAAGAGAGCCATCAGAACGCCGGTGACGAGTGCACCAGCGAGCATGCCACCGAGTGCGGCTGGACCAAGGACGTAGCCGACGATGACTGGAGATGAGATTGCGACGAGTCCTGGCATGCGCATCTCGCGAAGTGCTGCTTTTGTCGAAATCTCGATGCAGCGCTGACTGTCAGGCTTGACACCTTCTCGGCCTTCGAGCAGACCATCAATCTCTCGGAATTGTCGGCGGATTTCGATGACCATCTCGCCGGCAGCCTTGCCGACGCTGGTCATCGTCATGGCCGCGACGACGAATGGAAGAGAGCCACCGATGAGGAGGCCGATGACGACGGTTGGCGAGGTCAGAGAAAGGTCCTCTGCTCCGAGTCCAGCCGAGGCCGCGAAGGCAGCGAAGAGTGCGAGTGCGGTCAGTGCAGCACTGCCGATTGCGAAGCCCTTGCCGATAGCAGCGGTGGTGTTGCCGATGCTGTCGAGGCTGTCCGTAATCTCTCTGACATCAGGGCCCAGCTTGCTCATCTCTGCGATTCCACCGGCGTTGTCAACGACTGGTCCGTATGCATCGACGGTCATTGTCACACCCACGGTTGCGAGCATTCCCATCGCTGCCATCGCGATTCCATAGAGTCCGTGATCTGAGGTTGCACCCTCTGGTCCCGTCATCACAGCATTCGCGACGTAGATTCCTGCTGTGATGAGAATAATCGGTAAGAAGGTCGACATCATACCGACCGAAAGACCGGCGATTGCATTTGTAGCAGGGCCGGTCTTCGACATTTCCCCAATGTGTGGAATTGCCTTGACTGGAACTCCGAAAACCGGCTCTATACCGGTGTAATACTCGGTGACGAGCCCGATGAGGATTCCAACGATCGAGCCTGCGATGACTGCAAGCATCGGCTCTGTACCTGTTTCGAGACCGAAGTATCCGATTCCATAGTAACCGGCGATCCAGAAGAGTCCGGCGCCGATGAAGGTCGTGTTCCGAAGAGCCGCAGCCGCGTCGCCACCCTTGAGGAACCTCATGCTGAAGATACCGACGAGACTCGCTGCATAGCCAGCCAGTCCGAGGAAGATTGGCAGAATGATGTAATCGACATCCATCTCTGACGATGCTTGAGCGATGACCATCGCTGCGATGATCGAGCCGACGAAGGACTCGAAAATATCAGCACCCATTCCTGCAACATCGCCGACGTTGTCTCCGACGTTGTCGGCGATGACACCTGGATTACGGGGGTCGTCCTCTGGAATTCCAGCCTCGACCTTGCCGACAAGGTCGGCACCGACATCAGCAGCCTTGGTGTAGATTCCACCACCCACGCGCGCGAAGAGCGCGATGGAAGAAGCACCCATGCCGAATCCGGCTATGCTCTGGATGTTGTCGCCAGTTCCCAGCCACATCGCCATAGCCGAAATTCCAAGAAGTCCTAGACCACCAACTGAGAGGCCCATCACCGCTCCGCCGTTGAATGATACTTCGAGGGCGGCGGGTTGGCCACCGGTCGCAGCAGCCATTGCTGTGCGGCCGTTGGCGCTGGTCGCAGCACGCATCCCGCAGAATCCAGCAACGACGCTGGTGATCGCACCAGCGAGGAAAGCAATCGCAGTCATCTCTCCAATAGCGACGAATAAGAGAGCGAAGACGACGGCGACGAATACGGCGAGTATTCTATACTCCGCGTACAAGAAAGCCATTGCCCCATCTTGAATTTGCTGAGTGATATCAGCGACGGTTGGATTGTCGATCTTGATCTTCTGAATCTGTGTGTAAAGCACGTAGGCGATGATCAACCCGAAGGCTGCTGTTCCCGCTGCTAACTGTGTAATGTGTATCATGGTGTTCACCTGTGTCGTCCCGCCGACCCAAGAGCCCCTTATAATCGGAATCCACCGACACCGCCCCTAAAGGGGCGGAGTTTCATACAGTGTTTTCGAGCACTATGGCCGCGAATGAATTGAGAATTCCGGCGCCATCGTGTTCGCCCTTGAATGCAGCCAGTTCCTCTTCGGTTATGTGACCCCATTCGTAGGCGCGCTCGATGCGCGCCCGCGCTGCCTCTGGATGAAACTGCAAACCCCAAGCGGGCAGCGCTTGACCTGAATCGTCCTTGACGCGCACGGCGGTAACAACGTTGTGGGAGGTATGACCCAGCAGAGTGCAGCAGTCTGGAACTGTGGTAACGTGGTCTTGGTGAGTGAAGAGACCGGCGATCGAGGTCCCGCATTCGTGTGACGTCAGGAGTTCGTCTTCACCACCGTCAGCGGTCAGATCGAGATCCCAGATGCCGCTGGAGAGAGAATCAGCGCGCTCGATGTCGGCACCGAGCGCGTGACAGAGGAGTTGGTGGCCGAAGCAGATTCCCAGAGTAGGCGTGCCGGAGAGTGCGGCGGCCTTCAGCATCGTTTCGGCCGGTCCCATCCAATCCTCCCAGATGCTGACGTTTCGGCGAGAGCCGCTACAAACGACAGCATCGACGCCGAGTTCCTCGAGCCATTGACGCATGCGAGTCTCATCATCGTGCATGGGCATGACGATTCTGCGAAATGTCACCAGTCGACCATCGAAGTCGACCTCGGTCGATTCCCAAAAACCGTAATCGTCGTCCCAATGAGGTACATCGTCTTCGCAAAGACAGACATCATATCCCTTCTCGGCCTTCACTCCGGCCTCAAAGGATTGCATTTGAGGAGTGACGAGAAGCATTTCGACATCGCAGCGCGCCGCGAAAGGTCGGATGACCTCCTGATTTCCTCCGTGCCCGAAAGTGGCGCGCTCGACCAGAAGATCGACCATCAGCACTCGGGTTAGACACGACATCAGGGCGGCCACACCACCAATGGTTCAAAGCACCTCGCCCTGCAGCGTGATGCGAGGAAAACCGATGGCTGACGTCGATAAACAACTCATACTCGAGTCAGTGGGTCCAGTTCAGGCCATCCTCGACGCTCACGACGGAGTGGTCAATGTCGTTGACACGACTGATGGAATCATCATGATTTCACTAGAGGGGGGCTGCACCGGATGCAGTTCGACACCGATGACTGCGATGCAGATCTATTACTCGCTGATGAAACTCGCAGAAGTGAATGATGTCATTTTCCAGAACGGTGAATTACCAGCCTATATGCGTGCCTTCATCGACGACAAGTTAGGCGGGACAAACTAAGCTTGAGCCATTTGGCGCGCATTCAATCATTCTTCTTTGATTTCTGGTATTGTCGCGGATTCAAGCGACTCAGCCGCTTGTGCCTCTGCCCTTCGCATCTTCATGATCTGATGAGGGTTGGTCTCGCCCTGCACATCAGTGCCCTTGATGTTCAGACTACCCGCCGCTGCGACAATCAACGCAGCCACCGCGAATGGACGCGCCACATTCCGTGAACCCCAGAGTTCGCCCCCCATCGAGTGCAGGCTGAAGAGGAGTATAGCCGAGATCACGCACAACGCCGCAATCAGGCGCTGTACGAACATCTCGCCACCTTCTGAGCGCGAGAAAGTCCCGATGCTCATCCACAGAATTGTGGCGAGGCCACACAGACTGACGGAAAGCGATTCCAGTGTTGCAACCAGTTCCACGGAGGCTCTTGTGATGTCTTGGTTTGTGAGTCTTGGGGAGTGGTCGGATTCGACTCTGCGAGGAATGGAGCCGCGATGGACATGCTCAAGGACAGTGACTCCGCGCTGCATCCGTGGTCAGCGTCAAGGGATGGAATCTGCCGAAGCCGAGAAGCACTGGCCCACCGTACGCGACCAAGTCGCAAGTGGTCGCGGTTCTCGAACAGGTCGCGGTTCTTCTCGAGTTGAAGGGCGCGAATCTGTTCAGGACTCGCGCCTATCAGAATGGCAGCCGAGCCCTCGCTTCGATGGAGGAGGATCTGCTGACTGTGGTTCAGGAGGGTCGTTTGACCCAAGTCAAAGGAATTGGCAAAGGCATCAGCGGCCTCGTCACAGAGGCCGTTCTGGAAGGCACTTGGGGCGAGCTCGCAGGATTGTACGACAGCGTGCCCGCTGGCTTGATCGAGATCATCGGAATCCCTGGTCTTGGGCCGAAACGCGCGCGCGTCATGTATGAGGAGTTGGGCGTCGATTCGGTCGAATCACTGAAGGCAGCCTGCGAGATGGGTCACATCGCTCCGCTGGCTGGCTTTGGCGACAAGAGCCAGCAGAAATATCTTGATGGAATCGAATTGCTGCGACGCTATCAAGGCCGAAGTAGAATGGATATCGGTTTGACCTTCGGGCGCGCGTTCGAGGCTCGCATCGCAGCTGTTCCGGGGGTTGTGAAGGCACAATTAGCGGGCAGCGCGAGACGGCGTCGCGAGACTATCGGCGACCTCGACATAGTCGCTGCGGCTTTGCCCGAAGACCACGATTCGGTGATCGAGTCGATTCTCTCTTTCCCCGGTATCGCTGAAGTCAAGGGTCATGGTGAATCGAAAGTCAGCCTGATTCTCGAGCAGGAGATGCTCGCCGCCGCAAGTGGCGGCGGCAGCATGGATGCTCAGTTGGTCGAGGCGATGATGGAGCGCAGTGCTGATGCGACCATCGATGCGCAGGTCCGCATCGTCGCCCCCGAGACTTTCCCCTTCACACTGGCCTACTTCACCGGCTCGAAGGAGCACAACATCCGCCTGCGCCAATTGGCTATCGACAAGGGTCTTCGACTCAACGAGTTCGGCTTATTCTCCGAGGAGGCAGCCGGCGAGGCGATCGGCATGGAGGCTGCCAAACACACTCTGCCATGCACCGACGAGGCCGACATCTATCGCCATCTCGGCCTCGAGTGGGTCACGCCCGAACTCCGCGAGGATATGGGCGAGGTCGAAGCCGCAACCATCGGCGCCAGCGCAGGCTTACCCAATCTCATCGAAACCTCCGACCTGCGCGGCGCCCTGCACAATCACACCATCGCCTCCGACGGCGTCAACACCCTCGAAGAGATGGCCGCAGCCGCGCAGGCACTCGGTTGGCAATACCTCGGCATCGCCGACCATTCAGAGGTCCTCAACATCGGCGGTCGCCAGATCGGCGTCCCAGCCGATGGAATTCCAGCCCAAGCGAAGATGATTCAGACCCTCAACGAGACTTGGGCCGACGCTGGCACGGATTTCCGCATCTTCCACGGCTCCGAGTGCGACATCCTCGTCGATGGCGCACTCGACTACCCTGATTCGACCCGACGATCACTCTCACACATCGTCGGCTCGGTTCACGCTCTCGGCAGCTGGCGCGGACGCGACGAGATAGCCAACACAGAAGCGCTCATCCGCGCCATCGAAAACCCGACTTTCACCATTCTAGGCCACCCCACAGGACGCATCCTACAAGGCCGCGAAGGTTTCCCAGTCGACATGCACGCAATCCTGCGAAGAATGGGCGAGTTGAACGCGGAGGGTCAACTGAAGGCAGTTGAAATCAACGCTTCACCATACCGGCTTGACCTCGATTGGAGACTTTGCAAGTACGCGAAGGAGCAGGGTGTACCGGTTTGTATCAATCCAGATGCGCATGATACTGAGGGTTTGAGGGACGTCTGGTACGGCATCCAGGTGGCTCGAAAGGGCTGGCTTGAGGCTGTTGATGTCCTGAATACGCGCAGTGGAGTTGAGTTGCAAGCACTCTTGGGGCTCTGACGAGAGGTTGATGATGCACAAGCGCGAGGGCTGGACATGCAGAAGATGCGCGCGGTGGTTTTCGGAGCAGTATCGATCTTTCCGGCGCTATTCATCGGAATGATGGTCTACGTGCTGCTGGGCGGCGAGACCGAATTCCCCGAATGGGAGGTTTGGATGTACGGTCCTTGCTACTTGCTTCCGTCCCTGATCGTCGTCGGCTCCTTCCTCATCGGGCTGAGCGAGCAGGAGGATGCTCGGTGATGCGGCGAGCGGAGCGGGCGGACAGAATCGGAGCCCAACTCGACGAATTATATCCGACTACTCCCATTCCGCTCGACCACGTCGATCCATACACTCTTCTGGTCGCTGTGATGCTGTCAGCGCAGACCACTGACAAGAAGGTGAATCAGGTCACTCCGGCTCTGTTCGCTGCTGCTGATTCGCCGACCGGAATGGCTGCGCTGGAGGTTGAAGAAATTCTCGGGATCATCCGCGAAATCGGCCTCGCGCCGACCAAGGCGCGAAACCTGAAGCGGATGGCAGAACAGATTCTGGAGGGTGGAGGCGAGGTGATTCCCGATTGGGATTTCCTTGAGTCGCTGGCCGGAGTCGGTCACAAGACGGCCAGCGTTGTTATGGCTCAGGCATTCGGCATTCCGGCATTCGCCGTCGACACCCACATCCATCGCTTGGCGGCGCGCTGGGGCTTGTCGAGTGGGAGGAACGTGGTGCAGACAGAGAGGGATCTGAAGGCGGTCTTCACTGAGGATTCCTGGATTCGCCGGCACCTGCAGATCATCTATTTCGGGCGCGAATATTGCCCCGCGCGCAATCACGATATGACTGCATGCACTATTTGCAGCTGGGCGGCTACGAAGAAGCGTATTCGCGAAGAGATGGGCTGAGTGCAGCCAAAATCTAACTTCTGAAAATGAGCAGTCCACCTGCTCCAACTAGGATTACTCCTAGACTGAGGAGAGGGGTCTGCAAGCTGGCGACTGTGGCTCTTGTATCGCGCCCATTCTCGCATTCACCATCGTCCCAACCGGTGATTTGACCGATTTGACCGGTTGTGCTGTCACAATTCTCTTCCAACTCCGAGTCGATGTAATCGACCATCATACCCGCACCAATCCAACCTAGAATAGCGAGGAATCCGATGATCAATGAGAGTGTACCTCCGAAGGTGCCGAGCTTTGCCATGAGGTCGGGCGCTCGACCATCTCTCTTGAATCCTCGCGGTACGAGCATTCTTCATACTTCGAGTCATGGCGTTGGCCGTGGAGGAACAATGGGTGACATTGGAGGTCGGTGAGAAAGCACCTGATTTCGAGGCTGAATTGACCGACGGTTCGACTATTCGATTGTCTGAGGTTCTCGCAGGCGGACAGAGTGTCATCCTCTATTTCTACCCAAAGGATTCGACACCGGGATGCACCACGCAGGCTTGTGATTTCAGAGATGAATTCGAGGCTTTCGAGGCTGCAGGTTACCGTGTTTTCGGGGTCTCGAAAGACTCGGCCAGATCCCATGAGAGATTCATCACAAAGCATGGATTGAACTTCGAATTGATCGTCGATTCAGAGATCGTTCTGCATCGGCTCTACGGCGTCTGGCGTGAGAAAATGAACTATGGGCGAACATATCTCGGGGTTTCGCGCTCGACTTTCGTCATCGATACCGACGGTACTCTGGTTTCGGTTGGCTACAATGTCCGCGCCAAGGGGCATGTCGAGCGATTGATGCGTGAATTGGGCGTTGAGTGATGGGTATGGATATCGAGCAGAGACGAGGCATCGTCGAGCGTTATCTGCGACGTTGCGTGACATATTCTGATGCCTCGATAGAGCGCAAGATTGCTCGCGGTGAGGATGCGGCGGAAATCGCTCGCTGGCAGGCATATCGAGAGTTCACCGCTTACTCTGTTGGGGAGATCGCCGCGGGTGTTCTCGATTCTTGGCTGACCGATGATGACTTCGATTCACAACCGGGAAGCTCGCCACTCTTGGGTGGGGAGACTGTGAGCATCGATTTGGCTGGTTTGGACCATACGAGTCGACGGAATTGGTTGGCTGGCTTGTTGATGCCCCGCCCCGTCGTGCTCATCGCAACCACTTCTCGATCGGGGGTCGAGAACCTCGCACCGATGTCTTCGGTGAATGTGGTTTCAAACTCGCCAGCGCTGCTGGCGATGGCTCTCTCTGTGGATATCGAGGCCCGGCCTCGCGACACTCTGGTGAATCTACGCGAGGCGGGTGTCGGTGCCACGGCGACAATCTTTGTTCTGCCAGCTGATTACGATGCGGCACAGGCAGTCGCCGATACCGCTGCACCGCTGAGCGAGGAAGAGTCAGAGTGGGATCTGGTGAATGGCGAGCCACCGCTTCTGACCGGAGCGCTTGCCGCGATCGACTGCAGATTGGTGGAACTTCACCCATTGCCTGCAGGCGCCTCGGGTACGCTGGTGATTCTCTCAGCGAACAGCATACTCATTCCAGACGGAGTCGGCTCCGATTCGCTTCCGTCCAAACTCTTCCAGATCGATTTCAACAGCCTCGGCCCTGGACCCGACGAGCGCGCATGGCGTCACAACCTGGATTCTCCGGATTGATTCCCATCCTCGGAGAGCTGACCCCACTTCGCCATGCCAAGAAGATGTTTCTCAGTATCGACACGCATGTTCCGACCAGCGATCATCAACAGCGTGTCGGCCTCATTCAAGGCGAAGACCGGCAAGCCCGACTGCTCACCAAGAGTCTGGATCCGGCGACGGCAGACCTCCTGTTGACTGGGCATGTGAACCAATGATCCAAGGTCGGCGATGATCAGATCACCAGCTGTCAATCGGACCTCCATGCCGTGAAGATTGAGGCGATGCAGATCATCGGGTTTGACATAGTGAACGAAGCGTTCTGGTTTAGACATCATCCGCTTCGTGCGATCCTCCCAGCGCGGTTCACCAAAATCGTGGAATGAATCATTCTTCTGAGGACCAGGGTCGGCAGAACGCTTCGGCCTCGTCACCGCGGGAGAAGCAGCCTTCGAAGGATCTGGTAATCCGAGCAATCGGAAGAGGTTGACCACGGCTTGGGCTACTCTTCCTCATCCATGAGTGCTTCGCTCTGTTCATCGGCGAGATCGCCATTCGCGTCGTCTTCATCGTCCGCCGAATCCTGATCTTCATCATCTGCTTCCGAACTCTGGTCAGTTTCTCCTTCGACGTCTCCCGAATCATCTGTCAAATCATCGAGGAAATCACTGACATCGACGCTCTCGCCGCTGATTTCCTCGTATTCCTCATCCAGCGCAGTCTTCTCGATGACCGGCGCTCCCTCAGCCTCTGAAGCGACCGCCTCTGATTCTTCGGCATTGGCCGAATCTTCTTGGAGATCAGTTTCCTCTTCTGTTTCTTCGAGTCTCTTGACACGTCTCTTCTTGGCATCCTCGCTGAATGGGTCGTACTCTGGATCATCGAAGGCATCGTCCATCGAGACAAGCCTGCCCCTACGTGCTCCTGCTGGCGCCTCGACAAGGTCCTTCGGCTTGCGAAGCCGCATCGAGAGAACTCCTCCGAGAGCGGCGATGACTACAATCAGAAGGATGACTAATCCATAGGGGCGAACCATATCACCGAAACTGAATGCCTTCTTCTCTACATTCACCACCAATAACGTCGAATGACTGGTCGATTCGTCCCAAGCCGTGAGTTTGATTGTTCGACTTCCAACCCCTTCGGCCTTCCACTCGAACCAGATTCTTTCATCGTCGACATCGTTGGCAGCATTGCCGTCTCCATCACTGTCGACACTGGTATCGAGGTCCCATGTGTACCTCATATTCGCCATGTCGTGAAACGAATCTGTGGTCAGATTCGCCGACAGGATAACCAGATATCCTTCAATGGGATTCTCGTTACTAGCCATGGCGTGTGAGGAGGGTTTGACATTGTTCACAGTGATTGGAATCTCTATCATAGCGACTGCTCCATCGTCGTCTGTGGTGTGGAAGATTATGCTTGATGGAGCCACGGCAGCGTCCGGCCATGATAGAGTCACAGCGATTCCTTCGACATCGCAGTCGTCTGTTGAATTTCCTTCACCGTCAGAATTCGTGCTTGGATCGAGGTCAAAGCAATTCAGCAGATTCTCCCTATCACCAAGTGTGTCCCAGACATCGATGGTGAGGCTGATTTCGCCATCTTCAGCCACCGGTAATGGCGGGCTGACTGGAGCAATCGTCGGTGCGAGATTGAAGACTTCGATGGCGACGACCAGAGTCTCAGCGCTCTCGCCATCGTCATCTGTGACAACAAGTGTAGCGAGATGTACACCAGAGGTGATGTAGACATGTTCTACCGTCGAATAACGACCCGAACTCACTTGGACGAGGCCTGGATGGTCCTCTGCATCGGGCGACCATGTGTGAACGAGAGAATCAATATCATTTGATGAATCCTCGGCCGAGCCACGAATCTCTAGCAAGTCCCCTTCGGTAGCGCTGTACATACCACGACTGTCGGGTAGGAGTTTCGTCGCGCCGTTCCAGATTTCAACCCCTGGATTCCACGGTGCGATATTGGTTACAGAAACGCTGACTCGCTCGATGACAGTATCGCCATCATCATCCATTCCAACGACTTCTATGGTGTACTCACCTTCGATCGTGGGCGTCACCGTACAGCGTGAGCTGACTGTGCTGCCCTCTTGACACGAGGTCTGCCACATTATGTCGACAGGAGCGAATTGATTTCGTGTGTCCATATCGCTCCGCTCGGTCACCTCGAAGGTGATTGGCGAAAGCACCGGAATTGTTTGTGATTCTGCTTCAACGGTGATTTCAGGCGGTCTGTTCTGAACGACGATGGTCGTCTCGACTCTATCGAAATCACTCTCTTCATCGGTGACCAAGAGGCTGACTAGGTATTCACCATCGTCGTTCCATTCATACTCGAATATGCAATCATCTTCGAAGGCGGAGATCGTTGCACCGCTGACCGTCTCGACTTGGAATTCACAAGAGATTGAACCTCCATCTGGGTCATTCGAAGAGAGTCCATTGAGGGAGATCGTCTGGAGAGTTTTGATTGTCGCCGGTGCGTTCAGAACGGCACTCGGAAGGCGGCCGATGAAGACAGAGAATGACCCTGCGTTATTGGAGCGGTTGCCATCCTCGGAAATCTCCTCGTTCTCGTCGACGACGAAACTGACAGAAGCGTCCCCAACTGGCTGTCCAGCCGGTACGTCCCAATCCACTTCAACACGCGCCTCGCCAAGGCTTTGCAGGCTTGGAACGGCACGTGTTGAGCCCACTCCATCGGGACCTGTGACCCTGATGGTGGTCGCTGGTGAGGTGAGAATTCCACGATTCATCACGGGTACGCTGAATGTCAGGATGTCGTTCGGAATCGCGGTGAATCCGATGATGGAATTCAGGCTGATTGTTCGATTGTCCCGAGTCCGCTCGACGGTGACTCCAGCCGTGTTTGCGACCAGATCGATAGGATGGACATCCGGGTCGATGGTCACCGTCGCAGCCCCGATTTGACTAGCCGAAGGCAGCCAGACGATGATTCCATGACTGCCGAGTTCAGTCCCACCTTCCGAAGCATCGGCCTCGTCTCCGCTGTTCAAGGCGAAGACGATCTGTCCATTCGTATCGGTTGTCGCTGAGCGAATATCCTCCTCGATTTCATACCTGAATTCGACCGATTGTTCGCTGACAACTTCACCAGAATTGTCGGTGACAGTGATCGTTGCGTTCATGTCCATGTCAAGAGGTGAGAGTTGGTATTCGATGTCTAGATCCAGCGTTCGTGTCCTCGTGGAGACCTGGTAGAAATTCAGTTCATGCGTCGCGATGAAGCCGATGCTCTCTGTCATCGAGCTCTTGATGTTGTTTCGAATCGCTGGACAGTACCAGTAATACCCAGTCTCCTCTCCATCACTATCGTAAGTCGTGATGTTGTAAGATTGGCCACAGCCACCGTAATTCACACCTGAATATCCGCGGCTGACTACTTCCCAAGAACTTGTATTCGATCCGGTCCCGCCGTCGGGAATCGTCACATAATCGCTGGTGCCGGTGTAAGTTGTAGTCTGAGTATAGTCCGTCGACCATTCCTCTCCGACACTGATTGGGAAGTCATATTTCTCCAAAGAGGGGCTGAATTCGTTGGTGACAACGAGGTCGGCCACGTGTATCGTGTAGTCCCACCACCAAATCGTGTAGATGAAATCGATATCGATGGTCGCTTCCTGCTCGATTGTTGCGAGGTCGGAAGCCCGGATAATCTCAATCGTATCGATTTCGATGATAAGGTCTCCATCATAACCAGCGAGATTAACATCTTCAGCCTCATATTCTCCGTCTGATTCGACTTTGTAAACCAGAGTCGAGACATTCTCAATTACGGTTGTATAAATGGCTGTAACACGAGAATCGAGCGTTCCATCAAGCGTTTGAACATTCGTGCTGATGCCGCTGTCGGCGACGAAATCTTTGACATCGAGGAAGCCATCGTAATTCCAACGGTCGCCGATTCGCCAAGTCGGTACATCGACGAGGGTCGAAGTTCGCTCTGAGGATTCTGCGTCGATTCGCTTTTCCAACCCCTCTGAATCGACGAGATCAGCCTGAAAAAAACCAGCTTGTGCCGAAAACAAGAGAATCAAAACAAGTAACAAAACCGGATTACGCCGTGCAGACACGAGTGTCTGCAAACATAGTATGTACATCAAACCCCCGCTTCCAAGGTTTAATCATCTCATTTGTCGACAAATTATCTGAAATCCACATTCAAGAATTATTGTGACGAATTCCCTGACTTACGCTCACAGCGGGATTTGACGATTGCCGTGGCCGTACGTCGCCACAAAGCGGCGTCATTCTGCTTTTCTCAGCCTTATTTGGCCCCGGCCAATCGGATTCAATCGCTTCGAATCAATCAAAGCAAGTCAGCGAGTTCGTCCTGTATGAATTGGACGGCTTCGAGAATCTCAGATTTGTCCCGAGCTCCCGTGATGACCATCTTGCCACTGCCGAAGATCAGGCAGACGACCTTGGGGTAGTCGAGCCGATAGATGAGTCCTGGGAACTGCTCCGGCTCGTACTCGACCTTGTCGAAAGGCAGGTGGAAGGTCAGATTGTTCAGATTGAGTCGGCGAGGTACCGCTGCTAGCGGTTCACCTTCGCGAATGCCGCGAATACGTGGGTCCTCTGCTTTGACTTCCTCGTCGGTAGCCGCGCGGATTCCGCCGTCCTCGAGATCGATCACGCGGGTGTGGTTATCGTCCATTCGAGCGGTGCCTTCGTAGTCTTCAGGGTAGAATAATGCGTAGGTCGCGACCATGTTCTGGACTTCGATCTCGACGTCCTTGAGGTCCCAGGTCTCAATGCCCGCATTGCGAAGATCGGCGATCATTCGCTCGATTCCAGTGTGGATGTTATCCTTGTTCTTGCCGCCGGTGCAAACCGCACGACCCGAACGGAACATCAGGAT
>DAHR01000010.1:99213-110763 GCA_002498525.1 Euryarchaeota archaeon UBA58
TATTCGCAATTCAATTGGATGGCAATGTCCGGCAGGTCAAGTTCCTCCGCCACTCGGGTGGAGGCGACTACGTTGACCACTGTGAGGCGTTCCTCGTCGCTTAGCATGAGCCGCGCCACTTATGAACCGTTTATAAAGAATCGTGGCCGAACTCGACTCTTGATTCTCTGAAATCCGACCTTTGGTGCTGCGAATCAGTCGAGAGTTCGGACGCCTTTCGCGCCGAGACTCGAAATCAGAGGGCGTCCCCCTGCGATTTCGATGGCTTCGGAGACCCTTTGCGGGTCGTCGGTCAGGGCTACCATGCAGCCTCCGCCGCCCGCTCCTGTGAGCTTGGCTCCGAATGAGTGGGGGCGGGCCGCTTCAACGAGTGCGTCGAGCGCCGGACTGCTTACTTGTAGTGCTTGGAGGCGCTCGTGACAGGCGTCCATCGCCATACCGACTGCCCTCAGATTTCCAGCCGAAAGTGCTGTTAATCCTGCTTGAGTTATGTTGGCAATCGCTGACATGTCGGCGTGTCGCTCAGGTTCTTCAGCCAGCAATTTCGCGACACCGGCGACCATGTCGCCAGTCGGCGAGCCGACGCCGGTGAATCCGAGAACGAGGCTCGCGTCGAATTCCGCCGGCAGATCGACCTTGCAGATCGACCAGTTCCGCTTTCCCTCTGGAGTTTCGAGACTCGCATCGAAGATGTGTCGAGTCCCTTCGACCTTCTTTGCCGAAACCACAACACAACCACCCAGGGCACTGGCCGCCGTATCGGTCGGACTGGCCCTTCCACCCTGCGCCTTGGCCTCGGCAGAATGTCCGATGCGAGCCAATTCAACAGAATCCAATGTTTCGCCGGGCCGCATCAGCGAATGAATCGCAGCTCCCATCGCATTCGACAGAGCGGCGGACGAGCCCAAACCAGCAGCGGAGAACAGCCCGCTGCTGATATCCATCTTCAATGGTGGACCCTCGTACTCGAAGACATCGTACAGGATGTGCGAGATGTGCGGATGCCGCCATGAATCGAAGGCCATCCCCTCAATCGTCCAAGAATCCGATTCGGTCAAACTCACTTCCACCCCCGAATCGATGGCGACGGCCACCGCAGGGTGGCCGTAAACCACCGCATGCTCTCCGAAGAGGATGCACTTCCCGGGAGCGAAGGCTCTGACCATGGGGTGTGGTGGGGTGAGGAGGAAATGAGGATTGGGGATGAGGTGGTAGAGGATTGGGGATGAGGCGGTTGATTCAAGGAGCGCGCACCTCTGCATGAGACTGGTCAGGTCTCAGGCCTGTTGGTGATTGTGATGGAACACCCGCTTCTGCAGACATACGGTCCCTTGGATGGCTGGATGATTCTGCTGATTCTGGGCACGGCATCGATTGGCTTCTTCCTCTATCAGGTGATTCTCGCGACTCGTCTCGTGATGCTCGGCGCACCGGACAATCGCTTCGATTCATGGGGCATACGCGTGAAGGAGGTTCTGACCGGTTGGCTAGGTCAGAAACGGGTGCTTGAGGACCCCGTCATCGGCATCATGCACGTCTTCATGTTCTGGGGATTCCTGATGCTCTCAACGGATATGTTCGACCTCGCGACGGCGAATTTCTTCTCACGCGAGGTCCTTCCAGAAGCACTGAATGGACCTTGGAACGGCATGGTCGAACTCGGTTATGCAGCGGCCTTCCTCGGTTGTGTCGCCGCCCTCGCTCGACGCGTCTTGTTCACACCTGAGAAATTGCGGGGCGAGCCTCAGTTGGAGGGCAATGTCATCCTCTTGCTGATCGTCGTCATCACGATGACTTCCTTCATCATCGAAACCATCGAGTCCCCCTCTGCGACTTGGGAACCAATCGGTCATTGGGTCGATTCGTACGAGCCCTCGAATGCGGGGGTTCTGATGGCTTATTGGTCACACATTCTCTCGATATGCGTCTTCTTCATCCTCATCCCACTCTCGAAGCACATGCACCTCGTGATGGCTTTGCCGAATGTCTTCTTCTTCGATACCGGGCCGAAGGCCAAGATGCGTCCACTTGCCGTTGATGAGAGCGGTCAAGCGATTCCTCTGGATGACTTGGACATCGATACTTTCGGAGTCAGCACCTACGAGCAGTACACCTGGAGGCAATTGATCGACGGCTGGGCCTGCACGACATGCGCGCGTTGTCAGGATGTCTGTCCGGCCTTTGAATCTGGCAAGGGCCTCAACCCGATGCAGATCATCCATGATATACGGAACTACGGCAACGACCACGCCCCCATTCTACTGGCTGGTGGTCAGCCTGGTGAGACCATGATGGAGCGGCTGACGCCTGAGGCGGTCTGGGCCTGCACGACCTGCAACGCTTGCGTGGATGCATGCCCTGTTTACATCGAGCATGTGCCGTTGCTGACCGATTTGCGGCGCAATGCGTTGATGGAGACCATGGAGTACCCTGAGGAGCTGAATGTGGCAATGGGTAATCTCGAGTCCGCCTCGAATCCCTATGGCTTCGGCGAGCACGAGCGAGGCGATTGGGCGGCGGATCTCGATGTCAAGATCGGCGAGCCGGCAGAATACATCTACTTCGTCGGCTGTGCGGCAAGCTTCGATGAGCGCAATCAGAAGGTCGCGCGGGCGACTATCGGCCTACTCAAGGAGGCTGGGCTCGATGTTGGGATTCTCGGGATGCAGGAGGGTTGCTCGGGTGACCCTGCTCGGCGAGCCGGGAATGAGTATCTCTTCCAGATGCTGGCCGAGACGAATATGTCGACTTTCCAAGAATTGGGTGTGAAACGGATAGTCGCGTCGTGTCCACATTGCTTCCACACTCTCGGCAAGGAATACGCTGACTATGGCGGGGCCGACTTGGAGGTCTTCCACCACTCCGAGATCCTCGCGAAACTACAGGAGGAGGGCAAGTTGCCACAAGCTGAGAAGAATGGCTCGGTGACCTTCCACGATCCCTGTTATCTCGGGCGTATCGGCGGAATCATCGAGGAACCTCGCAATCTCATTGGTGGCGTCGATGTCGAACCCGAGAGGCACGGCAAGGATTCGTTCTGCTGCGGTGCCGGTGGCGCTCAGATGTGGATGGAAGAGGATTCCGACAAGCGCGTCAACCAGATTCGCGCCAAGGAGCTTGCAGCGACAGGATGCGACACCGTCGCGGTCGGATGTCCTTTCTGCTCGGTCATGGTCAAGGACGGACTCGACGCGGTCGGGGCCGAGATGGATGTCAAGGACGTGGCTGAGATTCTCTGGGAGCAGATCGTAGCGCGCGACGAAGAGATTCATGCTGCTGCGAGTGCAGGCGCTGCTGAGTGAGCGTCAAATACCAGCAGTCGCCGACGACAGATATGAGCGATGAGTTCCGATGCTGCGGACTGACCGTACCTAGACTGGCGATTTATGGCGGAGGCCTTCTTGTTCTATGGGGGATCGGAGCATACTTCGGATCTGGACAGGCTTCGCTCACAGCCATGATTCCATCTTTCATGGGCGCTCCGCTCCTGCTTCTCGGGATTCTTTCGGAGAGGAAGCCTGAGCATGTTCACCACTTCATGCACGCAGCGATGTTTGTCGCTCTGGTCATGGTAGCCGGCGGTGCGAGAGTCTTCAGCGGCATGGATGAGATGAGCAATTTGGCAATTTCCTCACACTTCGCACTCATCATCGTGGGTGTGAGTTTCATGGTGGCTGGAATCAAGTCCTTCAGGCACGCACGTCTTGCGCGTCAAGAGGAATGATGGCCTTGTCCTCGCCAGTGATTGGGGTCACGACCTCGGTCAATGTGCACGATTACGAGATCCCCTCTCAATCGGTCGTGATGCTGCCCAGCAACTATCCCGAATCAATTCGAAGGTCCGGCGGTGTCCCAGTGTTGATCGCCGAGGGAGATGACGTCGATACGATCCTCTCGAGGCTTGACGGCCTGATCATCGCAGGGGGCAGGGACATCGATCCGACGCTCTATGGCCAGGAAGCGCACGAACGGACGACGAATCTCCGACCTCAGCAGGACGAGTGGGAATTGGCGCTGATGCGGGGTGCCATCGAGCGAGACTTACCCCTGCTCTGCGTCTGCCGCGGCCACCAATTACTCAGCATCGACCAAGGTGGCCGCCTGCATCAGCACCTGCCGAGTACTCCAGGCCACGAGAGCCATGGTGCTTGTGGTGGGAAATGGTCCGAACATCGAGTGAATATCGAGCCCTCATCGAAGTTGGCTGAGATTTTGGGCACGACGGTGATAGGAAATTCCGGTCATCACCAAGGTGTGGCCGACGCGGGTAACCTCTCGGTGGTCGGCCGAACAGAAGACGGTCTCATCGAAGCGGTCGAAATGCCGGACAAACGCTTCGTCATTTCGACCCAATGGCACCCTGAAATGGTCGGCCAAAGTGCCGTCTTCGATGCTCTCATCGACGCAGCGAGAGAGTAATCAGTCGCGTAGTTGATGTATCTACAGCCTGAGGGCTGCTCGATGGCTGCAAATGGCAAGGCACCTGTGATAGGTATCACAGCCTGCAAACGCCCTTCGACTTTCGGTGCTTGGAACATCGATGCAGTGATTATTCCAGCAACCTACACCAATGCGGTTAGCGAAGCGGGCGGCTCACCCCTAATCCTTCCACCCGGTTGCTGCGCCTCGATGCTCGATGTTCTCGACGGCATCGTATTTTCCGGGGGTCCAGACCTTCATCCCTCGCTTTACGACCAAGAACTCGATCCACATACCACTGAGTTTTACCCCGAGCAGGACGAATCGGAATCAGCATTGATGCGAGGAGCGATCGAACGCGACATCCCGATCCTCGGAGTCTGCCGTGGCATGCAGCTGATGTGCATCCTCCACGGCGGCAGCATGCACCAACATCTGCCAGAAACCGCCGGCCACGAGGAACACGGTGGTTGGAACGGCGTCATCACTGAGCACGGCGTCAACATGGTCGAGGGCACACGATTAGCAGAGATTCTCGGCGATCACGTCACGGCCAATTCGACGCACCACCAAGGTATCGACGACCCCGGGACATTGCGGGTCAGCGCAAGATCGAGCCACGATGATCTGATCGAGGCAGTCGAGCGCGACGACCTCAAATTCTGCCTCGGTGTTCAGTGGCACCCCGAGCGCATCGGCCACATCGGATTGTATCGCTCGCTCGTTGAAGCGGCGCGGGGTTCATGACGGATACGCCGGCACAAACGGCTGAGAAGATGGCGCTTCGAGTCTACGACACCCGCTCGCGCGCGAAGCGTGATTTCGAACCCCACGTCCCCGACAAGGTCAGAATCTACGCTTGTGGAATCACTCCTTACTCGCCCTCTCATCTCGGTCACGCCCGTCAGGCCATCGCTTTCGATGTGATTACTCGGTGGCTCCGCCACTCTGGTTACGACGTCCATTATGTGACTAATTTCACCGATATTGACGACAAGATCATCGCTGCTGCGAATGAGCAAGGCGTCGACTTCTCACAGGTGGCTGAGACCAACATCGCAGACTACTACACCGTCATGGACGCGATGAATGTGTTGCGCGCGGATGCCTATCCGCGCGTCAGCGAAACGCTGCCGGAGATCATCGACATGGTCGAGATCCTAATCGAGAAAGGCCACGCCTATGTCGGTAACGACGGGGTCTACTTCGATATCGACAGCGCTCCCGAGAAGTACGGTCAGTTGACCGGGCAGACTCTCGAAATGGTAAGAGCAGGAGCCGGTGGCCGCGTCGCTGAGACCGGTTCAGGCAAGCGCGACCACCGGGATTTCGCTCTGTGGAAGTTGGCGAAGTCAGGCGAACCATCCTGGGGCAGTCCTTGGGGAGAGGGCCGTCCGGGTTGGCACATCGAGTGTTCGGCTATGTCACTCAAGCATCTGGGTGAGACCTTCGATATCCACGGCGGCGGTGCCGATCTTCTGTTCCCCCACCACGAGGCTGAGATTTTCCAATCCGAGTGTTGTCTCGGGATAGAGCCGGTTGTCAAGTATTGGCTTCACAATGGCTTGATCAACGTTGACGGGGAGAAGATGAGCAAATCTCTGGGAAATTTCTGGACGATTTCTGACACCTTCGAGCATGTCGACCCGCTGTCGCTGCGCTATGCTCTGTTGAATGCCCCTTATCGCCAGCCGATCGAGTTCAACATGGCGATGCTGGAAGAATCTGAGAAGCATCACGAGCGCATGATCGCTGTTTATGGGGCTGCGCTCGTGGCCGCAGGAAGCGCTGCCTGGGCTGGTTGCGACACTCTCGAGGCAGCGTCTGAACGCTTCACTACGGGAATGAATGACGATTTCAACTCACGAACCGCGATGGTCGAAGTCCAAGCCGTGGTTCGCGAATTACGGACTCTGCTCGACAAGGGGACAGACGCAGAACTCATCGCCGCCGGCGTCGGCTGGCTCGACGAATTCGCTGGTGATATCCTCGGGCTTCTGCCGGCTGAAGATACGGTGCGGGCTTCAGTTGCGCATGGCGAGGGGGCTCGCTCGGACCTCGCGAGCATCGTCGAGCCATTACTCGAGCAGCGCGCGGCAGCACGAACTGCATCGGACTGGACTCGCGCCGACGAGATTCGTGAGGAACTCAACGCTCTCGGTGTAGTCGTCGAGGACAGACCGGATGGCCCTGTCTGGAGACTCGAGTGAATCACTCTTCGCCGTCGTCTGAGCGGCTGCGAAGATTGTTGTTTATCATCGAGATCGAGGCAGCCAACAAACCCACCATCGAAATCACTGCGACCCAGTAGAGTGGGCCATCCATCCACGTGGCTTGGGGATCTTCAGGCTGAGGCTCCGGTTCGGGAGCTGGTTCTTCCTCGTCCAGATCGAGGTACGACCAAGCGTCCTTGCAGGTCACTTCGGAGGGGTGTGTTCCAGCGTCTTCGCAGAGTTTTCCGGGGACGGTGATGGCGTCCTCAACCTCGAGTTGGCAGAACCAGCCATCGAGGTTGATGCATTCATCGGTCGGCTGCATGACGACGAGGATTGCGCCGCAGAGCAGTTCCTTGTTCTCAGGCGTGGTCTGTCCATTGTCAGATGTGCAGACCTCGAGGTGGATGCCCTCCGCAATCGTCGTCGGATGAGCGAGCGTGGCACCACGTGGTCCGTAGGTCGGCCAGATCTGTGGCAATTCGGGTTCGGGGACCGTCTCACCACCGCCGCCATTTTCTCCGTTGCCTCCATTGCCACCGTTGAGATTGGTTTCGATCGGGTCAGCGCCACCAACGGTTCCACCGACTCGGTGTCCGTCGGCGTCGAGTTCGATGTCGTAATAATCACCCCAGAGGTCGATGCTGCGGCCGTTTTGGAAGCTCAGTGAGTTGTTGAGGACATCGAAGTAACGCTCGTCGCCGAGCGTGAACAAGTATTCGAGAGGTACGCTCGCGCCTTGGTTGCAGGCTTCGAGATAGGTCAGTAATTCGGCAAAGGTCTGCTGGGCTTCGGGCACGCCATCATAGGTGATGTCGGTTGCCTTGCTGAAGCCTACACCGTCGATGATCTCGGCATCGTCATTCATCGCCTGCATGATGTCGACGTCGCCATAGACAGGCAATCCGCCGACGACCACGAGCCTCACATCGGGGTCGATGGCGTCGATGACGTTACGGTATGGATCGGCGCGGAAGGTGTCGAGTACGACAATATCCGCGGCGAGTCCTGCCTGGATGCGCCCTGTATGTTCGGACCAGCCGATTGCATCGACGATGTTCGTGGTGATTGCCTGAACCAATTCGTAATCACTGAAGACATCGCCCATGACATTCTCATCCCACCAATCGGCAGTCTTCAGTTCGTGCATCGAACTCTTCGAGCCCGAAGGCCCCCAATCAGGGCCGATCATGATGTTGACACCCTCAGCCTTGGCGGTCGCCACATCGGTCGTGTCGCCGTATAGCAGTAGATTCGAGGTCGGCGACCAGGCAAGGCTGCCACCGACATCGCCGAGCGCCGAGAACTCTGCCTGAGTCAGGCCAGTACCGTGGACGATGACGATCTCGCCGACGAGCAGGTTGTTCTGAGTCAGAATATCGAATTCGGCTCGGCTCGACTCGTCGATACCCTCAGCGAGATGGAGGAACCATGCATCGAGTTCGCCCGAGGAATTACCGTCCTTGATGTGCTGACCTGCGTAATCAGATTGAATCTCTGTAACCTTGGTGTGGATGTAGTCCTTGCCGAAGTTGTAGAGTTCGATATTGCGCGCGAGCATGGTCTCAAAAGTGTCTGTGTTAGATGTGCTACTGCCTTGCAGTGCGGTGTTTCCACCTACGACCGCGCGTAATTCGGCGAAGCGCATGACCTCGGAATCATAGAGCGAGCAGCCGATGTCCTTTGCATCGCGATAGGAGTCTTCAGCCTGCCATTGGTAACGATTCTGCCAGCCGTTGGTTCCGTGGTCCCAGAGCGGGATGATGTTGTATTTCGCATGGTTGTGAGCATCGATGAAGCCCGGATAGATGGTTCCGCTGGTCGGAATCGAGACGACTCCTTCCGCTGTTGCTGGGGCTCCATCAGCCGCACTCCAGACCGCCTCGATCATGCCATCGCGCACGAGGACTCGACCATCATCGATGACATCATCCTGAGCGACCATCGTCACAACACGCCCCTCGAGGATGTACTCACCCGAGTGGATGTGATCTCGGGGCGGGTAGCAATTGCCTTGGATCACATTGCCGACGCCGACCCATTCCTGATCATTCGCCCCGCCCGGGGTGGGCGAGCCATCGGAGAGTTTCATCCAAGTGCCACTCGAGTCGTAGCCATAGGGTATGTCCCAATCGGAATCTTCTCCACCGTAACTCACAGCATCGATCTCATTGCCAGTCCCATCGAGAACCCGAATGGTGTCTCCATCCCAGAAATCAAACTCGATCTGAGTCCATGAGCGGAAAAAAGTGATGTAAGTTCCAGGCGCGAGAATCGTATCCCATTTTATGCTGCAAGCAGGAGATCCGCCCTCAGCGATATCGTCGAGCCACCAACCGCCGATATCGATGTCAGCAGCAGTTGGATTGTAGAGTTCGACATATTGATCGTTGTAGGTTCCCATCGACCCATCACCATTCCAATCAGTGCCTCCGTAATTGGCATTGTTCGGTGAGACGAGAATCTCATTGATGATGATAGAATCACCAGTTCCTTGTGCCGTGGTGGTCGCCATCGGCGAAAGAGCCATCAGAATCATCAGGAGCACGAGTGCAATACCACGACGCATTATGGGAGCACGCCTGACTTCTCCACTTCAACCCAACCGTTCATTGGCCCGTTCCAAAGGAACGGTCACGCGTACCCGAAGGTGCGAAATACTGACTGACCGCGACCCACTAGCGATGTCCATGCAACGTCGCGGTCGCGTAGCCTTCTCCGCCTTCATCGTCGTCAGCATGTCCTTCGCTGGATGCCTCGGTGGCGGCTCGGGCGGCAACGGCGGTGACTCTTCCACGCCTTGGAACCAAGGCATGTCATACATCGACGACCCAGTATCTCATTTCGATGCTCGCTTCTTCGATGTAGGCGACCCGATGAGCAATGATTCCTGGGGTAATGCATCTTGGGCAGTCTTCGGAAACGAAGAGGGTGGAAACTGCTGTGAGCACTATCTCGCCGGCACGAAGGAAGGCTGGATTCTCAACTTCGGCGGCGAGTACCCCACGTGGTCTGAGGATCGCGGCCACACGTGGCAGGAATATCTGCCAAGCATCCTCTCGCAGATTGGCTGCAGGGAACCCAAGCCGACGGTGCCAGGCCAAGAGGGGCTAGGCGAGGGGAGCATAGTCCAGGCGACGAACGGGGATCTGATCTCGATGGGCTGGTTCCCATATCCGAGCAGCAGCGGTGCGGACCAGTTCTACGCCTTCTTCTACGATGCGGAAGCGGGCGAGTGGAGCTGGTGCTACAACCGCACTCCCGAACCATTCTACGACAGATCGTGGCAGGTCGAGGTCGTCGGCCCGGTCAATGGCGGAATCTACGGCAACGGGCCGTGGGCCAGCCTCGTCATCTCGAATTTCTGGCATCAGGTTCAGAATCGAGGCGGCCAGATCTCGACAGATGGTCTGAATTACGAATACTTCGAATTTCCCGACCGTAACGCGAATCTCGACATCATCGAGGTCGACTTGACCGCAGAATCACTTGGGCTCGAGTGGGATTTCACCAAACCTCACAAGGAGATGCGCTCCTTCCCTGTGCCCTCGGGCGGGCTCTACTTCCCCGATTACTTCGACGATGGGACGGACGCCTTCCTCGACACTTCACTGAATTGGTGGGCAGCGACGAGCCTCAATGGCTCGAGCCTGCCCACGGAATACTGTGCGTTTGATTCTTCGACCGCGTTGCATTGTTTCGCGTCGATTTCTGGCGGGGTCGGCCTGACCCATCACATCTCATGGGATGGAGGTGAGACTTGGAATACTCAAGAATACAATCTGACAGGGGTTGGAACCGAACTCGAAGAATGGGAATGGCATTCGAATGGAGTTCACGATCTGTTGGTCATCAACATCCGCTATCAGAGCGCTGAGGGTCCAGATGTTGACCTCGCCTACCATGTGCGAGGCTTCTCCGAGTCGCTCGAGCCTGACATCAAGGTGTATCTGGGATTGGGTGACCTCGACTCGACCTCGGGTGCTGGAAATGACATTCGCTTCGATTTCGCCAGCATGGGGATCCTGCCTGATGGTGGTGCCTTCATCGCCTATCATGATTCCAGTGATGCAGACCCATTGTTCGGACTCGAATTGCTTCTACCCGTCGAATACGGACCGCATATTGAGCCGATGTGATAGTTGAAGAATTGGTTCGCCGGTCCGGCAATTTTCATTACCACGGACTGTTTGGATGGTTCATGGACAAACCACAAGTGGGGGACATACTCCAAATAGTGGGAAGTATACTGATTGTATTGGCATTGGTAAAGGGGGCTTCATTGATTTCCTTTAGCCCCTCTGAACTTCATGAGTCATCAGAAGAAGCGTGTGCAGGAGATTCATCTAGCGACTGCGAGACTCTATTCTACCTTAGCAGTCTAGTCTACGATGTAGTATTGCCATTAATCTGCGGGGCAGGAGGAATCATTACTCTACTAATTTCTACTAGGATTTCATCAGACGGTGAAAATCAAGAAACGGTTCTCAGTACTGACAATGAATGAAAGTCCGTACATACCCTTCCGAGTGTCCGAACGCACGAGGATGCAACAACCCGGAGTGATATTAATTCCCATGCCACTCGACCATCATGCGGGTAACGACTCTCTGCACAGTCGTCATCCTGTTGACTGCTTCCTTGTCCGGGTGCACTGGTACCGAAACCGGGGACGACACGCCTGCCGACACGCAAGAAGTCGAACCAATCGAGATCTATCCAGGGGAGGACATCCAGTACATCGTCGACATCAGCCCTGCGAACTCGACCTTCCTGCTCAAGGCCGGCATCCATCGAATGCAGGAGCTCTATCCGAGGGCCGGCGACACCTTCGAGGGCGAGAACGGGACCATTCTCAGCGGAGCGTTGGTGCTCACGGAGTTCTCTCGCTCCGACGACCTCTGGTATTCGGCGAACC
>DAHR01000011.1:0-1231 GCA_002498525.1 Euryarchaeota archaeon UBA58
TTCTTCAGCGCCATCGTCGCAGTTGCACGCTCGACTAGCTCCTCGTCGACTCCCTGTTCGATCTTCTTTGGCGTGACTGTCCATCCTGGAGCGACCGCATTGACACGGACACCGCCGATTTGCGAGACGTCGTTCTTCAGTGACATCAGCAGACCTGATGTGATGGCGCCCTTCGCCGCAGCGTAATCAGCATGTCCGGATTCACCGTAGATACCTGCGGTCGAGCCAATCAGAACGATCGATCCTCGCCCGACCTTTGCGGCATGGCCAAGGAAGGCGCGAGCAGTGATTACCGTCACCCCCAGATTTGAGTCCATGGTGGCGGCCCAGCGCTCAGCGTCAATCTCCCAAAAGGGCGTGGACGGTGTGGGATAGTGGCCGGCATTGGCGATGCAGACATCGAGTGCTCCGAAGTCAGAGACGATGCTTCGAACCATCGATTGCGCTTCCTTGGCATCGCGCAGATCTGCACGGATGGCTATTCCATCGATTTCCTCGGCCAGCGATACAGCCGCAGCAGCCGAGGAATGATGATGCACGACTACGCGCGCGCCCTCAGCGGCGAACGCTCTGCAGATGGCCTGACCTATGCCACCAGCACCGCCGGTGACGAGCACAACCTTGCCATGCAGCCCAGTTTCCACGCAGGACGGGAGATGTTCCGCTACTTTATGTTCTCAGACAAGCCCATGAATCAAACGGTATCCAATGATTCAGGCCGAAACATAGTCGAATCAGTGGCTGATTCAGAATCTGACAGAGAGTAGGAAATCATCATGGCCTCAACCATCTAGGCATTCTCGATGGACCACAATTGATCGGGGTCTAGAGGCGTAGAATGATGATTGAAGTCGAGATTGGTAAGAGTGGCAAGAAGGACAAGAAACTAGTTGCGAAGTTCCAATTCCCTAACGGGAAGCAAAAGACCACACACTTCGGCGCCAAGGGCTATTCTGACTACACCATCCACAAGAACCCGGAGCGGAGAGGGAAGTACCTCACAAGGCACAGGAAAGAGGATTGGGAGGACTTCACCACAGCGGGCGCCCTATCGCGGTGGATACTTTGGAATGAACCGGACCTCAAGGGGAGTTTCAACAACTATCTGGCTAGGTTCTCACTTGAGGGAGTGCTCAAGGTGAAAACCAGCCAAGCAGGTAATATTCCTGCCCACAGGATATAGTGAAAACGGACCCTACCCTTTGGCACACATACGACGCAGAGGGTACCC
>DAHR01000011.1:1246-61275 GCA_002498525.1 Euryarchaeota archaeon UBA58
TACCCAAGTAGAAACCGAGGTGATTAATTGTACAAGTATGAACACACAACCACCGTCGATGCTGATATCGATTCAACCTTCGCTTGGTTTGAGCATGAGGGTTCATTCAGACGCTTGATGCCTCCTTGGGAGGTCGCTGAGGAGGTCAGGGCGGACGAGACTCTTGAAGTCGGATCCCAGAGAGTATTCAGATTCCCAATGGGCCCTGTTAAGATGACTTGGATAGCCGAGCACACGGCCTATGAGCCACCCCATCACTTCGCGGATACGATGGTCAAGGGGCCATTCTGGTCATGGAATCACAACCACAATCTTACGCATTCGAACGGCACCACGACTGTTGTCGATGATGTGACCTATCAAGTCCCATTCGGCCCACTTGGAAACTTGGCTGACACAGTTCTGGGTGGAATGCTCGTCAGGGGTCGAATATCTAGGATGTTCAAGGCACGCGAACTGCGACTACAGCGTGACCTTGGGCGGCATGCTAAATTTTCTCATCTGCCTCGAAAGCGAATACTGGTGGCAGGCTCATCAGGCATGATAGGAACGCAACTGGTTGCTTTCCTAGATACCGGTGGACATGAGGTTTGGAAGTTGGTGCGCCGACAGGCCAAGGAGGGGGCGAACGAAATTAGTTGGAATCCGGATAAAGGCTATTTGGATTCGAGTATAATCGAGGGTTTCGATGTGATTATCCACCTTGGTGGGGTCGGTATCGGAGATAAGCGATGGAGTAAGCGGCGTAAGCAGGCGATTCGCGACACACGGGTCAACAGCACGACTCTACTCTCGAAAACAATCGCATCTCTGGAGAATAAGCCCGAGGTGTTCGTACTCGCCAGCGCTATCGGCTGGTACGGCAATCGCGGAGACGAGGAGCTCACAGAGAAGAGTACGTCGGGCGAGGGTTTTCTCCCAGACGTCTGTACCGAGTGGGAGGCTGCTGCAGAGGCTGTCGAAGATGCTGGAATCCGAACAGTCTACCTACGCACTGGCATAGTGCTGACAGCGACCGGCGGAGCCCTCGGTAAGATGCTGCTGCCATTCAAGCTCGGTGCGGGTGGACCGATGGGGGGTGGCAAACAGTGGATGTCATGGGTATCTCTCGACGACCAGATTTACGCTATTCACCACCTCGTGATGAACGAAGACTCAAGTGGGGCCTACAATGTCACAGCTCCTAATCCAGAGAGACAGAAGAATTTTGCGAGGACTCTGGGCAGGGTTCTGAGACGACCGGCTTTTGTCCCCCTACCAGGATTGGTAATCAGGATGATATTCGGCGAGATGGGTGAGAAACTGACTCTGGAAAGTCAGAGGGTCCTGCCCATCCGACTGCAGAAGGCGGGTTACGACTTTGTGCACGAAGATCTTGAGTCCGGACTGAGGGACTCTCTGGGCATGTGGAGGAGTATCTGATTTCTCTCACAGAGAAGTCCGGAATCCCATTGCTCGTACAACGCACCACCCAGCCCGACCTTCGAAAATAGAAAATGCTCCTCCGCCTATGATTGCCATAGGAATTAACCATAGAACACCCCAATCGATTCCTGCAAAGTAGAAGACTGCCGCCAATACCGACCCAACTACGACTCCCATGATTCCGAGCTTGAGGCGATATGCCTTACCTCTCGCTTCTATATTGCATTCGAACACCATGATTTCAGGCAACTGTTTTTTTTTAAATATCTATCCTCAACTGCTAATATTTGTTTGATCTATATGGGACGAACTAGACGCTAGCGAATGATTCACCCCTCTGTCAATCGGTATGAATGAGTCATATCCAGATGATAGGGTGCACGTTGGGTCTGAATCACTAGGCGGCCAGCACCACGGACGTCACAATCTGACGGTCTGGCAGGCTCCAATACTTCCGCAGCAGCCGTTCCTTCTCCGCCGGTGAGACCATTGTGAAACCGTGGCGTTCGTAGAAACGGATCGCCCAGAACGCAGCGGCCCAGGTGCCTATCAAGACCGGACGGGTTGCCCCGTCCATAATCTGGCCCAAGAGCTCCCCGCCGATGCCCTGGCTGCGATGCGCGGTGCGCACGTAGGCATGGCGGATCAGCGTCACGTCCTGAACGTCTTGTGTCCCCATCACCCCGACCAACTCCCCCTCTTTTTCATAACCCAGGAAAACGACCCCAGACGATATCTCCTCCAGGAGTTCTTTTCGAGGCATGTACGGGTCGTGCCAACGGTCGGATGGGATGATTCCCCGATAAGCTTGTGCGGCGTCGTTGATGATCTCGTAGATCGCTTCAAAATCGTCTTCGAGGCATTCACGGATCATGGATAGGCATACCACCACAATACTGCAGCCACTACGACCAAGCCCAAGCCTTGCAGCATGAGAGATCGTGGGCTTGAACCGTCGAATGCCCCGAGTTTGAACATCGTACTAGTGTCGTCCTTGGCCACGATTGCGGAAGGGGGTGCCATGCTTGAATGGTAGGTTGCAAAGGGCCCCCTATGATTCGTATGCGTGTCAGAGGGTACCCATTATGACGAATATGTCATAGAGGGGGGCCCTATCATAGTTCATGGATGAATTTCCCAATAGGAAAGCAGTCCGTGTCATCGGTGAGAGTTACCTCTACAAGGGTGAGGAACAAATCTGGAAGGACAGAAGCCGCGCCCTCGCGACGGCGCTCAAGGACCTTGGATGGGACCTCTCGGCACCCTTGCACATTGAACCCCTTCCGTTGGGTCTCAGCAATCACAACTTCAAGATTTTCTGCGGCAACCATGGACCACTCCTACTGAGAATGTTCGGACCGACCGTAGGTGACTCCAACCCAGATGAGAGGCACATTCAGGACTCTGGGTTCGGAGCACATGTGGTACAGCGGCTTGACTGGGGTCGACTTGAAACATGGTTGGCAGGCCGACCGATGCGGCGCGAAGATTGCGATAACAGTCAGGTGTTGGTGGCGCTTGCCAATGAATTACGACATCTGCATACGGTGGCTGGCCGAAACCATAACGACCTGAACTTCACCAATGTTCTGGTATGCGGAAGTGAAGACTTCCCCACCACTCACCTTCTCGACTTTGAGTACGCCGGTCCACTTGACCCACCCCTCGACATTGCCAACTTCTTCTGCGAGTGGATGTATGATTTCGGAACACCCCGGTGGTTTGAACCGGATCCAACACGGTTCCCGTCTGACGAGCAGGCTCGTTCCTTCATCGCAAAGTATCTGGGGATCACTAATTACGCCGACGACGAGGTGTTGGCCTTTCAGAAGGAGGTTCAGGCACGGATTCCGTATGTGCATAAATTCTGGATCGACTGGGCCATGAAAAATTTCTCAGACCGATATGAGTATGTACAATACGCTGAGCTGCGGCAAATCCTTGTGGATTAAGATACACGTCAGAGGGTACCCATTGAGTCAGGATGACTTACGATTGGAAGTATGGCAAAAACAGCTCACCAAATGGTCATCGACCATGCCAGCAGCTTGCATCAATGCATAGCAGGTAGTCGGTCCAACAAAACTGAATCCTAAGTTTTTGAGAGCCTTGCTCATCTCTGTACTGGCCTCGGTAGTAGCAACGATATCTTCCATTGATTGCCGCTGATTGATAATCGGCTCACCACCGACAAAACTCCACATGAATTCACTGAACGCATCCTCATCCTCACCAAAATGTTCGACAAATGCCTTCGCATTCTTAATCGCGGAGCGAATCTTAGCACCATTTCGAATGATACCGGCATCACCCATCAGCCTCTCTACATCCTCCTCATCGTAGGCGGCGACTTTGGCTGGGTCGAAGCCATCGAAAAGTCGCCGATAATTTTCGCGTTTCTTGAGAATGGTGATCCAGGAGAGTCCTGCTTGCGCGCCCTCAAGAATAATTTTTTCGAACAAGCGCCGCCCATCGCGGTTTGGCCTACCCCATTCTTCATCATGATAAGCGATGTATAGAGGGTCTTTCGTCGACCATGAGCATCGGTAAAAATCCTCCATCAATTCACCTAGTTTGGTCAGGGGTCTTGGTCATTTCCGGACTTTTTCTCAGCCAGCTCCAACTCATGAAATCAAACTGTAAAATCAATAGAATTGCCGACTCGATCAGATTTCGTCGCGCCCGTGTGAGGGCGACTTCCTCAGGGCGGGTCGACCGACCCTGTCAGACATCGTCGGGCGAGTCGTCGTTGAATTCTTCGTCTAAATCGCGCGGATTGAAAGTCGACCACGATTCGATCATCTCGAGATCGCGCCGAATCGCCTCACTGCGCTGCTTGTGATGGGCCATCCCCACGAGCACCAGAATAACCAGCAAGCCGATGAAGTAAGGCATGCCACTGCCGGCCAACCAAGCGAGGATATTCGTCGTCTGCGGTTTGTTGATCGAGATTGTTTCCGTCAGCGATGGACTGACCAATTCGCCATCGATGGCCCAGACTTCGACCCGCACCCAATTGCCCTCAGAGACCAGCCAAACGCCCCGATAACTCCACACTCCGTCGCCCGCTTGCGCATCGCCCTCAAGGCCGTCGTCGTGGAATGCGAGATTGAGTATCTCGCCGCCGGCGGTCATCTCTCCGAGTACGCTCTGGGTCGTACCGTCGGCGTCGTCGAGCCGAATCGTGACCGTGACTGAAGTCGGCTCGTCCGCATCGATTGATCTCGGGTGTACTTGCAGTTCGGTGAGGACGGGGGAGGAGGAACCGATTGTGAGGTTGAGCGAGGCTGTCGAGGAGGCTCCGCGGGAGTCTTTGACGAGCAGGTCTATGCGGATGGCTCCGGGTGCGAATTGCACCTCGATGATGTCCCTGTCGCCGAGCAGCGTGCCTGTCGAAGTGGTCCATTGGAAGAGCACGATATCGTCGTCATAATCGTAAGACTGCGAGGCATCGAGGGTCAGTCGCGTGCCAGGTGGGATATACTGACCGTCGAGCAGAGTCGTAATCACTGCGACCGGTGCTGTCTCCATCACGTAGAGCATCTGAGTGTGGGTTCTGACGCGCTCGGTCGAGTCGCGCAATACGAAGGTGAGCTCATGCGCGCCGGCTGGAATGTAATCGTTGTACCAATACTCGTTCGTCTTGGCTTCGAGGATTGGCTCTAACATGAGGCTCGAGGTGACTGTGACGGTGAATGAGTCGCCGTCGGGGTCGAATGAGCGGCGGAAGTCGAAGAGTACGGGCAGGTTTGAGAAGACTTCGACGCCAGGCATCGGCGAGTCGAGGATGAGGATTGGTGCTGCCTCCTCGACTCGCACGGTTATCTCTGCTGAGACAATCGCGCCTGAGCCGTCGTCGACGGTGAGAGTGATGGTGTGATGTCCTTTCGGCAGGCGCGAATCGACGACCCAACCGCTGGCGAATGGTTCACTCAATCTGTCCGAAGACCAGATGACGCTGACGAGGTCAGTGCTGGTTGAGGTCGTTGGGTTGCAGACAAAGCCACTGCCATTGTCGGGCAGACTGTCGCAGGCCAGATCCCAATCGCCTGAGCCTGTCGAATCGAAGCGGATGAGCGTGCCCGAATTGGTCAGGATGCCGTCCGCGGGCAGGGCGATTACTGCGACGGGAGCTGAGTTGTTGACACTCACGAGAGTGCTGGTCGAAGTCCAGGTATCGGTGTGTACGGCGCGTTCATCGCTCGCGTACATGGTGATGCTGTGAATGCCCTCAGAGAGCCAGCCTTGCCACTCCACCGTATCGGTAGGTGTGGTTCCCTCGCCGAGCAGGCCGTCTCGGTCACTCCAGAACTCGTAGCGGACTTCATCGCCCTCCGGGTCGAAGACCATCGTGCCGTCGAGCCGAACCAGATGCGCTGAGGTCTGTCCGGCTCGCACCACATCGAATTGTGCGACGGGTACCTCATTGAACAGGCGAACCGAGAAACTCCAAGTGACATCGGGATTGTTGCCGTCCGAGAGGTGGACTGTGAGCGTGAACTGTGTCGGTGCATTAGGGAATCCAATGTCAAAAATCATCCCACAACCCTCGTCGGTCGGCGTCGAGAATCCATAACTCGTCTCGATCCAGCAGGTCAGCGGGTCATTCTCTGGGTCGTTCGTTCCGTCGAGGTCGATGGTCGCATTCGCCGTCCTGCCAAGATGCATTATCCCCCAAGACGAGATGCTCGGCGAAGTCGAAACCGAGAGTCGAGGAGGCTGATTGAACAGCTCGATGGTCCGAGTCTCGGATACGCACTGTCCCTCATCGTCACAGACCTCCAGAGTGATCTCGTGCTCACCATCAGCCAAGCAGCCTTCGCGCGATGTCCCAGCCTCGTTGGCCAAGAAGACTGAGCCATTGTCACTCGAACCCTGCAGACAATCGAGCCCGTCCGCCACATCGCTCGTCCAAGAGTAAGTCAGCGGATCGTCGTCCAGATCCCACGAAGCCGCCGCATCGAAAAGAACCTCGGAGCCACTCGGATATTCCGCCTCATCCTCTGGCGAATTCCAGATTATGAACGGCGGCTGATTGGGCAGATCCAACCTGCAATTCACCATCCTGTCCTGGTCCAGAACCACAGCCACCGAGTCATTATGCACACCGACATAATCACAGCCGACATTCACAGTGTTGAGACCTGACCACCCCGTAGAGGGCATCCAGCGGTTGCCGATGAAAGGCCCGAAGGTGTCGATTCCGGAGTAAGGCAGAGTGCCGTTGAGGGGCGATTCGTAAGCCGAGAAGGAGAGGTTCGCCAGCGCGTATGGAATGTGATGTGCCAATTGATTCACCGCGTGAACCTCGACGAACCACATCACGTCGAGGATGTTGTCGAGGCCGTCATAAGTCGGGTCGGCCATCGCACCCGATGAGATCCAGCGTAGATGGCTATTGCCTTCCATCATGAACGAGGTCTCGTGCGCGCTGCCGGGAATGAAGCCTGAATCGGTGAAATTGACGAAACTCGATTCGACCGTCGGTGGCGAGCCAGTGCTGCACGACAAGCCGACATTCGTTGCCAGCAACTCGTGGTGGTCCACTAAGTCCAGACAAGTCCCCCCAATGCCCGAGATGATGCTGTCAACGAGGTGCGAGGTGATGGTCTCACCTGCTTTCCAGTAGACTCCGCCGTTGTTTCCAGACAGGTCGAGGCCATTCACAAGAGCATTGACCTCATCCATCTCAATCGCGTAACCGCTCGAATTCATATTGACGCGGACATCGTCGAGGATGACGAAACCGTCTCGCGTCAGGCCGTTGTTATCGATGTCGATTCCCGGCCCACTCAGAGGGTCGTGCACCTCGATGGCGCGAAGTTGCAGATCGATGCTGTCGCGTACGACGATGCCGTGTTGGTCACCGACCGAGGTGCAGGTGAAGCAGGTGACATTCTTGCCACCGCTCATCAGATCGTTGGCCTCGTCGAAGTAGAAGCCAGCACCGGACTCAGGGAAACTGGTACCGATGCCGTTTCTGTAGGTCACGACATATTGCAATTCGACATTGCTCGAATCGCGAACAGAGACGCCATGCCGAGCATTGTCGTGGCTGACGAGAATTGTGATGTCAGGATGGAATTCGCGGAAGTCGACGCCGCTCGCGCCGTTGTCGAAAACCTGCCAATCCTGACCGATCGCCCCCCCCTTCCAGAGCAGAACGCCCGGTCCCGTCGAGTTGCTGACGATGAGGTCGTTGATGACCGGAGCCCAGTTGACGCTGCGCATGAAAAGGCCGGCTCGATCGTTGATCGGAGAGGCCGCCGTCGGGCGTCCGTTGCCGTCCAGAGTCAGTCCGTTGATGATTGTCGATGAGCCGATCATATAGGCCTTGAAGCCGACGACTGGATTGTCCTCGATGAGTGCGTCATTGATGATCACACCACTGGTATTGACCTCAAACGCCGCCACCCCCAAACCCGGGGTCTTGGCGTCCGCGCCACCTGTGCCGCGCACTTCCAGATCGTTGAAGACCGCGTGCGCGGGAATGTTGGAGAATTGGCTGTGATTGTATTGCTCGACCATCACGCCGCGATACATGCTGTTCGCAACGACCGCCCGCACGAAGGTCGGTCGGGTCGTCCAACCGGTGGTGATGTGTCTCACGAAGATGCCATTGTCGCAGCGGTCGATGTCGATGTCAGTGATGAGAGGCCGCGAATCCTCGATCCAGATTCCGGTGGCGACCGCGAGAGTCGCACCGGTGATATTGGTGATTTCGAGGTTGGAGATCATCCCGCCCGAGTTGCCCCAGTAATTGAGAGCGCGCGTGATGAGGCCATTGGCGACGAGGCCGTCGACGATAGGTGCCGAGTAGGCGCCGACCGAGAGTCCGATACCGTATCGCCAACTAGTCGAGGCGCCGTGCAGATCCTGTCCGCCACCCTCGATTCTGAGGTTGTAAATTCGTGGTGTCGCACCATCGAACAAATCTACTGCGACCCTGTCAGCATTGATCACCTTGACATTCGTCAGCACAGGATCGCTGCCGTAAATCGTCACTCCCCACTCGGCATCCTCGATGCTCAGATTGTCGATGCTCGAGCCCAAGCCCTGGCTTGATTGGTTGAAGATGATGCCATCGTGCTTGCCCAGAATCGACTCCAGAACGACTGGGCTCAAAGCTGTCCCCTGAATGCTCAGACGGCCATCGACTGTCAGGTCCTTGTCATTGCCGAGTTGGATCGTCGTGCCGGCCTGGACAATCAGAATATCCTGGTTGCCAACGGTGTATCCATCCTGCAGCACCACAGTCCCGGACCAGACAGTCGTCGAGCGTGTGGTGGAGGTGGAAGCGGTTGCGGCAAGTGGCATCAGCGAAGCGAGCAGGAGCAGGAAAACAAGACTCAGCGCGCGTCTCGACTCAGCCTTCTGCGAGCCCTTTGAGTCACTCGTCAGCCTCACCTGCATGTGCCTACCGGCCCTCTCTCGCCGTTGTATTGTTTCCCCTCCTGTGGATGTGCTGAGCATCGCTATCGCAGGCCTCATAAACGAGAAGTCAGGCACGGCCCATCAGAGGAGTCAGAAATGAGCACAGCCTTCGTTCTAATCAAGACGCGTCCGCAGATGGAAGCGGTGGTTTTTCGGGCTTTGCTCGCACTCGATAATGTCGTCGAAACGCACGTCGTCTATGGCGAATACGACCTCGCCGCGCGCATCGATTTTTCTGACGACAAAGAGATGTCGCGAATTCTCATCGGTGAATTCCGGTCGATCGAAGGAGTCGAGAAGACCGAGACTCTGATTGCCGCGGAGGTCTGAGACATGGCAACAGGATTCGTTCTCATCACCACCCAGGCAGGACAGGAAATCGCTGTCAGGGATGCTGTCAGGAAGATTGAGAATGTCACAGGTCAGTGGATCGTCTTCGGACTGCACGATCTCTTCGTCAAAGTCGAGGCTGAGGACGAAGCCGAATTGACTCGCTGCATCGTCAAGGATGTCCGCTCGATTCCAGGGATTGCAGAGACGCGAACTCTAATCGGCGCTGAAATCTGATACCTGCTCCAATCGATTCAGAGCGAGCGCGTCAAGCGCTCGAGCAGATCGCTCGCTGCTCTGCTGCATTCTGCTGTCTTGAAGCGACTTATCGCCTCGCGCCAGTGGGCGAGGCGCATCGATGGTTCGAGGACGCCTCGCCAGTACCAGCGTTGGGCGGCGAGGCGGCGATGCGAAGCAAGGTCTGTGCGCAGGTCGGCGTTAGAGATTCTGGCGGCTTCTGCGGTGAGCCATCGTGGATGTTCGGATGCGGTCGCTTCGAGGGTCGCGTGGATGGCCCTGATGGACTCGATCGGCTCAGTCGCTGATTCGATGAATTCGCGCGCGGCATCGACGGCGCCTGCTGCTTGAGCAGCGAGGCGCGCGCGCAGGTCGAGCAGGGCGAGCCGCGGATGCTGCTCGCCCATCGCTGCGACGAGGGATGAACGGGCGTTGGCTGCGGCTTCGACATCGCCAGCCTCGATGGCGATGGCGTGGCGCAGCAGGTCGAGCGCCAGCGCTGCTGGGGCTCGGTCGGAATCTGCCAGTCTGGAGATATCGATTGCCTCGACATCGGCCGCCTTAGAGTTGCTCGGCGCACCGGGAAGGCGGTCGTCGTGTCGCCGCACGAGAGCTGCGATCTGTTGGCGAACCGCTTCGGCCGCAGGCAAGTCCTGCAATGCCTCTTTCTCGAGTTCCTCAGCCTTGGCCGTCTGGCCGGATAGGCGCGCCAGCCGCGCTTCGCGGACCAGTCGTTGTGGGCTGCTGTCGACCTCTTCGAGATGGCCGCTGGCGATGAATTGCTCGCCACGCTCCAAGGCGAGGTCTACAGCGGCGAGACGCAGCGAAGCATCATCGCTGCGCTCGACGGCCTCCTCGATGATGACCGCAGCGGCCGCGCTATCGGCGCGGGCGATGATTGCTAGGCTCTCAGTGAGCCACTTAGCGTCGGTCTCAGTACCAGAATTGAGCCGATGGTGGACTTCGATTCGACGCGCCCGAGCGCCCTCTCGCGAAGCCCAGAATTCGGCTGAGCGCGAGTGCACCTCGCGCGTCGCGTCATCGCTGAGCGCGGCCCGGTGGACATTGCGGATCAGGTGGTGCGGCTCGACCAGAGTATCTGCCCAACGTAACACCGCCGAATCATCGAGTTCGGCGGTTCCACTGTCGTCTTCCAACTCGGAGACCTTCAGTGGTACCGGTGAGAGGCTCAGTTCGCCCAAGGTCCCGATGCCATCCTCGCTGAGTCGCGCGAGAACAGTGCTCTGGACATATTCTTGAACCGCCACTCCCTCCTCTGGCACAGCCTCGTCAGGACTCCAAAGACGAAGCGCGAGTGGATGCCCACCCAAGGCCTTCGCAACCTTTGTGGCCAACTCATTCGAGACATCCTCAGGCAATAATCCGACGGCATCGGCTGTCGCCAATCCCTCCAGTCGCAGCTCCTCGAATCCATTGGGCAAGCCGAATGGACTCGGCGCGCGCGAGGCGACGAGCACGGCTGTAGCCGCCTCGGCGCCAGCGCTCACCAACTCAGAAACAGCCTCGACGTGGCGCGAATGTAATTCCTGCGCCTCGTCGATAACAAGCAATGTCTTGGCCCCACCTGCCGCAGCAGCGATGGCCGCAGGAGCGGCAGGAGAAGCACCATCAAGCCACATTCCACCGATGGACGACGCATCAGAATCAGCACCAGCGGTCGCCCATCGAACCCGCCAACCCAGTGACAGCAAGCCACCGGCGGCAGCCCGCGCGAGACTAGTCTTGCCAACCCCTGGAAGACCGCTCAACAACAGATGCTGTCCAGAGACGAGGAGCTCGACCATGTGATCCAGAACTTCGGCCCGACCGCGAAGATGGATCGAGTCTGGCAAAGGTCCGACAGAGCGTCCACGAGCCTCAGGGACAACCTCCTCGGAAGCCAGAGCCTCGGCCCTCTCACGACCAAGAGCAGTCAGATGAACAATAGTTCGTCGACGCGAACCACCGCCCATCACATGAGCGGATCGCGTCTCAATCAACCCTGATGTCTGCAACTCCTTCAGCGGTGTGTGGATGGCGGAGCGGACGAGACCGAGGTGTTCGGCAAGGCCAGGCAAAGAGAGCGTGCGTGGGACGTCCCAAGACTTCTCCATCTCGGCGCCGAATTCGGCCAGACGGAGCAGAAGTCGCCGTTGCGTCTCGCCTATCATGTACTGCGAGTGAGGCCATCAGTTCATGGGCGTTGACCTACACCGAATCATCCCGATGCCAGTCGAATCCGCCTCTCTCGACCTTCCCGATAAGCCCGGAGTCTACCTTTTCCGGCGTGCTGACGGGCGTGTGCAATATGTCGGAAAAGCGACCGACCTGCGAGCGCGTGTTCGCTCCTATTTCGCCAAGAATCCAGACCGTAAGATGATTCCAGCGATGGTTGCCAATTCGGATGATATCGACTACATCGTGACTCGGAATCCCTCGGAAGCGTTGATACTCGAAAGGCAGTTGATTCGAAAGCATAAACCGCGTTATAATTCGCTGCTGAAGGACGACAAATCATTCCCCTTCATCGCCTTGACCTCGCACGAATACCCTCGACTGCTCTACACCAGACATCCTCCGGCGGACGCGAAACGTTGGGGTCCCTTTCCGGATGCTGGGGCTGCCAAACGCGTGATCCAGTTGCTGCGCCGGCAATTCGGAATCAGGGACTGTCCTGAGTTGCTACCGAAGGGTTGCCTGGCGATGCACATCGGACTTTGCACCGGTCCGTGCATCGATGGGACTGGTTATGATGAACAGATTCGGGCTGCTTCTGCGGTCCTTGATGGTGATGCTGGGGTGCTTATCGAGGCGCTGCAAGAGGAGATGGACGACGCCTCGGCTGCGCAGAATTACGAGGAGGCTGCGAGCAAGCGTGACATGATCGCGGCTGTTCAGACAACAATAGCGCAGCAGGTGATTCACAGTCGCTTCTACCAGGATTGCGATGCTGTCGGTTTCGCTGCGATGGCTGATATGGCTGTGGTCGTGATTCTGCATGCGAAAGAAGGTGTGATTCAGGGTCAAGTGAGTTATCCCTTGATTCATCGAGGCGACATCGTCGCCTCGGTTTCGTTGGTGCTTTCCGAGCATTATTCGCAGCGTCGACCGCCTCGCACTCTGCTGGTTCCAGCGCCTTTGGGCGAGTCGATGGAGGCTTGGTTCGGCGAGCGACGCGGCTCGCGCGTCGAGGTTCGAAATCCGCAGCGCGGTGAATTGGCAAAATTGCGGCGGATGGCTGATCAGAATGCTGAGATCCAGGTGACTCGAGAGTCGACGAGTCGCTCTGGCAGCCTCGAGCAGGCTGCTGCTGACGAGGCCGCCCGACTGCACAGCCTCGACTCCTTGGATCATATCGTCTGCTTCGATATGGCGCAATTGCTGGGCGAGGAACGAGTTGGGGCGAGCGTGGTGTTCCGCAACGGCCGACCGACGAAGAAGGAGTACCGGACTTACCGCGTCAAGAGTGAAGCCATGGATGACTTGCGAATGATGTCCGAAGTCGTCGAGCGTTGGCTCAAAAGACAGGATGAATGGCCCGACCTACTGTTGCTCGACGGCGGCGAGGTCCACCTCTCACACGTCTGCGCCATGCTCGATGGGCATGGGCTCAGTGGTCGTTTTCCGGTCGCCGCGCTGGCCAAGAAAGAAGAAACTCTGTGGCGGCCTGATATCGATCCCAAAATCCTTGATCGGCGCAGTCGCGTACTGATTCATGCACGCGACGAAGCTCATCGATTCGTCAACGGCTACCACCGCAAACGGCGCAGCAAAGGTGGTCTTAAGAGTCCGCTCGAAGACATCGAAGGTGTTGGAGCAAAGAAGATTCAATCGCTGCTTCGACACTTCGGTGGAATGAGGGGAATCGAACACGCCAGCCAAGGTGAATTGGCGGCGGCTCCAGGCATCGGCAAGTCGCTGGCGGGCCGAATCCACCAACATCTGCACGGCTGATCAAAGCAATTCCGACTGGTCGGCAGAATCTGTCTCAATGACGATTCGCTCATCCAATTCACCCATCTGAGCGGCGAATTCGAGTTCGAGCAATTGTTGCTCCAGCGCGCTCGCAGCGTCGCGTTTCTCAGCATTGTGCTGATCCCTTTTCCGCTTCCAGCGGCTGCCGGCTAAACCAATGAAGATGGCGAGTATGAAGAGGTAAGGAGCCAACTCGCCGAGAATCAAAGCGTAGGTCACTTCCACCTCCCAAGTGATCGTGTCTTTCTCCTTCCAGCACTCCACCCAGGAGTTGGCGGTAGGGCAGACGGGGGTCTGGTAACGAAGGACTTGACGACCGTTTTCTTCGCTCAATTCGGCAAGGCCCAATTTGCTCTCGAAGGAGGTCAGGCGAATGGTGTCCGGCAGGTGGATCTCAAAGCGTGCCGAGGTTCTGATGGTGCCCCACGGCGTGTGCTCCATGATCGGCGGAACATAGGACCTGAACAGCCCATCCTCAAGTGTCACTCCGGTGTCAGAGAATTTCAATCCGAAGCGTTCGGCGAGGCTCTCCAAGAGGCTCGTGCCGAGTGCTGCTGGGGCGATTCTGACGCCGAATTGGTTCTTTGTGAGTGAGAGTGTGAGACTTGATGTTTCGATTCGCACTCCAAGGCGAATCGGGTTCGTGTCGGTCAATTCCATGTCTGGAGGCATCTCGAAGGATTCGATGTCCAAGACGAACGGAATCGCGCTGATATCAAAATTGGATGAGTAGCGCTGGTTGCCGACGATGACGTCCTGAGCGCCCATCTCCTCGAACTGGGAGAAAGAGCGCTCGACCTCTTCGGTGATGACCACTGAGAGGTCCTGCAGTCCTTGATTGGAGATTTCGAATTCGATCTTCTCGCCGGTCGACAGTGGCAGGATTGCTTTCTGGCTCGAGCCGGCGAGCAATCCGCCTTCCCGACGGTCTCCGATGGCGATGATGCGGCGAATCAGGTCCGCGGGAATCGGTTCAAGACTGAGGTGCTCCTCCTTCTCGACCAAGCCCAAGCGATACAATTCGAGGGTGATATCGGCTGAGAATTCGAGTTCGATAGCGGCACGAGTCTCGCGGATGGCGAAGCGCTCGATGTCGATTTCGACATCGAATGAGACGCAGGTCTTCTGATTTGAACCACAGATCAGATCTTCGCTCTCATCGCTGCAAACAGACGGATCGCCGATGCCGCCGCGACCGCTCTCGAGGCAGATCGCATGCTGCCAATCGAATGGCCGCGAGCCGGTGAAGCCGAAAATCTCGCGCGAACTGCCGCTCGAAGGTGCATCGAGAACGATCGTGTTCGGATCACCGATAGTGGAATCGACCCAATCGGGCAGATGCAGGACGATACGGATATCGGTCTGTGGGAAATCCGCCGGCAGCAGGTCCTGTAGCCAACCAGCGTCGGTCTGCATCTTGATCTCAAGGACACTCATCATCGCAGCGAGATCCTCGTCGTTGACGATCGACAAATCGATGGTCGAGATGTCTCCCTGCGCCCTCGCAATCAACTGCTGCACGACCTGGGTGATATGCATCGTCGAGGGCATCGAGGTGGTCTGCAGAACAACTGGATATTCGCCACTCATCGCACTGCGCCCATCTACACAATAGCGGAATGGCAGATTCTCGTCGCAGGTCTCACCGCCGCGATGAGTGAACATCAGCCCGCCCAGCAGATCAGCAGGCGCAAAGGACGGGGGCTGGAAACCAACTTCAGCCCCGAGGGCTTGTGAGAAAGTGTGCGACAGAGCCTCGATGGGCACGGCATCGAGGATCTGCTCGATGTCGGAATCCAATTCTGTATCGAACATGCGGATTCCGTCAGCAGACAAAAGCGGCATCGAAATCGACGATGAGCCGAGATCCACACCCCAATCGACGAGAGTATCACCCCACAGATGATGGATTTCGATGTCCAGATCGAAGCGCGTGTTCATCCGATCACGCGCATCGACAACCAACTCCAGAGTCAATTCAGACCCCGAAACATCGCTCGATGGGCCAGTCGACGTGCCATCGTAATGAGTCAATTCGGTTCTGAGAAGCGAGGAGGCTGGCGCTTCGAGCGGGCTGCCTGCCAGATTATCGACGGCCATCGCTGAATATCTCTGACTGGTCGTCTGTCCCGCTGGCGTTCGTTGCAGAAGCAATCCAGGCGCTGCGACCGACGCGGCTTGGGCATAGAGCGGAGGGAGCATTCTGTATTCGATGAGTTGTCCTGCTTCGGCGATGGTGGTGAAATTCGTTTCGACGTGCGCGCCCATTCTCAGGAGTCCTCGCATCATCCGATCGACATCGCCGGTATTCGGATCCATGCCGAGATTCGTCGGCTCGACGATCAGTGAAAGATGGGCTTTCAGACAGATTGGTGGATTGAATGGATCGTTGGCAATGCCGTTGCTTTCATCGATTGAATCTGAGGTCGGATCATAGGAGCAGTGCACATCTTCTCGGGTCGCGAAATCGATGATCGACAGTGGTTGGACCGGAGTCATTTCAGCGTCTGGGAAGTTCTCATCGACTATCGCTTGGATAATCGCCTCAATCTTCTCGACGAGCTTGTCCTCGACAGTTTCGCCGTCAGACCTCGCCAGATCTCTGTAGTTCCTGATGTAGTCGGCCGGGATTCCCGATGAGGGGTTGGAGTCCCCTTCGAGGTCGAGGTCGAAGAGGTCGAGGTCGCCTCGCGGGAGTTCGTGGATAGCGAGGCTGACGACCATCTCGATGGCCTCGGCTGTTTCGATCTCCAGCTCGACCGTGCCTTCGACCCAGGTACCGCTGCTGGGGCTTGAGTCGAGGGCTGAATCATAATCATCGCAGACACCGCTCGACGTCTCCCACGTCGAGCAGATGTCGTTGGCGACTTCGGCCTCTCCGGGAGGTGGTGCTGCGGCTGCTGATTGGCTCAGCAGCAGGAGGACGAGGACGACTGCCGCGCGGCGCATGCCGCGCGGACGTGCGGTCACCTACCATAAGTCTGAATCCGGAATGCGTCGGGTTGGCTACAATGCAGCGAGTAGACCCCCACCACCGACTGGCCGAGGCTGTCGGCGCTCTACTTGAGGAGAGCAGCGCTTCCGTGCGATTGCTGGAGGAGTTACCGCGCCGTTGGGAGCGCTTCGCAGATGTCGCTCTGCTGCCGCGAGATGCCTTCACGGGTGAGGCTTGGAGCGAGCACACTGGGGATGGACTCTGGGCTGCGGTCGCTGAAGCATTGGCGGTCGAGAGAGTCGGACGCTTGGGTGAGATTTCGGGTGAGCGGCGCGAGTCGGGTGTCGAGATGTTGCGCGGCGATGATGATTGGGTGGTTCGCCGCGAGAATGGCATCGATTATGGTTACAGATTCACCGAATGCATGTTCTCGGCTGGCAATGTCAACGAGCGTCGACGCATGGGCGAGGTTGGCCGCTCCGGCGAGACGGTCGTCGATTTGTTCTGTGGCATCGGTTACTACAGCCTGCCGATGTTGGTTTCTGGGCAGGTCGCGCATGTCCATGCCTGTGAGTGGAATCCGCAAGCCATAGAGGCGCTCGAATGGGGACTTAAAAAAAATGGCGTGGCCGATCGCTGCACCGTACACGCCGGCGATAATCGAGTCACTGCACCGCGATTGAAGGGTATTGCCGACCGAGTCATCCTCGGCTTGTTGCCGAGCGCAGAGGACGGTTATGGTCTGGCGTTCGATTGCCTCAAAGCAACTGCTGGCATACTTCACGTTCACGGCGTTTCCCCCGCCAAAGACCACGATTCATGGGTCGCTGAAACCCTCGCTGCGCTGCGGCGCATCGAGCATTCACGAGAAATTTCGGAGCTCGCCCGCTACCGCATCAAATCTTACGCGCCGCATTGGGATCACCTCGTTCTCGACCTCACCGTGCATCCCGCCTCATGATGGCGGAACTCTGCATCAGTCTCATGTGCGAGTGACGACTCGTCCCAACGTCGGAGGCTCGTCGATGAAGGTGCTTGCATTTGAGGATTCATTCGATCTCGCCGCCCTCCTGACCGAGGCCGGCCTCGATATGAGCGACATCGAATTCCGTCAACACTGGAACACGATGGATGCTCTCGACCGAATTAAGGAGTTTGAGCCCGATGTTCTTCTGCTCGATCACTGGATTCCCCCGACAAAGGGCCTCGACATACTTCGCCAACTACTCGAATTGAGCGCTGCAGGTCAGATTGCACGCCCGGTGACGATTCTCGCAATCAGCAGTTCTGATGAGGCCAACGAGGCCATGCTCTACTCTGGGGCTGACGGTGCGATCGCCAAATTCGCTCTCGCCGAACACGAGATCTGGGTGGAATAGATGGTCGCTGGATGGCTGCTCGATGCGGCGCGCACATACAATGCTCAATCACGCCTGAACCGCGACGCCTACACCGCGGTTCTGCTTATGCCAGTCGAGACCCTCGCCACTATCCTCGACTGGACCTTCCAATCCCTGCCCGACGAGATCCTCGTTGGCATGGATCCCGACCACGAGCGAGCCAACCCGAAAGACGTAGTCGAGGCCTATTCCGGCGCTGACCACACCAACGGTCTCTTCGCCGGCCAAGGTCAACTCCTCGGCCAACCGCACCTCGTCAATCGCGGCGATTCCTATGAGGTCCACCACGTTCCAGAGGAATGGGTCGATGGCCTCTTCGCGGCCGACAGAGGCTCTCGAGGAGGCCGCTTCACGCATTGGCTCCACACCCATCCGAACGCTCCCGCTCTGCCCAGCGAAGCAGATGCGGATGCGGCGCAGTGGACCGAAGGTTGCGATATGATCCTCGGCGTTCGCTTCACCCCTGAAGGACATCTGCAATGGTTCGATGACATCGACGGTGTCCGCCGACCGCTGTCGGAATTGGATGATTCGACAGCCCTTGGTCGGGCCCGAACCGGCCACTTGATTCACGGACTTGAAATAATTGGTTTCCACCGCTCAGGCTTCGGTATCAACCTCGTCCTGACCGATGAATCAGGAAATGCGATCGAATAACGACGATATTGCAATCGAGTGGGATTTCGCTCTCGAAAAATCATTCATCGATGAAGAGATGCTCGCGATAGTAAACCAATTCTTCGATGCTGCCACGAATATCATCCAAAGCCCGATGACCAGAGGCTTTGCGCCATTTCGGGACATCGGGATACCAGCGTCCAGCCAATTCCTTGATGCTCGTCACATCGACGCTGCGATAATGGAAGAAGTCGTGCAATTCGGGCATGTATCGCCTCAGAAATCGCCGATCCTGCCCGATGGTATTGCCACATAATGGCGAGACACCTGCCTTGCAGTGCTCGCCCAGAAAGTCGAGGGTCGCCCGCTCAGCCTCGGCCATTCCGACCCCACCCTCGGCAATCCTCGCAATCAAGCCGTTAGCAGTATGATGGCTGACATTCCATTCATCCATCTTGGCCAATTCAGCCTCACCGACATCGATGGCAAGACTCGGCCCCTCAGCGACGATCGAAAGATCACCTTCGGTCACAATCGTCGCAATCTCAATGATCGTGTTCTCATCAGGGTCGAGCCCCGTCATCTCGAGATCAATCCAGACCAGCCGCTCCTCGACCATGACCCGACCCAGCGTCGTCCGGCCATAGCGATTACCCAATTCGAATGTGCAGGTGGAAGGGATTGCGATGTCGATTCGTCCGGTCATGCGATTACCCATTTGAGGTGTGTTCGGGTGGGGTGGTGCTTCGGTCATAATCAAGTGCGTGCGGGTCTGCGCTGTAGGGGATGGGACAGCACGTCGGTTACTTGCAACTGCTTCGTGAGAACAGGAATTTTCGTCGCCTTTTCCTCGCAAACGAGATCTCCTTCATTGGCGACTGGTTCACCGTCATCGCCCTCTTCATTCTCGCTGGACAGGCAACAGATAACTCGCCTCTGGCGATAGCTGGTGTGATGGCTTCTCGCAGCTTCTCACTGGCCCTCGTGACTCCCTTCTCCGGAATGCTGGCTGACCGATACTCTCGCCGTGGCTTGATGATCGTGGCCAATGTTCTGTCGTTCTTGGTTCTCGTCGCGGTGCTGTGGTGGGGCCTTCTGGAGAGTCTGCCTTCGGTTTACGCACTGGCTGTGGTGATTGTCGCAGCACGGGCAATGCATGACCCGGCTGAGTATGCCTATCTTCCGAACATCTGCAATGATGATGAGTTGTTGACCGCCAATGCCCTCTTGTCTGGTGGCTGGTCTGTGGCTCTTGGGCTCGGTGCTGCTATCGGCGGCTTCACCATCTCAATCTACGGCATCGAGACGGCCCTGTGGTTCGACACCCTGACTTTTCTCGCCGCTGCTTTGATTCTCTACTCTCTGCCTTCCGGTGGTCCCGATATCTCGGAGCGGGAGGCTGGCACCCCGCGAGTCGTTCTGGGCGAGATGGTCGCAGGGTGGAAGCATATTCTTGCTACACCGCCAATCCGGCGCGTCGTCTTCGCTAAGGGTCTGTGGGCATCGGGTGGTGGGGCGCAAGTCTTCCTGTTGATCATCATCAGCATGGAGGTTGGCTTCGGTGATGTCGCGGCTGGTATCGGTGTGTTATTCATGGCCCGCGGATTCGGTTCGGGATTCGGGCCGATAGCGGGTCGGCCATTGATGGAGAACATGACGCTGCGGCCCTATCTGCTCGGTATCGCAATCGCTGTCTGCGGTGCATTGTACATCGGCGTATCGATGGTTGCCTGGGGCGCAGCCATGCTTGCATTGGTATTCTTCAGCCATGCTGCAAGTGGCTTGAATTGGGTGTTGTCGACCACCCTCTTGCAGGAACGAACCACCGATGAATGGCGTGGTCGCGTCGCCGGTACCGACCACTTCGGCATCACTCTGATGATGGGATTGTCTGCCGCCTCAGGGGGTTGGATTCTCGAGAATGAGTTGATGGGAATGAGAGAATTGATTGCATTGACCGGATTGGTTCAGATAATTCTCGGATTGGGTTGGATAGTCTTGATCTCAGGTGAGGAGAAGCGAATGTTGGAGATTCAGACCCCAATCTGATTGTAGCTGATCAGAAAAGCCAGCCAGAGAGACGGGAAGGCTGACCTAAAGATGCTGAAAGCCATCTGTTTCTGAGTACTCACTTTCATCGGGAACAAGTTGTCCAACTGGGAATTGATCTGGTTGGTAGATGATTCGACCACCTGCTCGACCATCCTCACCCCAAAATCCCATGGTCCCTGAATCATCGCTCGAAGAATGGTAGATATCTCCTCACCTAATTTTCCCAGGAATGGGAATATATTCTCCTCATCGAGTTTCAATTCGGCTTTCCTAGCCAAATCGCCTGCTATATTCAACCCTTGACGGACTTTCACTGCTTGCTCGAGCAGAATGATGCTGAAATCAGAACCGTCAAATTTGATTTGTTCAGGTATCAAATCGGACATTTTACTCATGAATTTCTCGACCAGCGTCAATAATTTGTGGAATGTCGTATTCATCACCAATGCATATTGGAATTCGACGATTATCCAGAAACCCAAGACCAAGGCGCCGATTGAGGCGACATCGGAGGGCATATCCGACCAAGTCAATCGATCTAATCCGAAATAGTAGAGTACGGGCAGAGAGATTAGGGCTGGCAGGAAAATCAACATGATTTGCTGGTTGACGAACTGCCTCAATCGAGGTATCTCCAATCTGTAAAGGAGTGAAATGGCTTTCTTTCGTTCGTTCGGGATTATCTGTTTGAATCTCTTGTATGGACCGATGAGGAGTAACAATCTGAAGATCAACGGAATCAGGATTACGACGAAAATGTAGTCGCGAAGAGATTCTGGTGGCAGAATAGGTAGCATCTCTGATAACAGTTGACTGAGATTCAATCCAAGCCCTCCACTGCTCGATTCGTTCTGGATGGTCGGACTCATTAACCCTCGCAATCAGGATTTGTTCGGGTTCACCGTTCACGTATGCGGGCCAGAGAGGGTCTCTGCTTGGATCATCGCTGTTCGTAGCAGGATGATGGCGATGAGAGTGCCGGTAAAGAAGGCGATTCCGATGTAGATGTGGGCATCGAACATCAGAGCGGCGATTCCAATCAGAGAGAGGTAGGAGACGGTCTGGCAGATCAACGAGAGGCGTTCTAGCATCGCGTATTCAATGTCGTGAACTCTGGTGGATTCCTGAATATACGAATTAATCAGAAAGAATACTGCCTGGAATGGAAGTGCGGCAGCGAGTATCGAGAGACTGACTAAGGTCAACATCTCGGGATTGGTAGTATCGAGTTCAATCCCCCTGAAGAGCAGGTTACCTGTATTGATACCTATGATTGCAGCATGAATCGTCCATGCCTTGTCAGAAGAACCGCCATTCTGCGACTCTCTATCCGGAACCACAGAGGCATTCTGATTCGTGACACGATTGAAGGTTACTCTCGACGAGAGCGACTCCGACTCGATTCTCGGAGAGGCGAGGGGTCCTCCAGCCCCTTCCAGAATGGCACCGACGCGAGCTCGCTCAAGGCATTTTCAGGGGAAATCGCTGTCAGGGAATATCTGCTTCCAGGAGCGCCGTCGTCCAATCGTTCTGAAAGACACCCTGAGGATCAAGCGTATTGCAGATGGTGCGGAAAGCATCGAATCGAGGATAGAGGGCTGTCAGTTCGTCAGCCTCCAGCGGGCAGATCTTTCCCCAGTGCGGGCGGGCATGGAACAGTCGTGACATGCTCCGGGCCATGAAGCTGGCGAACAGGTGGAAACCAGCACGACGTGCTGGCTTGGCATAGCTGATGAAACTGAGCGCGTACCAGTCCTGCCCGGAGCCGCTGGCCATCGAGATCAGGGTGTCATCGGGAAGCACCCTGCGAACGCAGATCGGGTAGTGGTGGAAGTACTGGTCGTGAAGCCTGGCCAGATCCTCTTGCATACCGATTCCCTCGATTCGCTGTTGGTTGTCTGCGGACAACGTCGACTGCCTCCCGCCAGCGACCTCAATGGTTTCCTGGGCGAAGTCGAGCGCATCCGCCAACTGGTCTCGAGGCACGAACAACTCGATCTCGATGTGGCGGAAGGCCTCGTGCTTCATCACCAGCATGGACGAGGAGCGATCCGTAACCTTCCAGTTTCGAATCAGGAACGCCGGCACGATGTGACGAAAGGAAAAACGGATCGAGCGCCGGCTTCGCAGCACGCGTTCCATGAGCAGGATTTGCAGGTGCAAGGCGTAGTCCATCACCCCCAGCCAGTAGATTCGGTACAGCCTGGCGAGGCGGGACCGAGGCTGGTCGTCCTCACGCCGGTGCTGGATGAAGTAGGACCAACGCCATGGAATGAGGTAGAACTGCTGAAGCGGAAATGACGCTTCTGCATCAAGGACGTGGGACAGCCGACGAGTCTCGGTGAAATGCTCCTTCACATTGTACTGTTCACGGCAGCGGATCCTCACGCTCAGGATGATTCCGAGCGAACCCAACGAACAGCGAGCTGCCTGTAGCGGCTCGCCGGCGCTCAACTCATCGATTACCACCTTACCTGTGGAAGCATCGTAGCGTGCCAGCCTCACCCCCTCGACATAGTGGGACATACTGTGGCGCCCAGAACCGTGTGTGCCGGTGGAGATCGCCCCGGCGATGGTCTGTTCCGTGATCAGACCCAATGATTGCAAGGTGGCGTCATGGCGATTGAGCTCTTTGAGCAGTCGCTTGATCTGGCATCCGGCGCCAACCTCAGCAACTAGTTGGTCGCCTTCAGAATGGAGTTGAACAGCGTTCAATCGGCGCAGGTCCAGCAGCACGTCGTCACTCAGGACTGCGTCACTCCAACTGTGCAATCTGCCGACGGCACGGATGCGCTGGCCGCGGTGTCTGTCGAGAATCTGCAGGATTTCCTGCTCGTCGGCTGGCGTGTAGAACGCGGAGGGCTTGAGCACTTGGTTGCGGCCGAAATTCCTGCGTTGCACACTCTGAACCACGCACCTGCGACGAGCGGCTCTGTATTGAAATCCTCGACTTACTCATAGAGGTGAGAGAATCTGGCACGCGCCTTCGCCAACTTCGGAGCCACCACCATCTGACAATACGGATTCTGGGGATTGTTTGCGAAGTAGTCGTGGTGGTAGTCCTCGGCGATGAAGAATTTCGTCAAAGGACTGATTTCAGTGACGATGTCATCGACGAAATTCGCTTGCAGATACTCGATCACAGCCTCTGCGTCCGACCTCTGTTCCTCACTCTCGAAAAACACACAACTGCGGTACTGTGGACCTACGTCATTGCCTTGTCTGTTGAATTGTGTGGGGTCGTGGGCGGTGAAGAAGACCTCGAGGAGGATGCGGCGTGGGATGGTCTCGGGGTGGTAAGTGACGCGCACGACTTCGGCGTGGCCGGAGCGGCCTGAACAGACCTGTTCGTAGGTTGGATTCTCAATCTGGCCACCAGTGTATCCCGGAATTACCTCGCTGACTCCGCGCAGCCCCAAGAGAGCCCCTTCAATGCACCAGAAGCAGCCACCTCCGAGGACGATCGTCTCGCTCATCTGCTCACCGGAGGTACTGCCTCATCTTCGATGGTTCGGTTGAAAGAATTCTGATTTCAGCGCCGATAATTCGGCGCCTCGCGGGTGATTTCGACATCGTGCACGTGGCTTTCGGAAAGTCCTGCGTTGGTGATCTTGACGAAGTCGCAGTTCGATTGCATCGCGACTATGTCGCCGTTACCGGTGTAGCCCATGCTCGAGCGCAGCCCGCCGGTCAATTGGTGGATGACGTGCTCGACGGGGCCACGCGCGGGAACCCGCCCCTCGATTCCTTCTGGAACGTACTTGCTGGTGTCGCCCTCCTCGGACTGGAAGTATCGGTCGTGAGCGCCCTGAGTCATGGCTCCGACCGAGCCCATGCCGCGGTAGACCTTGTACGAGCGCCCTTGGTAGAGAATCACTTCTCCGGGCGCCTCGTCGGTACCGGCCAGAACACTGCCGACCATGACGCAGTTCGCACCGGCAGCAATCGCCTTGGCGATGTCGCCGCTGAACTTGATGCCGCCATCGGCAATGACCGGAATCCCCGCCTTTCTGCAGATTTCCACGACGTTCTGCACCGCCGTCAATTGCGGCACACCGACGCCTGAGATGATGCGTGTGGTGCAGATCGAGCCCGGTCCGATTCCAACCTTGATTGCATCCGCACCGGCTGCAATCAGCGCTTCAGCAGCCGCACCGGTCGCGACATTGCCAGCGATGATCTGCGCATCGGAGCCAGCCAATTCTCGAATCTTAGCGACCGAATGGATCACTCCATGTGAATGTCCATGGGCTGTGTCGACAACTACGACGTCAGCCCCAGCCGCAAACAGAGCCAATGCCCGCTCGACTCCCTTCTCGCCGGTTCCGGTCGCTGCAGCGACGCGCAACTGACCGTGTTCATCCTTGCAGGAATTTGGATTATCCCGACTCTGCTCGATATCGCGTACAGTCATCATGCCCGTGCACTTGCCATCTTCGTCGACCACCAACAGCTTCTCAATGCGGTGTTTGTGGAGGAGTTTCTTAGCCTCCTCTGAGTCGACGTGGGGCGGTACGGTGACGAGTTCTGTGGTCATCATCTCAGAGACCAGCATGTCATCATCATCGACGAAACGAATATCGCGATTAGTGATGATTCCAACCAGATTATTCTCCGCATCGACAACCGGAAGTCCCGAAAAACCGTGCTTCTTCTTCAACTGCAACAACTCGCCAATCGTCGTCTCTGGGTTGACCATGACTGGGTTGAGAACCATGCCTGATTCGAAGCGCTTGACCATGCTCACCTTCTCAGCCTGCGCTTCGATACTCATGTTACGATGAATGACTCCGATTCCACCAGCTTGTGCCATGGCGATGGCCATGCGTGATTCTGTCACCGTGTCCATCGCCGCTGAGATGATTGGGATGTTGAGTGGAATCGTTGAAGTCAACTGCGTCTTCAAATCGGCTTCGGCCGGAAGAACCGCCGATTCTGCTGGCAGCAGGAGCACGTCATCGAAGGTCAGAGCCTCGGGTATGCCGTCTCTCGCCATTAGAGATGGCCCATGCCGGCCGTTTATGAACGATTCGCGCGAGGCCCAGGAGGCCGCAGATGAGCACTTTCACCTCCTCCGATTCCTCCATCCCAACCGTTTGATTCAATAACCAAAGCGGGCCGCGGGCGGTCGGAGGAATCGCATCATGACACGCACCGTCTTAGGCTGGCGTGAGTGGATCGGCTTGCCTGAACTCGAAGGCGGTACCACCATGGCGAAGATGGACACTGGCGCCTGGTCCAACACACTCCATGCCGAAGAGATTTCGCTTGCCGACAACGGCATGGAGCAGGTCGTGCGATTCCGTCTGGCCAAGAACGGAAACTGGATCGAGTGCCCGCTCCACGAGTGGCGTCGGGTGCGCGATACAGGTGGCCACGACACGCTGCGTCCAGTCATCCGCACGACCCTCAAGATCGCTGGCGAAGACCACGACATCGAGTTGTGTCTGCAAGACCGCTCGAGGATGAGTCATCGACTCATCCTCGGCCGTAAATTCCTTCGCGCATTCATCATCGACCCTTCGACTCAATGCCTCCACGAGAAGGAGCGCACCAATCCTCGAATCAGAACCCGGCTCGAATGATGGCCGTCACCGTGGCAACCTTCTTGCCATATCGCAGCCTCAGGAGTTCATGAGCGAGTCGCCAAGCAGAGGATTGATTGTAGTCAACACAGAAGACATACCCGGCAAGACCATCGTCAGATCACTCGGCGTGGTAACGGGTTCGACTGTCCGAGCAAAGCATCTTGGAAAGGATCTCATGGCCGGATTCAAGAACGTCATCGGAGGCGAACTCAAGGCCTACACCGAGCTTCTTGGAGAGTCGCGTGATGAAGCCCTCCAGAGGATGTTGGAAGAGGCGATTGGCAGAGGTGCCAACGCCGTAGTCAATATCAGATTCGCGACCAGCGCCATCACCCAAGGAGCAGCGGAATTGCTTGCCTATGGCACCGCAGTCATAGTCGAGTGAGGAAATCAGTCAGAATCGAATGATGAGGAGTTCAAATGGTCAGCGAGGAAACCCTTCTTCTTCTCGTCGGCTTACTCACGACTCTGGGAATTCTTCTGGCAGCGATACCGGTTGTCGGCTGGTTCGTCTCGATGCTGTTCAGCAGAAGAATCCACAGAAAGAAAGTGGCCGATATCATGGAACGTGTGAGTGTAAGCGTAGAACGTTTCGGGGGAGACCCTTTGACCAATGTCAGAAGCTGCTCGAGGAAGGCTGAGGTTCTCGAAGTCAAGATGATTTCAGCGAACTTCGTAGTCGGTGCAGGATGGTGGAATCAATTCGTCGGATACTGGCATTCGGTCATCGGCGGAACCATCACGAATTTCGATGATGTCTTGATGCTGGCTCGTCAGGACACGATGCAACGACTGCGCGATCAAGCCGCTGCAGAAGGCTACGATGAAGTCATCAATGTCAGGCTTGAGAGCGCTCGACTCGCCGCTGTGGCCTCTGGCACCGGAGGCACGAAAGCAATCGAGATCTTCGCCTATGGAACTGCAGTAAAATACGCTTGATCAGGATTCATCATAGATCGGTGTCTCGTCGAGGTACATCGCCAGATTGAAGATCCACCAAGTGATGAGATCGAAGGACTCGACCAGATTCTGCACACCGCTGCCATTGTCGGTGACCATCATCTCGACCATCGTCTCAAGGGTGTCACATGGCGCGTGATAGCAGTCGGAACCGCCTGTCAGTGAGCCGAAATCCATCGACACGACGCCGAGTTGATCAGCGATTCTCTCGTAATCGCTGCGACCTCTTTGCGACTCGTGAACTGAAATCGAGAGACGCTTCTGGTCACTTGTATCATCATCCTTCATCGAGGCATAGCCTTCGTTGTGGTAGATCTCTCTGCCCAGCCGCAAAGCCTCGGCGATGTCGTTGTTGTTCGAGCCGATCCACTCGGTCAGTCTGACCATCGGCCACTGCTCATTGATCTGGTTGTCAGTCTCGGGGATGATATCGACGACCAGCGTGTAGTATCCTGGCCAATTGGTGCCGACGGCGTCGGCGTTCAGGTAGTTGCTGATCGTCACGTCAGAAGGTAGGTTGTCGATCCAGCTGTCGACACCGTCGTAGCCATTCTCCTCGTTCGACCAGAAGCAGACGACGATGGTTCTGCGATGGTCGAACTGAGCCAAACCGCGAGCGGCTTCCAACATCAGCGCAACGCCCGCGCCATTGTCGTGTGCCCCCACACGAGTTCCGCCACCCGGAGGCGTGCCTGGCTCGGCCACATCGAGGTGCGCACCGAGAACCAACCATTCATCAGGATACATGCTGCCCTCGAGATAGCCACAGACATTGACCGCGTAGGGTGATGTCGAGAGGCGATAGCGATGAACCTGAGCATCGTATCCTATGGCTTCCAATTCATTCTCCATGAAGGCGACCGCTCTCTCGTACATCGGATCATAGAGGGTGAATGGACCCCAGCGGTCGACGTATCCTGCGTCTTCGTCGGCGAACAATTCCAACCACTCGTAGACGTTCAGACCGTCGATCATACCCTCGCCATGCGCCGAACCCATCTCCATCGTCACGGTGGAATCGTTCTGGCGGAGCACTGGATGTTCGATGTATGTGTGAGGCGACTCGGCGAATTCCGCTGAGTCGAACCATTCGGACCAACTCTGATTCGTCGCCCTCAAGGGCCAATTCGTCCGGCCCGACTGACCCAGTAAGAACCAGGTTGAGCCGCTGTTGGACGGGGCGAGAATCTCGATTGTGACCGTACCGGGTCGAGAGAAATCCAAGGTCGTGCCGTTGACGAAATAACCCGATTCAGCATCGATCACGAGGTACGGAACATGAACGCTCATCGAACTCATAGCAGTGAACTGAACCGATTGCAATTCAGCGCCTTCGAGGACCGCTGGTCCGATGATCAGATCCCCGGCTTTGACCTCTGGTGATTCATCGTCACCGAAGCAACCTGCCATCGCTGTCGCCATCAGCATGAGAGTCACACCGAATGCGATTGCAGAGCGCATGTTGGATGCAACGATGCTGGCTGTTTATTATTCCAGCCGCACAAGACAGTTTCAAGTCTGAGGGGGTGCACGCCAGCGCTACCCGACGCAGCCCCTCTGTGGAATCTGAAGTCAGGAGTCGATGTAGATGCAGAGTGCACCAGTGACGAAAATAGAGCCGAAGTTGGCTGCGCGACTGGCCAAACAGAGTTACCATCTGGTCGGCGAACACGGCGGCGTCAAGGTCTGCCATTGGACTAAGCAGAGCCTAATCAACGACCGTTCTTGCTACAAGGGAACCTTCTACGGTATAGAGAGTCATGGCTGCATGCAGATGGCGCCGAACGTCGATACATGCAACCTCGCTTGCACTTATTGCTGGAGAGAACCACACTCGGACAAGCTCACCAAAATAGACGATGACCCCTACGATCTGTTCCTCGAAAGCGTCCGGGCTCACCGTCGATTGATCACAGGATTTGGCGGGCATCCGAAAGTTCCAAGAGAAAAATGGTTGGATGCCCAAGATCCTAAGCACGTAGCGATTTCATTGAACGGCGAGCCTACTCTCTACTCGCGGCTCGCCGAATTCTTGGATATCTGTCACCAGCATGGCGTCTCGACTTTCCTGGTGACGAATGGTTCGTTGCCGAAGGTGATCGAGAATCTGGATACCTTGCCGACCCAGTTGTACGTCAGTGTCGATGCGCCGAACAAGGAGATCTTCGATCGCTTGTGCAAACCGAAGTTCGACAAGGCTGCATTTCACAAGCTGGAGCAGACCCTCGCCTTGCTACCCTCGCTGGACACGCGCACGGTCTGCCGTCACACGCTGATCAAGGGCGAGTCGCTCGGCCACACGGAGGAGTACGCGCGCCTCGACAATATCGCCGACCCCGATTTCATCGAAGCGAAAGGCTACGTCTACGTCGGAAAATCGACTTCGAATCACACTATCGAGAATATGCCTTACCACCGCGATGTGATGGAATTCGCGCACGAATTGGCTCCTCTGGTCGGGCGCGAGGTTCTCTCGGAGAGACATGAGAGTCGAGTTGCACTGATTGGACACGAGATGATTCCAATCACCTTGCCTACGAAAGTCCGAGAACTGCCGAAGGATCTGGGGACTGCCAAACCACAAAACTTCTCGCTGCCAATCGCTTGAGATTCAGGCCTTCGGGCGGCTTGAACCGCAATCTGGGCAGCGGTTCGCTTCGGCATCGGAGTACTCATGGCCACAGGCGGGGCAATCCGCAACTAATTGTCGCCGATTGCCGGCCGCAGCGGCGGTTGCGGCGTCTTGAGACAGCAATACGATTCGGCCGGGTTCGACCGAGTCGATAGAATACCGGCCGGGCCCGCCTAGTTCCAGCAGGATGTCGGGTGGGAAACTGACTGTGCCGAGATCGTCGACGATCAACTCCCGATTCTGAGTCAGATCGTCGAGTTCTACACCTTCGCCGTGCTGGGCGACGAAGCGACCGTCGCGCAGTTCCAGCGAGCGGTCCGAGAATTCGCCGACATCACGGCTATGGGTGACGATGAGGAAAGCGACGTCCTCTTCCTTGTGGAGTTCCTTGAACAACTTGATAACGCTCTGCGAAGTGAAGGGATCGAGTGAGCCGGTCGGCTCATCGGCGAGAATCAACTTCGGTTTAGTGACCAGCGCGCGAGCAATCGCAACACGCTGCTGCTCGCCTCCTGACAACTGCTCAGGAAGCGCTTTCATGCGCGGAACCATGCCGAGCCGCTCCAGTACTTCGATGGCTCGACGCTTCGCTTCGCGCGCCGGAACACCGGCGTGCCGAAGCGGCTGCATGACATTGTCAAGCGCCGATAAATCACCGAGCAGATTGCCTTCCTGGAAGATGAACGAGACCGTCGAGCGACGGTGCTCGACCAGATCGCTACCCTCCAGCTTCGTGAGATCCGTCCCCCCGAGGAAGACGCGACCGGCAGTGGGTGACATCAGGCCACCGAGGGATTTGAGAAGTGTGGATTTTCCAGAACCAGAAGGCCCGATCACTGCCACAGCCTCACCGACTCCAACCCGCACAGAGAGCCCCCTAAGAGCCACGACATTGCCCCCTTCTGCCTTCGATTCATAGACGTGGTACAAGGAATCAGCTTCGAGGATTGGTATGCTGTCAGTCATCTTCACTCCCCCTTCAGAACCGTTGCAAGGTCAGCTCCAATCGCCTTTCGAGTCGTCGCGACGAGCGCGATGCAAACCGCCAGCAAGAGAATTCCACCGACCTGTAACAAGTCGATCAACGGCCACACCAGGTCTCGACTTATTCCGGAACCGCCCGAACCGGTTATGGTCTGGAAGATCAGACCGAAGAGGTTGAACAAGCCGTTGAAGGCATATGAGATTCCGATTCCGAGCAAGCCTCCGAGAGCCATGCTGACGACTGTGATCGAGAGGATCTCGAAGAGCACGAGTCGCATCACTTGCGATGGGCTGGCGCCAATCGCTTGCAGAATGCTGAGTTCCTTGCGGCGTTGGCTCAGGACGAGGCTCAGGAAGACGAAAGATGAGGCGATCGCAGCCATCGCCGCGATAACGAATTGCAGACTGAGCAAGCCGGGAGTTCCGTAGATTATTCCGCCATTCTTCTCGACATCTCGGTGCGCCGACGACCAATCTTGAGCGCTGGTTACGGAACCTTCCGTCGAGAGTTGCACCGAGAGGTCGCGCAGATGTTGTCCATCATTCGCATAGGCATTTTCGCCGAAGTCGAAGAACCAGGTTTTCGAGGTCATCGTCTCGTCTGTAGGGAACATTGAGCCGGCCCACGCACGCGCCGTTGCCTCACCGATGAAAATCACATTCTCGGCATCGGGACCGCTCATGCCGGGAACCCACAGATGCCGACCGATATCCTCGAGAGTCTTGTTGGTCGAGGCGCCGGTGAAGGGATTGGTGACCAATTCGAATCTGTAGGAATTTCCCTTCGATACCTCGAGTTGCCAGCCCGCATTCGAACCATGGCTGAAGGTTCCCTCCCGCATCAGCCGAGCCTTCGATGCATCGAGGTCTGTTCCCGGCAAAGCCTGGGCTGTCCAGTGCAGAAGTTCGAATGCTTCGTCGGTGACGACCCAGACCTGCACGCCGTTGAATTCGTCGTTGGTCAGGGTCGCGTAATACTGCAGAATAGTCGCCGCAGAGATTTCTGCGGACGAATCTCCACTACCTTGGTCCCAAGCGGCTTGCACCGCAGCGACCGCTTGGGATTCAGTCATCGACTCGGCGAATTCGACATGCAAATCACCGCCGACCGCCTGGTCGGTGGCCTTCTCGTCGACGATGGTCCCAGTATGGCCTTGCACGGCGGCCATCGTCACGATCGATAGAGTCAGGACGATGATGAGAGCCAGCCGACCGACTCCTTCTGCCGAACCGGAACCCGAAAGCCCGCGCTTGACATCCTTGAGCAGTGGCGTTCGGCCGAGCAGGAATTGCATCAACTCTGGCCCGCGCGAGCCAAGGCGAGAAAGCACCAGCGCACCGCCGATCCACAGTAAGAATGGCCCGAATATAGCGAGAATTGCGTTGGCGAAGGCGTTCGTGACGATGCCTTTGCCGCTGTTGTAAGAATCGAACATCAACCACTCTTCCATCACCGAATCAGTCAGAGCAATCAGTCCAAGTCCGAAGACCAGCCAATGCAGCCAATACTTCGGCTCTTTCTTCTCGACGACCTTCGCCACACCTTCACTAATCTCTGTATCGATGAAGGCTCGCGTGCGCGAGCGCCCGAACAGCAGAGCGATGCCAATTGTCACTACTGCTGTGCCAATCGTCGCTTTGGTCGACATGACAGGCGGATCACTCAGGTCGTCGAATCTGAATTCCATGAAACCGGTCGCCGATAGAACGAACGGAATCGCGGCGACCGCCAACAGGTATCCAGCCAACCATGCGCTGACAGAAATCACGCCCATCTCGGCGAGAACCATCTTCGACAGACCCGCCGAAGATGCCCCCATCACACGATTGACGGCAATTTCACGGCGGCGTTGTTCGAGCGAGAGCAGGAGTCCGTAAATGAGGACGGAGAGGCTCAAGAGGATGATTGGAACCATGATGATGTAGTCGAAGCCTTGGACGAAATAGAGGATGATATTGAAGAAAACGATTACTGAAGCCACCATGTCAACGGCTCGCAGTTTAACGGTTTCACCGTTCACTTCATACTCCCCACCAATCGCAGACTCCCATTCCCGAAGTTGTGAGGTCGCAGCGTCTGTGCTACTGGTCGGCAGCGCCAGGCGGTCCATCGCGACGGCGAGATATGCATGATCACCGTCGATGATCTCTGATTTGTCAACAAGGCTGACGAGATCCCACGGAATGTAGACCGGTTGATTGGAGATAAGCGGGCTGGAGAAAGTTCTGTCGTCATAAATCGCTGCAACTGTCAGGTTCTCAAGAGTGATTGTCACACGGCAATATTCGTGGTGTTCGAAGAGCGTCTCATAGTAGCCGACCGGATTTTCTCCTTCGCACGGCTCGGTGCCGTTAGCATCGTAGGTGAAATTGAATTTTGAGAAAGTATCGCCGATATCGACCGAGCCCGCAGCGGCCAACTTTGCTGGAATCACCACGCTGCGATTGGCTACAGCTTCCTCGCCGCTAGTCGGCCATTCACCAGATATCGTGCGAGAAGAATGGCGCTCGTACAACTCGCCGTCATAGCCACCCTCACCGATAAGACGGACCGGGCGATAACCGTGAGTTGGCGGCCCGTTGTCCGTGGATTCGGGGAACATGATATCGATTGAATCCCAATCCGAATCCAATCCTTCGATTCCAACCAACTGTAAGGGTTGAGCTTGAGTTTGCCGGTCGCCGATGAAGCCAGCGCCGTAGGCAGCCTGTCTGCCGGCACTGATTGAACAATCGAGAACATTGTCGATTTTCAGAATCTCAATACATAATTCTTCGAGAAGGGCTGGGTCGTCTGAGCGTAGATTCGAGGAGGAATGGAATTCAAGGCGGTAGTCGTACTCCTCACCTTTCAATCCCTCCTCGAGGAAGGCTGACATGAGGCCGGATCCATATGCCAGGACGGTGGTGATGACCAGGCTCGCGAGGAATACTCCAGCGAATACCGCGGCTCCTCGTGCGCGGCCGCGCCAAGCGGTCAATACAGCGATTCTCGTCGCGTCGGGCAGGGAAGTGAGGCGGTCTTTGAAGTCCATCACCGCGCCCCTCCAGCCGATTCGCCCCAAGCTTCTTTGACATCAGAAGCCGCTACTTTGCCGTTCCGAAGCAGAAGCATTCGGTCTGCTTTCGAGGCGAGAACCGGGTCGTGTGTGACCATCAGAATCGATAACGCATCTTCGCCCTGACAGAGTTCCTTGAACAATGCAAGAATCTCCTCGCCGGTTTGAATGTCCAGGTTCCCTGTCGGCTCGTCAGCGAGCAGTAGTGGGCGAGAGCCGGCGATGGCACGCGCGATAGCGACACGCTGTCGCTGACCGCCGGATAATTCGTCCGGCTTGAAGGTGACACGGTCACCGAGTCCGACCCTCTCGAGGGCGAGTTTGGCTTGGGTCTCAGCCTTGTTCGATTCCAATCCAGATAATTCGAGAGCGAGGGCGACATTGTCGAGGGCCGAGAGGTGGTCGAGCAGATGGTAGTCTTGGAATATCCAACCGACACCTCGGCGGCGCAGGTCGACCAATTTCTTCGAGTGGTCGGTGCCGTAATCGAAACTCGCCAGATTGATTGAGCCTGAATCGGCCTCAAGCAATCCGCCGATGATGTTCAGCAGCGTCGATTTACCACAGCCGGATGGTCCCATCAGGGCGACGAGTTCGCCCTTCTCGAGTTGGAGGTCAATGCCTTCGAGAACCTCGAGGCGAGTCGCACCTGAACCGAATCCACGTTTGAGGTTTGAAACCCGCAGCATCGAGCCTTTCGCCCTGCGATTTTCCTAATAAGATACCGGTTCGGTGCTATCGAAGCGCCGCCCAGAAGTCGCGTGAATCAGAACCGAGAGAAAAGTTCATTTCTCACTGATTTTTCCTCAAATCATTGGCTGTACCGGCGGCATCGTAGGCGTGTTCGATTGCTCGTGGTGCTGTGTTGAGGCTGTACATGCGGCGCATCCTGCCGATGAGTTCTTCGTCGGGGTGGCGCGGGACACCTCCGGCCCGGCGCCATTCTGTGTGGATTCTAGTCAACTCATCGGCCCATTCTCGGGGATCGTCGGACGATAGCAAGTCCTCATCCTGCAGGACTCTTAGTGCCGGCTCTGAATCGGTCACGAAAGTGGGGCAACCCGCCGCTGCAGCATGGAGCAGAGCGTGGCGGTGGAAGCGTGAGAGGTCGGCGAAGAGGATGGCTTCGGCGTGCTGGAGAACTGAGATGATCTGTTCGGGGACCAAGTTCGATTCTTGGCCGAGATGAATCAGGTTGAGGTCCTCGGCCACCTCCTCGGGAAGCATCTCAATGGCATCGACAAGGACCGTCGGCGTGTCGAAGGTGCCGATGGCTACGAGCATCTTCGATTCGTCATCGAAATCGATAAGATGCTCGCGCGGAAGTTGATTGATATCCGGGTCGAAGAGATCGACGTCAACGCCCGGCCGTACAACATGGTATTCGGGCGTTGGAACGACCTCGCTCAGTGCCTTACCCATCGCTGGCGTCTCACAGCATATCACATCAGCCAGTGCGAGGTCGTCGGAGAGGTGACCTATCGAGAATCGTCCCCTTTCCTTGTCCCACGGAAGCTCATTGACGGTCACAACCGTCGCAACCGGACAACCGACTGGGATCATTCGGGCCGACTGTGAATCAGTGAAATGAAGGATGTCGATGTTGCCGGTAGCCAGTGCATCTCGAATGCCGGCAGCATCGGTCACCGTCCCTGCACGCGTGCAAAAGGGAATGCGGGCACGGTCGAGCGACTCCTCGACATAGCGATGATCCGCCACCTCAGGGTCGGAGGTGACGAGAAGGACGCGCTTCATCGGCGCGGCTTCAGCCGCCCAATGATAAGACCTCAACGGATGATTCAACCATGTACACGCCAATGATGCCGGGGCTGTCGAGAGTGCCGCGCCGTTTATCATCCGGCGAGAGAGGAGCGGATTCGATGGCTGCCACAGATGACGGGCGCCAACTGCACATCCTCATCGCCCATGTCTGGTTCTGGCCACACGTCGGCGGAGGCGACCAGCACGTCGAGATGTTGGGCCGAGAATTGGTCAAACGCGGCCACAGAGTCACGGTCTGGTGCGCAGATGTTCCCGAGCACGAACCGCGGCACTTCAAAATGGGCGGAATCGATGTCGTTCGCATCCCACCGAAGCGAGTGCTCGCAGGTGTCGATCCAGTGGTTTCCATCTCCGGCCTATCTCTTGATGGATTCGATATCGTGCATCTGCATGACACTCTTCCAATCCTGATTCGGCGCACTCTCAGAAAGGCCAGACGCGCCGCTATTCCAGTGGTTACGACCTATCACAATGACTACGAAAAGCATGGCTTCGCAGCGAAGTCGGTGAAGTCTCTGCGGTGGGCTATACAGGGGCGCAATACGCTGGATTCCTCGGCGGCCCGAATCGTTTTGACGCCGTATTTCCAAGATCTTCTACGCTCGAAAGGCGTCGAGGGTTCACTCGATATCATCCCCAACGGATTCTCTCCGATAAGTGAAACTGCCGTCCGTCCCGCATCGATTCCTGTGGGCGCGGCGTGGGCTGCGCCGCGCCCATTATTGACGTTCATCGGAAGGTTGAGCGAGCAGAAGGGACTGGATGTCCTGATGGATGCCTGGGATCTGCTCGCTGAGAACAGCGACCCCGGATTCGACCTCGCGATCGCTGGCAAGGGGGAGCTCGGTGATTGGCTGGTTGAGCGGTGCGCGCAGGCGTCGTGTCCGGAACGTGTGCATCGATTGGGCCTTGTGAGCGAGGCTGAGAAGCGCTGGCTGCTCGAGGAGTCGACGGGAATCGTCATCCCGTCGCGCTTCGAGGGCCTCCCGACCGTTATGCTTGAAGCGATGCACGCGAGAGCCCCGGTCATCATGTCAGACGTCAACGATCTAGGCCGATTGGTCACTGAACCAGGTGCGGGACTATCGGTTCCCTCCGGCGATGTCGGAGCACTCGCGATGGCCATGTCGGCGGTGGCGCAGGCGAGCGAGGAGCAATGTGAGGAATGGGGAGAAGCGGGCAACCAAGCGGCTGCGCAATATCAATGGCCGAGGGTGGCAGAACGCGTTCTAGACGTCTATCGAAGGGTTCTGGAGGACGCCGAATGAAGCGGAAACTACTCGTCGCGAAGGGCACTTTCGCAGCGATGCGAGGGGCCGAGCGAGATTTGATTCGGAATCTGCCTGCATTGGCTCGAATCTTCGATCTGACGATGGCGACACTGCAACCGAGCCCCGAGTTGAAGGATTGCGCTCGAAAATCGGGGATTCGCCTCCTTTCGGTTGACCCTGCTTGGTATCCAGGTGGTGGCGCGCTGGCAACGATACTCAACAGCGATCTGAAGTCATCCTATCGCGCTTGGCGCAGGATTGGCGGGTTGAAAGAAGCGATTGTTGAAGCCGACGCGATTCATCTGGTGAGCGGGGACGGTTCACTCGCTTTGATTCGATACATTCCAAAGAAGAAGGCCATCCACCTCCACATGCTAGAACCTCATCGGGGCTTGTACGAAGATATTCTCCACCTCGATGTCAAGGGCGAGCCGAAGCGCAACATCGGCATGACCAGACTCGCTCTCACGAAGGCTAGAAGGGATGATCGCAAGATTATCGCGGGCTTTCTCAAGCGGCCTCGCTCGCGAATCAATGGAAATTCAAGTTACAGCGCTGAACAAATTCGGGAGGTCTACAAATGCGAGGCCGGCTTCATCCATCCGAGTGTCGATTTCGGTGAATACACGCCCGAGGCAACCGCGGAGGAGAACATGGCTTGGGTCGACCTCGACGAACTCCCCGACCCCCCTTGGGTCACGACCATCGGCCACGCTGCTTGGGTCAAAGGCGGCTGGGAAACAATCACCATGCTTGCCGGCAGTGGACTGGGACTGGTTCTGGTCGGTGGCGGTGAGTTTGAGGAGTTGGAGGCACTGCGAGATTACGCAGATGTGAAGGGTGTCAAGATGTGGACGCCACCGAGGCTCTCCAACCTGCAACTCACTGGATTGATGCGCCGCTCGGTGGCGGTCGTCAGCATGGCTCACGGCGAGCCTTTCGGATTGACTCCGATCGAGGCATTCGCCGTGGGAACTCCTGCTCTGTTCGTCGATGAAGGCGGCTTTTGTGACAGCATCGAAGATGGTGTCAATGGCAGGCTGCTGCCGAGGGATGATATGGTGGCTTGGAACGAGGCGCTGAACGAGGCGCTCGATGTCGACACGCGCAAGAGATGGGCAGACGCTGGAAGAGCGAAAATCGACGCACTGAACCTCTCTCCTGACGCTCACGCGGCGAGAATCTCGGCCGTCATCGAAGAGATTCTCAGCAATTGACACTCGCACACACGCGAAGACGAACCGTTGATAGAGCAGGGCTGTATGCTTTTTCTCATGCTCGACGAGCAATCTGAACACAAGCAGGAACGCAGCAGCCAACTAGCAGTAGCAGTTGGGCTGCTGTTATTCGCATCAGTCGTCTTGGGCTCAGGAGTCCTCGGTGATGCAGGTGACTCGCGCCTTGCGGACGGCGACGAAGCAGCGGATGACTCAGGCGCTGACCGGACGACTGACAGAGAAATGGCACTGAACGGCGCCGATGTTGGACGAGATGGTGAGATGACCTTCTCTTGGCAGGACTGTCTCGGGGCCGACCGACCACTTGACTCGCCAACAGATGACGAACCTCGTGACGCAGCCGGCGAAACCGACCGCGATACCCAGACGGATCGACCGAACTCCGCCGGCACGCCTAGAACCCCGATGACGGGAACTGCAACGACCGCGTCTGGAGCGATATCCTTCACCGCACAATCGATTGATAGGAACACCAACCTGTTCGGAGTCCGCGACGGTCAGATGGACTGCGGCGGAATGGGCGACTCTGCTATGCTCATCGGCTTCGGTGCGATGAATGGACCCGCCAATCTACAACCTATCATCCGACAGATGTGTGATTCATTCATTCATCAGGAATTCTTCGCTAACCTCGGCGAAGGAGTCGTCCGAACCGAGGACGGCTTCGAAATCACCACCATCGACGATGCGGGCTACGAGGTCACAGAGACCATCTCACGCGCCTCGATACAGCAACTCACACACGGCCTCGGACCTCTGGTCGATGCTTGCACTGCGATGATGATGGCGATGGTCAACAATGCAGGATTGGGCATGGGCGGTGGCATGGCCCATGGCAACGACCACGGTGGTGGTTTGGGCGACTGGGACGACGACTGCTACCACGAAGACGAATCCAGCGAGGATGAGGCCGATGAAGCAAACGACGCGCACAGCGACGACTGGAATCCCTGTGGAGACCGAGATGATTGGGACGGCGAGGACGAGCACTCTGATGAGGACGAATCTGACGAAGCCGAGTCCGATGAGTACCACGACTCGGCTGACGGCGATGTCGATGAAGAGGATGAATCGATCGATGACGAGTCAGACGACGATGCATCCGACTCGAACGGCCACGACTGAACTCTAGGACAGACGCTCGGTCGCAGGACCGAGCTTGAAGGCGGAGAAGACGCAGCCTATCGAGAGCAGGAAGAGTGCCAGTCCGAACCATTGGTTGACGGCGATCGAGGTAGCGAACTCCGGCCAGAACGGCAGGAAGTCCAATGTCGATTCTCCGAGGGTGATCTTGGAGCCGATCGAGCCCAGCACGACGATAGAGCCCAAGGCTCCGACGGCGCAGACGGTCTGCAGCGGACCCAGTTTCGAATCGAGCCAGATTGCGGGCCCAAAACGCCAGCGGCCGATGATCATCGAAGCGAGGAAGCCAGCGGTCAGGCCGCTGAAGAGGAATTTGTTGTAGGTCATCGCATCCTCTCCAGGCGCACCCGTCGCGAAAGTTCCCGAAAGCACAGCAATCGGCATCAATGGCAGGCAAGCGCAGGCGGCGATGAAGGAAGCGCGGTCGAGATGTTCACGCAACTTGGCGCCGCCGACGAAATATGTTGAGGCATAAGCAGCGATGGCCGAGACTGCACAAAGCGTACCGATTCCGGCCACTAGGCCGACAACGAGATGATGGAAAGTGACGAAGAACATCAGGAATCAGCCCCCACATTCGGGTCCTCGACCCATTCCTCCTCGACTGGATCCCAGAGCCAACCAGGGTGTTCTTCGGATTGCTGCAGGCGGGCGAGGTATTCGGCATCAAGGCCCGGCTCCTCCTCCTCCTCTTCGAAGCCAGGTGGAGGAGGAGGTGGAGCCGCTGCTTCCTCCACCACCGATTCAGGCTCAGACTCTGCGACCGGTTCAGGTTCAGCAACAGGCTCAGGCTCGGGCATAGGTGCTGCATCATCCTCGACCTCGGCAGTATGATCCAACTCGTGGCGCTTTCGAGGTGGCTGCAGGAGACCCTGCAAGGCGACGATGAAGGCGAACAGCATCAAGCCGCCAGCCGCACCTTGGAAGCGCGCACCCCAAAGCGTTCCATCGAAATCAGGCGCTCTCGTGCCGAGCGTCAGCCAAGGCTGCACGACATCGAACTCGCCGTTCGATGTCGTCACCTGATAGACGACTCTGGTATCACCCATCGTCGCTGGGATGTGGACGAGCCATTCATCCTCAGCATAAGCCTCGACCACAGCCGTATGAGTTGTCGATTCGCCCTCAAGTTTCCACTCGACAGCAACATCGGTAGCATTCTGCGTCCTCACCGACAGGGCGGAGGTATCTCCGGTCACGCGTGTGTTCGGGGCGGACCAATCCAAGGCGAAACCGGGGAGATTCGCAGGTACTGGTCCAACCTCTATCAAGATCGAATCTGAGGCTCCGACGAAGGCGCGGTCATTCTGATTCGGGTCTGCGCCGTGATTCACTTCGACCAGCAGTTCGACCTGTCCGGTCTGTTCGGGAGCATTCAGCACCCAACTGATTGTGACCGTGCCACTGCTCGGCACTATCGTTTCGATGTAATTGGCCGAGCCACCGTTTGGATCCTGGATTATATTCCAGCCATGATCCTTTGGATTGTCGTCGTTGCCCATCTGCGAAGAGAGCAGGAAGACACCGAGAAGACGCGAACTCGAGAGTTCTGCATCGCTGACTGTGACATCGACTTGATAGGTCGTTCCGGCGAAGGCGTTGGCGTTTCCCGTAAGCACCACCGTCGCCGAAGATTGTTGGTTGAATGAGGGGTCACCATGGCACGAACCACCACAGGTGAAATCCCTGTTCCCATCACCCTCGCCGCCGGGATTCGCCACCGTTGATTGGGTAGTGAAGAGGAGGATTGCAATCGTTGCTATGACGAGCAATCGGGCTCGCATGGGGCGGTTCAGGAGGTTTGGCGTTCGCAGGCGCTGGCTCATGCTCATCATTCATCCCTCCGGCGTTGTGCGTAGATGCTCAGACCGATGCTCGAGAGCGCGAACAGCAGCATGATACCGACTAGTGGAAGTGACATGAAGCCGATCGAGCCCGTGGGGTCGGTATCGACCGAGGCGGGCGCGTTTGTGGCATCGACAGTCGCGGTATTCATGCCCTCGAAGAGCCACATGACCTCCAATCCGTTGATTTCGATGGTGACGGCGTAATACAGCATCGTCGCCACCGGAGCGGTCTCGCTCCAGGATGTCTCCACCGTCTCGCCTGTAGGCGTCAGAGTGGTCATCAGCGGCTCGCCGAGACCGCTGCTGTCAGCCGAAGTCACGAAGGGGTTGGTCGAGCGGTAGATGTGGAAGAGTGTCTCTTCGCCAGTCCAATCCCAAGAAAGGCTGACCGTCGAGCCTGAAATCGCAGCGCTGAGACCATTGATTGAAGCGACTGAGCCAAGCCCGAGGTTCGTCGAAACTGAATCTGAACTCCCGAGATTATCGATTACTGTGAGGGTGATTGTATGAGTTCCGGTTCCGAGTTGAACTGCGATGCTGGAGCCAGAATATCCGATTCCATCGATGAGCCAGAGCCAGGATTCGACCCTGCCATCGGAATCGCTCGAGGACGAGCCGTCGAAGGTCGTGAATGTGCCGGGAATCGCCCCCTCGGGCTCGGTCGTCCAAGCGGGAGTCGGCTTGAGATTGATGATTTCGATTTCGGCTTCGGCCGATTCCGACAGCCCCCAATGGTCGTTCACCGTGACGGTGACAGTCCAGACCTGACCGGGTTCCAAGCGCTCGGCTGGCACGAGCACCTCATCGTCGAGGTCAGGGACGACGAAGCCGTTTCGCTCCCACGCGACGGAGAACAGGATCGGTTCTTCATCGAGGTCGGAAGCGTGGGCCAGTACGACAAGCGGATTGAGTGAATCAGCAGGAGTTGTCGGCGCTTCTGGCAGGCCGTCAAGCGCGCCCAAGTAACCGATTGCGCCATTGCCCAGAGCAATTATCGGGACTGTCGGTGCGCCGTTTTCAATTAATCGGGAAAGGGTCTTCATAGAAGATCCGAGATCGTCGCCATCACCTGGAATCACTTGTACAGACCAGCTTTGGTCACGAATCGTCTCGCTGGCTGGAATCGAAGTCCAACCATCGTATTCGCGAATCCAATCGCCGTTGACCCACCAGTGAATCTGACTGTTCATCTCCGCATCGCCATCTAGGTCTGATTGCTCCCAGACGAGGCTGAGATCCATAGCGGTGTTCAGCGATCCTTCCGGAAGCATCGCGATCGAAGTGACTTCAGGCGGCGTATTCAGAATATCAACCTCCGCGGTCTCAACCCATTCTGACCACATCAAACCATCGTTGACCCTCGCTTTAGCCATCCAAGTCTCGCCTTTGGCCGTCGACTGGTCTAGAACGTAGGTCATGTCATTGAAAGCGGAATATCTCGTGCCATCACGATACCAGATGATCTCTGTGGCCTGAATCGAATCACCGTCGGGGTCGGACCAGCCCACATGGACCTGCAGAACATCGTCTGTTCTCGCATTGCCAACCGGCGAGATATAGGCAGTTGCGGTGGGTGGATTATTCGATGAGCCGATGACTACGATACCTGTCCAGACGGTTGTTCCGTAGTCATCGCCATCGTGCGGGGTGACTGAAGCCTCCCATTCGTCGCCGCCGCGGATCATCAAGGCTGAGACGCGGTCACTATCGTCAAGTTCGGCGATCCGCGCTCCATCGAGATACCAGCGGATCAGGGATTGCTGCTGCGGGTCGCCGTCGTTGTCGTAGTAATCGTAATCGAGGCGCAATTCGTCACTATCCTCCGGCGCCTCGGGAGTGATCTCGAGATTGCGCGCGACGGGAAACGTATTGCCGATCGTCACAGGTCCGATCTCGACTGGAGTACCCTGCACCGAGCCATCCTTCACAGTCACGGTGCAATACCAGACCTGACCTCTGGTCAGCCAACTGTTGGCGACTGTCATCTGATCGTTCAGGGCACCCACGTTCAGCCCATCGACGACCCAGCGAATCTGGGTGCCCTGCTCGGAGTCGCCGTCGGCGTCGTAGTAGTCGTAAGAGACCCCGAGCCCGGTACCCTTGGTCGGGCTGGTGGGAACGAAGGTGACATTGGAGGCCACAGGCGGGTTGTTGCCGGAGCCGCTGGCCTCACCAAGGGTCCACGCGCCGGTCCCCCATTCGTCGCCGGAGTTTGCTCCGTTGCCATTGGCGTAGAGGACGGCCAGAGTAAAGTCAACATCGCCGGTTCCTGCGGCAGGCGCGACCCAGTCTGCGGTCCACGCGCGGGCGAGATCGCTGCTGTGAGTCAACTCGCCGTTCGAGAGTTGTACGTAGGCGCCGAGATTCGTCCAGCTTCCCGCGCTCACGTCAAAGTTGAATCCTCCCTCGCCGGAGACATGGGGGCCGCCGTCCCAACTTAGGGAGTAGGTGGCTCCTGGGGTGTAGCCGCCTGCTCCAAAGGGCAGGCCACTAATAGAGCCCGAGAGAGAGGGCGAGTTGGAATGGCAGGTGCAGCCGGTGACAGATCTGCCTGTCATTCCAGTAGACTGGGAATAAACGGATTGCGAGAGTGACACGAGGAACAGCAGCACCAGCAGCACAGCGACACGCCGACTGCGCTCCATGCCCGGCACAGGTTCGACTCGGCTGAATAAGTTCGCGGCGAGCGGAATTTGGCTTTCCGCTGCATTGATGGATGAATGGCAGGTGGCCCGAGCATGCGCACCGTAGAGAGCATAGCGATAATCGGAGCGGGGAACATGGGCTCGGGCATCGCTCAGAAGTCCGCTCAGGAACTCTACGATGTGCAGATGGTCGACCGTGAGGCGCAGTGGGTCGAGCGCGGCCAGAAGATCATCGCCGATTTTCTGGCCGAAGCCATCGAGCGTCGAATCTTTCGCCCTGCGGAAGTCGACGCCATCAAGAGTCGCGTTCGAAGCGTCGTCGGGACCGAAAATATCGACCCGACGACGGACCTTGTGATCGAGGCCGTTTTCGAGGATTTCGACGTCAAGACGGCCGTCTTCGCAACCCTCGACGAAGTCTGCGATGAACACACGATTCTAGCCTCGAACACTTCGTCACTTTCAGTCAATGAACTCGCCGAAGCGACCCGCAGACCGGATCGCTTCGTCGGCCTCCACTTCTTCTTTCACCCAGCTAAGAATCGACTCATCGAGATTATCCCAGCAGAGTCGACAAGCGCAGCCACATTGAGCGCGGTGGAGCAGTATTGCAAGACCATGGGGAAGGTCGTGATCGTCTGCAAGGACCGTCCGGGTTTCGTCGTCAATCGCTTCTTCGTACCGTGGCTGAACGAGGCCTGTCTGCTCTTGGATGAAGGCGTTGGAACGATGGCTCAAATCGACGCAGTCGCGCGCGATGCATTCCGAATCGGCTTGGGTCCCTTCGCCCTGATGAACCTCACCGGACCGACCATCGCTCTACACGCTACCGACTATCTCGCCGAACAACTCGACACGGTCCGATATACGGGTGCAGCGAGCCTGCGAGAGTTGGTTTCGTCGGGTGAGATGTGGCAGATAGGGGATGAAACTGAGTCTGGCAAGGAGGCTTCGCGGGTGATTCGTGAGCGCCTCCTCGGGCAAGTTTTCTCCGTCTCAGCTCAGATTGTTGATGAGGATATCTGCTCGAAGGAAGACGTCGATCGAGGGGCGAAAGTCGGGCTTCGCTGGGCCCGTGGACCTTTCGAATTGGCGAACCGGCTCGGCGTTGGCGAGGCGGTTCGAATGGCTGAAGCTTACTCGGATCTAGCAGGCTTCGAATTGCCTGAATGGTTTGCGAATCTGAGTGGGCCGATGCAGTTCAGTCTTGTCGATGTCGTGGTCGAGGGTGGGGTTGCGACAGTGCGGCTGAATCGGCCTGAAGCGATGAATGCGCTGAACGAGACGCTGGTTGCGCAATTGGGTGCTGCACTGGATGAATTGAACGCGCGCGAGGATGTCTCAACAATCATTCTTGAGGGCGCGGGCAAGGCTTTCGTTGCTGGTGCCGATGTGAAGTTCTTCGTCGATAAGATTCGTGCCGATGCGATCTCCGACATTTACGATTTCACCGCTTTCGGGCACGAGGTCTTGGGCAAGTTGGAGAATTCCGACAAAATCACAATCGCCTTGACGACTGGGCTGGCTCTTGGCGGAGGACTCGAGTTGGCGCTCGCCTGTGATTACAGAATCGGGACTCGCCGAACACAATTCCGCTTTCCCGAGACCAGCATCGGTATCTATCCGGGGCTCGGTGGGACTCAGCGAACGCCCAGAATCTGTGGCATCGAAGCCGCGCGGTTCGCAATTCTTGCAGGAAATTTCCTCGATGCGGGCTCTGCCGCTGCACTCGGCCTGCTGACTCATCTGGTCGAAGCGTCCGATGTCGCTTCAACGGTCGATGAGCTCGTCGAATCCGGAAAACCCACTGACAAATATCCAGCTGCTCCGGCCGATTCGACTCACCCCACAGCCGCCTTCGCACTCGCCTTCTATTCGAATGAGAACATGGCTACCCTCGCCGCAGGTGAATGTCCAGAAGGCTTTGATGCGGCCGACAAGATGGTCAGCCGACAACTCAAATCGCTCAGCCGAACAGCGCCCATCGCACTTGCTCTAGCGAGTGAATTGCTCGACGGCGCGGTCGAGACGGGCGACGATCTCGATGCAGGTCTCGCCCTCGAACTGGCTGGACTGACGGAACTCTTCGGAACCGCCGACGCCCTTGAGGGCTTGTCGGCCCTCATCGAGAGCCGACGGCCGACCTATCAGAACGCCTGACCATCGCCGGACAACGAAGGTTTCGTGGATTTTCACTCAGTTAGCAGTGCGGAGCGCTGCGCCATCATGTGCTCGCGCAGAGCGCGAGCGTCGGATTCACTCCACACGTGAGTTTGAGTAAACGGACCGGCCAGCCTTTCTAAGCTTCAATGGCCGTCGCGGAGATTGAATCCAAGCAGGCGCGCGGACCTCAGCCATAGCGCGTGTCAGCCAGGACTTGATTCCGGTCCAGCTCACGCGCTCACCTCATCAGTCCACGCCTTCGTCATCTCATCAAGCCAATTCTCCAACCATTCATCCATGTCTCTTATCTCCGGTGTCATTCTGCAACTCGGTGCAGTTTTCACACCGTTCCAATGACCGGCCATATATGAATCAGAGAGTAAAGCGGGATGCACCGAGGTGCATTTTATACACTAGATGGCCTCTGGACAACCTGCTAACAATGGACCGTCCACCGATGATACTCAGTTCGAGTGACTTCGAGAATATCGAACAAGTCATCATCGATGTGCAGAATAACGGTCGTGATATCCGCAAGATTTTCGCTTCATACTACACCGACGAAGTCAACATAAGTTGGGAGGTCGATGCGGCGGTTGACTCCTTTGAGATGTTCTCATCGCGCTGGACAATCGAGATCCTCGCGGCGCTCTACATCGCCGGAAACCGCCGATTCAATGAACTCAGAACCCTCCTGAGAGGCATCTCGTCGCGGACCCTCTCAGACAAACTGACTACCTGTCAGCAGCACGGTCTAGTGTTGCGCTCTGTGGAGGAGGGACCACCTATTCGGGTGACCTATCAATTGACCACTCACGGGCGCACATGTGGCAGATTGCTCGGCCCGCTCGTGGCTTACATGAAGTTGCACAAGGAGCTCGTGAAGAGCGATTCCTGAGAGCTTGAATCCGCTTGAGAATTCGATGCGAGAGCGATTCACGGAGCCGCATCCTTCAAAGTCTATCCGACGCGCAACGGACTCATGGCATTGCTTGAACAGTGGCGCAGTAAGCGTATCTGGTTCGTCGATGGACTATTTGCACTGGCCGCTGGCGCACTTGGCTTGACCGCCTTGCTCCCAGGAATGCTTCCGCCGACTGCAGAGGGTGCTCTGGCTGCTCCTCGTGAGAGTTGGGAACATCCGCTTCGGGCGACGATCATGCGCACTCTCGACCGCTCGCCCGGTATCCATTTCAGAGAATTACAGCGGCGTCTTGAAGCTGCTAATGGAACTCTTAGGCATCACCTCGACGTCTTGGTCTCCGAGCGTTCGGTGACCACGATGTCGGTCAATGGGAGGACCTGTTACTATGCAGGTGCGCCCGCTCAAGTCGAGATTCTGATTGGGACTGGTGTCACGGATGACTATCGGGCTGCTTCGATGCTTCCCGTTGGCTTGTCGCAGTTGCAGCGCGCTGTCGTAGCGCGGCTGTCGCGCGCTGAGGCGCCGGCCACTCAGGCGGCGCTGGCGCGAGATCTGGGTCGCTCACGCTCGGCTGTGCACTCGGCGGTCAGCGTGCTGAAGACTCGCGGTATTCTCTCGCATGGCGAGTTGCGATTAGCCGAGCACCTGCGCGGATTGAGGGCCTCGCGGCTCGAATATACGTGGCTTGACATTCGCACCGAATTGGCTTGACTCTCGCGCTCCGTGCGATTTCATCTCAAACGCTTTTTGATGATCCAGGGAACGATTCAATGGTTTCTAGCCGATTTCGTGGTGGTGAGAAGGTTGTCTGATGTGGTCCGCGCCCTTTGGGCGCGACTGAATCTTCTTGTGCTCTGCTTCGCGCAGCAGGCCTGATGTTCAGTGTTCGATTGATCGAGCAGACCATGCCGACGGGCAGTAAGGACCCTGATGTCCTGCTCGCTTGGCTGCTAGACTCGCTCGGTCTGGTGCGCTGGAAGTCCGAGGGCGCTACGGTGGATGAGGAACAGGGCTCCATCCACCGTATCGTCCGGAAGACATTCCTCGAAGAGCCTCTGCGCGGCTGGGATAACGCAGCAATCGCGGAATTTTCAGGCCTCTCGCAGACCGGAGTCCACAATCAGTTGCACAAGTTGCGAGAGGCTGGATTGGTCTCTTCGCAATTGAGAGGACGCTGGCATGTGAACGTGCTACGCGGCGGCTCGATGGCTGGCGCTGTCGAGTTGGTTGCGGTGCAGACCAGGGCCATCGCCAAGATGCGATTGGCCGAATTGGGCGACGTGATCAAAGAATCCGCCGACCGCATGGCGGTGGCGAGCGATGTGGAGGACGGCGGATTACGCATCGATATCTGTGAGCCTCGTCCGACACCGGAAGGTTGCGACAGGCTAGATGCTTTGGTGATCGACTTCGGCTTCGCGGGCGACCGCCTCAAGGCCGGAGATGATGTCGCCCGCGCCGTTTTTCTTGAATTAGCGGCCAGCAACTGCCCGCTGACGCTGCAGACGCTGGCCGACAGAACCGACGATTCCCGCGCCCGCGCCCAACGAGTGGTAGAGCGACTGCGGGCAGCCGGAATCGTCGACAGAGTCGCGATGCGCGACCGCATCGCGATGGACGTCTACTCAGGACTCATGAGACAGCACGCAGCACGTGGTGAGGATTGGCTCATGGGCAGAGGAGGTTTAGGCAGGTTGGATGAGGACGTTTCGAAGGCATTGATTTCGGGTGTCCGCAAGAAGAATCTCAACATTGAGAAAGTCGAAAAAATCCTCGGAGCGGTCCCGATCGACGCACAAAGACTCCTGCTGAACACTCTGGGAGGTCGAATGCCATACGGCTACCGAATCGCCGGGAAAGACGCTGAAGAAGTCGGCGAACGAGTCATGACTCGCATCGAGCGAACCCTGCGCAGAATGCGAACGGTCGCTCGAAGACTCGATGATTCACTCGCTTGAAGCCCCATGAGCTTCAAGCATTTCGAGGTTACAAGCACTCAGTGATTCCTCGTGCGTCGCCTCCAGAACAATCCCGCAAGCGACGCCAGCCTCGGCTGCATCTTGCCAGGATTTGGCGCAGACACACCACCTATCGCCCGCGCGAAGTCCGGGAAATCCCATCTCGGGAACGGGGGTCATCAGGTCATTTCCTTGTGAGCGAGCAAACTCGAGGAATTCGGTTGTCAGAACGCAACAGACCGTGTGTGAACCCCTGTCGCGCTGGTCGGTGTTGCAGCATCCGTCGCGGAACCAGCCGGTCAATGGCTCGAGCGAGCAGGGCTGTAATTCTGTTCCGAGGACGTTGATTGAATCGTGCATCAGGCGACCACCGATGAGCTATGTGCGAGGTCGTTAAGATAGTTTGAGACTCGCTTTCCGAGTTCGTTATGATCTTGGATTCTGTGTAATTCGACACGCATCGCTGAGGCTCCAGGCAGCCCTTTTGTGAACGAGACCGCGTGTCGTTTGAGGTTCTTGCACTGGCCATTCTCGTAGACTTCCGAACTGAGTTGAAGGTAGCGATTCCAACACCAAGAACGTGCTACTGCGGCTCTCTCCCCGGTCCATTGTAATTCGTTGGCGGACCCATTCTCATCCCACTGTGTTGCCCCGGCGGACCAGCCTAGATCCCTCTTGATCTGGTGGAAGATTGTTGGTTGGCCTATCGCTCCTCGGCCGATCATCAGGCCGGCTGCACCTGTCGCTTCGAGGCAGGCCGTGGCTGACTTGGCGTCGGTGACGTCGCCGTTGGCGATGACCGGGATTTCAACCGCCTCGACGATTTCGCGGATTTGATCCCAATCTGATTTCCCCGAATAGCGTTGGCGCAGGGTTCTGCCGTGGATGCAGATTCGCTCGACGCCGACCTCTTCGAGGCGCTGGCAGATCTCGAGGGCGGTGTTCGGTCCTCCTCCTGTTCCAAGACGCATCTTGACCGTGATGGGAATGTCAGCGGCTTCGATGCAGGCGCTGACCATCCGAACCACTCTGTCCGGGTCGCTGAGGAGTGCGGCTCCGGCCTCGTTGCGGCAGACCTTTGGTGCCGGGCAGCCGAAATTGATGTCGATGAGGTCGGCGCGGTCCTGCAGCAATTCTACGGTGGCGACCATCTCATCGATGTCGCCACCGAAGATCTGCGGAATGAATGGGGATTCGCGCGGGTCGGACTCGACTTTCAGCCAAGAGTGCTTGGCGTGGCGCGAAAGACCCGATGCGGCAGTGAATTCGGTGATGGTGAAATCAGCACCGGCCTCGCGTGCCAAGAGCCTGTAAGCGAGGTCGGTGATCCCCGCCATGGGCGCCAGAAACAGCGGCACGGGCTCGACTGTCATGATTCACTCCCCTAGCCACTCCGATAAGAGACTCTCGTCATCACGGCGGAGTCTGGGAGTATTCGATCGCCAGAGCGGGTAATTCAATCTCTCCAACGATTCTGTGCAAGAATCAGTAGCGAGGAGCGAAGTCCCAATCATCGGCGTGGCGCGGCTTGAGCCAGCGACCGCGGATACGAGAGCCACTTAGGGCTGAGAGGAGCATTGCGATGTCTGCAGTCGGAACCTCGACGACGCTGATTCTGTCCAGCAAATCGATTTGGCCAATCTTGTCACCCTTGAGGCCGCCTTCATTGCAAACCACTGCGACGAGATCCTTCGGCCGAACCCTGTCGACCTTGCCGACGCCCAGAGCGAGGGCGGTCGTGCCATTCATCGAGCCATTGCCATTCGCGCTCTGCGATTTGTGAACCAGCATCTGCAAGGCTGCCAGCGCGATGTCCTGCGCGTCGAGTCCGGATTCGACCGCACGGTCGAAAGTCGAAATCGCCACTTCACCGGGCTCGTTCTCGATAATCTCATCGACGAGCCTGAGTGTCACCAATTCGTTGATCTCAGCCTCGCTCGGCATCGGCTCATCCTCGATGTGCCCCGCAACCTTGCGAAGCATGCCGATTCGGCGCTTGACGCCCTTGGAGACGATGAGGATGCTTCGACCCTCGCGACCAGCCCTGCCGGTGCGCCCTACTCGGTGGACGTAAACCTCCGAATTCTGAGGCATGTCGTCCTGAATGACGAGATTGACTGCCAGGACATCGAGGCCGCGCGAAGCGACATCGGTGGCGACGAGAAGACTGCATTGGCCATTACGGAAGCGAGTCATGACACTGTCACGATGCTTCTGAGGATAGCCACCGTGCAGGGCTTCAGCGCCGATGCCTGACAATTCCTTGGCCAATTCCTCGGTCCGGTTGCGAGTCTTGCAGAAGACGATGCAAGCCTCTGGGTCGTAGCGGATGATGAGCCGCTCGATTGCTTCGGCACGATTTCGCTTGGGTGCGACGAGAACCGATTGTAGCACCGTGTCTGCGGCGCGCGCACGCGTGCCGCCGACATTGATCTTGACCGGCTGATAGAGAGCGGCTGCAGCGAGTTTGTCGACAGACTTCGGCAACGTCGCCGCCAGCAACATCGTCTGGCGGTCACGCGGCATAGCCCTTGTGATTCGATTCAAATCATCGGAGAATCCCATGCTCAACATCTCATCGGCCTCATCGAGAACGAAGATCTCGATGTCGTCCAAGTTAACGGTCCCACGGTCGATGTGGTCGCACAATCTTCCCGGCGTTGCGACCACGTTCGAATCAGGCCGCTTCTTCAGCACCCGCTTCTGGTCACGGAAGGGCGCCCCACCAATCAGACAGACAGATGGAACGGTGCGTCCGCACATATCATCGAGGTCGCGCTGCACCTGCAGCGCGAGCTCGCGCGTAGGAACCAATACCAGTGCTCGCCGACGCAACTGCAAGATAGGAATCCCGTAAGCCGCGGTTTTGCCAGTACCGGTTTGAGCCGTGGCGAGGATGTCATGTCCCTCAAGGGCGGGTGGAATCACTTGTGCCTGCACCGGAGTCAGCACTTCGAAGCCCATATCCAACAACGAATTCGAAATCCTCGTCGACAGATTCAGAGAGTCAAATCGAATCTCTTCATCCATGCGCTCAGCCCCTCCGGACCGAACCGGATAGTCGGCCGCCCCTGCTCATCCTATTTGGAAGGCACCGTTCCAGAAAATCATCGAATCGCTCTGCGATTCGAGTATTAGAAAGTTGATTCCCAGTCATCGACGTCCTGAGCGCGCTCCCAGTCCGCATAGGTCGTAACGCCGCGAGCGGTCAGTATCTCGCGCGCCAGCAGCCAGTAGATGAGAGACAACGAGCGGCGACCTTTGTTATTCGCTGGAAGAGCGAGGTCGACATTCCGCAGAGTGTTGTTGGCATCGCAGATGCCAACGATTGGCAGGCCCGTAGAGACAGCCTCTGACAGGGCCTGGGCATCCGCAGCAGGATCGGTCACGAAGAGAACCTCAGGCTCCATGTAAGTGCGCAGTTGAGGGTTCGTCAGCGTTCCTGGGATGAAGCGGCCGACGATTCTCTTCGCGCCGATCGCCTGAGCGAACTTGCGTGCAGGGCGCTGTCCATATTGACGAGCGCTGACGATGAGGATGCGCTCAGGGTCGTAATTCAAGAGGAATTTTGCGGCCGTGCGGATGCGGGCATCCGTCTGGTGGATATCGAGGATGTGAAGTCCGCTGCCGTCAGCACGGTCACTGTCGATGAAGCGTTGCATGTCAGCCGATTTCATGTTGGTTCCGACGTGAACGGCGTGCGTCTCATAGACGTCGTACGGCACGAGGGGAGACTCTGCTTCACTCATCAAGGATACCTCAGCAGCGCGGCGACCTGCCTCCCCCTCATAAGCGCTGCGCATTGCCCCAAAGGGCCGCCTCACTCGGATTGAAGTTCGGATAAATCGGTGCATTCGCCGACGTCGTGCACTTCGGCGAAGTGAACACAGGGTTTCGTCAAGGTCACAGTAAGATCGAAATGGTCGTGGAATGATGCTGGTTCGAGCGGCGAGTTCCAGCCGTAGCCACGGGCATCGATCTCTACAAGCCAGTTGCCATCAAAGAAATTCCCGCTAAATTCAACGCGTTCGAGAGGATAATCCTGAGTCGCTCGAACCTCCCAGAACGGGTTACCCCCTGCCTCGCGCACGCCAGGCTCCCAAAGGCGCACCTCGACGTAGCGGTACTGGTTGGTCTCGTTGCCGACGAGTTCTTCGAGGAGGCTCGAATAAGGGAACTGCGCCCTGAAGACAATCGTCAGTTTGGCGACGGTATCGTCGAATTGGATGATGGTTTCATTGGTGTAGGAGATGGCTTCGAGACTGTCGGACTCGAATGTCACATCCCAAGGTTCGGGACCGTCTTCCTTCATGATGAAGACCGGTTTCTCGCGCATTCCTTCGAGAATCTCTCGCTGCATGACAAGGCCGATGCAGCCGGCGCTGACCGTCGAGGCCAGCAGAATCAGCAGCATCCAGACTGCCATCGACTGAGTCCTCATCACTTCCAACGGGGGGAACATCTGACTTCAACCAAGCGCTATGCTGCTACCCTCTGAGGTGTAAGCAGGTGCCTCTCGGTACTCACAGGGAACGTCAAAGCCGAAAGGCTCAGTCACCCAATCGTCGTCATCGAGGCGTCCACCCCAAGAGTCAGTCACAAAAGAATCTGTTTGATGATCGAAGGCTAACAGAATTTGGTCTGTCGGGGCGACATCCGTGATTCATTGAGACGATTTCTGGATTATTATGCAGTATTAGATTACAGCGCGGCTTGCCTCTCTCACTGAATGATAACGTGGGAACCGGACAAACCTGTTGCGGATAGTGCCCCAACAGCAATTCACTGAAGCGTTTCCAGGAAAATCACTCAGCGCATGAGCTGATATCGCTCGCTATGCGAGCGATGATTACTCTTCTTCTTCTGCAGCGACACGCGGAGTGTGTACTTCGCGGAAGACAACGACGCCGACTTCGAGGTGCTCGCGCAGAGCCCGCACGAGACTGAACTTGGCGTAAGCCCAATTCTGGTCGTAAGCGATTGAATCTGGCAGAGTTATGGTGACATCGTCAGCCTCGAACTCGACTTCGAAGTCCGAGCGGCCGGTGTTCATCTGTAACAGAGTCGCGACGCGCTCGGAGCGGTCTTCGACTACCTTGACGATGGTGTAGGTGTAGCGTAGAGTTGTGCCGGCGAGTGGGTGATTGTAGTCGATGCGAGCGCGGCCGGCGCGAAGCATCTGCAGGACGCCGTTGCGGCCGCCGATCTCCACAGGCGCGCCAATACCCAGCATGTTCGGGTCACTGACACTGCGCATCAGGACATTCTGCGAGATGGTCTCGACGAGAGAGGAATCACGCTCGCCATAAGCATCGGTGGGCTCGATATCGAATGTGTATTCGGTCTCGGTTTCGGCTTCAGCGAGGTGAGCCTCGAAGCCGCCGATCAAGCGACCGTCACCAATCACGGTGATCATCGGCTCATAGGTGCGGTTCTCATCGAAGAGCTCGTGTTCCTTCGCGATATCCTCACGAGTGGTCTCAATCAAATCGCCGCTGCCGACGTTATACAGGTCGTAATCGATGTGAACGATGGCTCCGGTATCCATGGTATTGCCCCCTACGAGCGACCCGCCGACCTATCTCCCCTTTTTGATTCACTCGGTCAACGCAGAGGTCGTAGATTCGACAAAACCGATGTACTGAGTGATTTCTCATGCCTGAAGAAATGAAACGTGCAATATTACCCACCAATCCACTGTGCATCTTCGGTATGGATGCAATCGCTGGTCTGGTGAAGAGAATCCTCGATCAACAGTACCCAGAACAAGTTTACTTTGCGTAATGATTTCCAACTCCTTCTTCGCCACCTAGACGAGGAAGCGATCAGCCTTGGTGGGAGTGAGTGAAGTGATCGCGCCCAGCACTCGCAGAGAGCGTTTCATTCCTCTTCTTCGGATGTGGTTTGAGCCCCATTTCCGCGCTCGCTGGAAAGCAGAGCCAACAGCCCACCCAGCATGATGAATCCCCAGCCGGTCCAGACCAGGTGGGATCCTTGGAGGTCGTGGATGGTGACGCGAATCTGGGTGATTTCATCGATCTCTCCTGACATCATCGCACCGAGGCTGACGCTTGCCTGAGTCGAATCGAGAATGAAAATCAAATCGCCGCTCGGACGCACGATTCTGTCAACCTCCGAGCGCTGCTGGAAGAAATTGAAACGCAGAATCCCCGGAGTGACTTCGCCAACTGGCTCGCCGTCTTTTTGGACTTCGATGATGAAGCCTGCGAATCCTTCACCGATGGCGTAAGGGTAGTCCGGATCGTCATCGTCGATGAGAATTGTATCTCTGAAAATGAGTTCGTAGCCGTTGAATTCGGTCGCGACGTCCTTCTCGAGAGCGACCAGATGGCTCGGGTCGGCGCGGTCGACCAAAGTGGTCGTCATGACGTGGCCCATCAGCAGGAGAAGGATGCCGAGATGGGCGAGGTGCGAGCCGAAGTAGCGCAGGCGGGCTGCATTGCTTCGGGCTCGAATGCCTTGCGCGCGCAGTGAGGGAATAGTGCGCTTAGCCGTCTTCCAGACCTCGGTAATCGTCGGTGGCAGGGCGAGGAAGAGCCAGGTCAGAAGGAAGAGGCTGATGGCGCCGCGCGAGATGGTCGAAGTGAGCAGAAGTTCCGGGTCACCGGGCAAGGCGAAGCGGTCTGCGTTGAAGGCGAGTGCTAGCGATGCTGCGAGCGTGGCGAGCAGAATCATGTTGCCTTTTCGCGCTTCGACGCTGCGGCCCCAGGCGTAAAGGGTGAGAGCGAGAACCCCGAGTGCGATGATCGGTGCACCGTAGAACTCGTGTGCTGCGAGGCTGGTGCCGTCGATCTCGGCGGTCAGCAGGAGCCACGTCAGGCCGAGGAATGCTGCGCCGCCGAACCATGGAATCGAGCGTGCGAGGCGGGTGCGCGCGGCAGTGTTCTGGAAGGCGGCGAGAATCGGCAAGTCCTCCTCTTCGGCCGACATCATCCAAGGTCCGAGGAAAATCGCCATGCCGACGACAGCTTGGGGAATGGTCGCTGTCCAGGTCCAACTGGCGAAGAGCATCAGGAATACGCCGCCGAAGACCCATTGCAGCGGGGGGTGCTCGGCTTGCCCACGCACGAGTAAGAGCATCAGGGCGAAGCCGACGAGGGTGATGGCGCTCGAGCCTATCCATGCTCCGACCGCGGCGGCGGCGAGGAGCAGAACGGTTGCCAGAGGTGGGTTCGTCGCAGTCAAGGGTTCGTGGCCGGCTTCAGACATCGCTTGGCGTTGTTGGCAGAGCAACCAGACGACAGCGGCGCCGGCGAGGATTAGCATCAGAATCAGGTAAGCCATGACTTCGATGCCGGCAGCGCCTTGGTCGGCGATCTGCAGAATTCGGATGTAAGCATCGTCGGAGATCTTCGCATCCTCATTGCCGACGAAGGAATGCACCGAAGCCCAGACTCCATTGGCGCGCGTGACGAGAGTCGCGTGGATAGCCAGCGCGCCTGCGATCAAGCCCAATGCGGGCGAGGCGGTCATCGCTGAGGAGCGACCCTCGCCGGTCCGCGCGCGAGCGTGAAGAATCATCAGAAGGGCGAACCAAGGCAGAATCGAAGCGGTCTCGACAGGGTCCCAAGCCCAGTAACCACCCCAGTCAAGAACGGTGTATGCCCAAAGACCACCCAGCCCGATGCCAACTGCACCGACGAGGAAACCAGCCCTCGCCCAGTGCAGTTGAGTCTCGTGAACGACCCTTGCATCCCGCCCCTCGATCAACCCAGCCAGAGCCACGCAGGCGACAGCCAGACAGAGCGAATAATAAGAGAAAACGAGGGGCGGATGAATCACCATCAAATCGGTTTGAAGTAGCGGATTGAGCGTCCCAACTACACCAGTCGCAGCAGCGAAAGGAGCCAGAATCCAAGAGATGCACAGCACGATCAGAGTCATCCCATGAAGCAATCTGACCTCAAGAGGAATCGGGTTACTGCGCCCTGCCATGAACCAAGTCACAAGCCCCAGAAGTGCAGCCCACAGGAGCAATGGACCAGCCCGTCCACCCCACACCGCTGAGATGCGGTAGAACAGCGGCAGGTCGGCCCCACCGTAGCGCGCGACCAAGTCCAAGGAGGAGGCGTCGACGATGAAGGCCATCATCAGGACGAGGAAGGGAGCCACCTGAGCGGCCACAGTCGTGTGTCGGGCGAGCGGGTCTCCCGCGCGCCTAGGCAGAGCAATCTGCAGCAGACTCGTCAAAGCAGCGAGCAGCATCAGCAGAAAGCCGATTGTGGCGAGAATCGAATCACCATCCGTAGAATTTCGCGCGTGAATAACCGAATGAGAGCATCGCTGGAATGATTCTCCGAGCGTAGAGGCTCGGACGGCGCAGAAGTATGCGGAGGCAGACGGCGAGTTTTCCGTGAGGACCCATCTCGCTCATCTCGTCGGGAAAGCAGCGCGCCATCAACGACAAATCATTGTCAGAGAGGTCGAACAATGCGGTTTTCCCCCGCAGAATCTTGTCGTATGGCGGGAATTCGTCTTTCCACAATTGCTGGTATCGGGACATTCTGGTAGAGCTGAGGTCGCCTGTCGCGATCTGCTCGGCGGCGACCTTTGCGGCGAAGACGGCGGATTTCAGTGCGAGGTGCGAGCCGCCTTCGAAAAGCGGCGATGTGAAGCCTGCAGCGTCTCCGATCAGCATCAATCCATCATCGTAGGTGACTTCGTGGGGGCCGGAGATCGGGATGGTGCCTCCGAAGGCCGGGTTACCCTTCTCCTTCCATTGTGGCGGAACTTGTTCAAGCCCCTTGAAATGGGTGATTTCGATGAATTCGTCGAGGGCCTTCTTGGCCCTCGGTTTGTCTTCTGTGACAAGGCCGACATTGGCTCGGCCGTCGCATTTGGGGATCATCCAGAGGTAGCCCTTCTCGGCGTACTCCGGCCAGATGTAGAAGTCGAGGTAGCCGTCATTCGGAACTTCGAGCATCTCGTATTGCATGCCTGCGATGACCTCCGGGCGTGGGTTGAGGTCGAGCATCTTGTTGCATATCCCAGCGACGCCAGAAGCGTCGATTACGACTTTGGCGAGGATTGGAAATTGCTCGCCCTTGCCCTCGCACAGCCAGCCAGTGAAACGGTCCCCATCGAATTGCTTCTCCATGTTTCGGAGTTTGTGCGAGAGGTGGAGAGCGGCTCCTGCTGCTACCGCTTCATCGGCGATCCAGCGCTCGAAGAGATGCTTCTCGAGGACATAGCCCTCCTCGCTCAGGCACTTGGCGGTGCCGTCGGGGAAAATGACGCGGATACCCTCGACCCGCATCGAGATGACGTCCTCTGGCAGGCTCAGGTTGAGATTGTCACAAGCGATATCCGAGATGCATTCTCCGCAGTGAACCGGTGTTCCGATCGCCGGATGATCCTCGATGAGAATCGTCGAAAGGCCGTTGCGGGCGCTGTGCAGTGCGGCATTTCCGCCACCCGGACCTGCGCCTATCACCAGCACGTCGCATGTCGTGATATCTTCGCCCACGGTCAATTGGGTTAGGCATCAGTCCAAGAAACCCTCGCCGCGCACGGTTGTGTACGGCGTCGTTCTGTGATGCTGGATAATAACAAGGCGATGTCTCGCAGTGGTACGGAAACTCGGTCACAACCAGACATCGGAATTGACGACTTTGGTGAATTTGGGTGCACCGCGGGGGCCGAGGCCCTCGGCGGCCGTGTATCCGCTTGCGGGCTGATACCAAAGGATGCGTGGTCGTCCAAGAGATTTGCCACATAACGTAGAGTCGGCTTCAGCCCATTTCCAGCAGCGTGGAGGGGCACTGGCCGAAAGTGAATGTGAGCGAACCTTCTCAACAACGAATCGCTACGCGGGGCTGATGACGTGGCGCAGCCTAACTCGATATCTCGAGGCGCTGGAGGCTGATGGCGAGTTGCGCAGGGTGGATTCGCCGGTGAACTGCTACCTCGAGGCGGGCTGTATCGCAGACAAATTGGTCAAGCGAGGCGGGCCTGCAGTGCTGTTCGAGAAGCCGCAACTTGCGGATGGTACGGTCAGCGAATTTCCTCTGGCGATGAATCTCTTCGGAACCCGCCAGCGAACCAATAAGGCGCTCGGCGTTGAGGAGCCGGGGGAAATCGGCGAGCGCATGGTCGAGTTGATGAAACCAGATATCGGCTCGATTCTCAAGGCGCCTTGGAAGGGCATCGGCTTGCTGAAACAAGGCGCAGCGATGGCGCCCAAAACCGTGCGCAAAGGTGCCTGTCAACAGGTGAGGATGGCCGATCCAGACCTCACGAAACTTCCGATTCCGACGACTTGGCCTCAAGACGGAGGCCCATTCATCACACTTCCACTCGTAGTTACCCAAGACCCCAAGACCGGAATCCACAACATGGGAATGTACCGCGGACAAATCTTCGGCCCCAAGGAAGTAGGTCTGCACTGGCAGCGCCACAAACACGGTGCCGACCACGCCCAATCCGCCGCCGAGAAGATGGCCAATAACGGCAGCGACAATAGAATGGATGTTGCGATCTGCATCGGCGGCCCACCAGAATTGATGTTCAGCGCGATCTCACCTCTTCCGGATAACCTCTCAGAATACGAATTCGCAGGACTGCTCGCAGGCCGCCGCCTCGCCCTCACAAAATGCCTCACCAACGACCTGCTCATCCCAGCTGAAGCAGATTTCGTCATCGAAGGCTACAGCACCCTGGGTGAAACGCGACTCGAAGGTCCCTTCGGCGACCATTTCGGATATTATTCACTCGCCGAAGAATACCCGATTCTGCATATCACAGCCATCACTCACAGGCGCAATGCGGTGTTCCCGGCAACGATTGTGGGGCTGCCGCCGATGGAGGATGGTTTCCTCGGTGAAGCGATTGGCGAGGCCTTCCTCTCGGTGCTCCAATTCCAACACCGCGACGTCGTCGACCTCTTCCTTCCACTCGAGACCGGATTCCACAATCTGGCAATCGTCGCAAGCCGACAAAGATACCCGCGACAGGCTCGCAAGACAGCGTTTGGACTGCTCGGAGCGGGGCAGATGATGTTCCTGAAATCAATAGTTGCAACCGATGCGAACCACCCCGTGAAAGACCTCGATGCCCTCCTCGATGCCCTCGATTCCAAGGTCAATATCGCTCACGATATCCAAATCCTGGACGGTCAAGTCGCCGACACATTGGCTCATGCTGCGCCTTGGGATAATGTCCATTCGAAGGTCGTCATCGACGCCTCCACGCCGACCTTCGACGACCCTGAAAGCGCTTCCGATATCCCCTCGGGACCGGGGGATGGTTTTGCCGAAATCGCTAGCATGGTGGATGGGGTTTCTGCAGTTCGAATGCTGCGGCCCTCGATGCTCGTGGTGACGACTCATATCGAGGGCGGGCCGCGGGCGGATGCTTCGATGGAGAGCCTTGACGAGGAGGCCGCGGCAGCGCAGCGCGCGCATATTGC
>DAHR01000011.1:61386-66743 GCA_002498525.1 Euryarchaeota archaeon UBA58
GATGATGCTGACCTCTCGGCTGATGATTGGCGAAGGCGGCTGTTGTGGCAACTTTTCTGCCGCTTCGAAGTGTCTCGCGATTTGCATTTCGATGAGGCAAGAACGCGAATTGCATGGGATGCGACCGCACCGATTCCGAGTACCGAGGGCCCGTTGCCTGTTCGGCGATGGCCGGCTGTGACTCTGCACGACGCGGCGGTTGAGGCGAAGGTCGATGCTTGGCTCGAAGAGAATAATCTGTGAGCGGTGAAATAGAGGAGAGGTGAGAAGATGGGCGTCAAGGAAATTCTCGAATTCGTCAAGGTCGAACACACTCTGTTCTCCTTACCATTCGTTCTCATTGGATTCATTTTGGCGAATTTTGAGTATAGCACTCAACCCGAAGACCTCCTCTGGATTTTGATCGCCGCTGTCGGAGCAAGAGGTCTGGCGATGGCCTTGAACCGCATCATAGATCGCGACATCGATGCAGCGAACCCGCGCACTGCGAGCCGACATCTCGCATCAGGCTCAATGTCGATGAAGACGGCTTACAGACTCTCAACCGTCTTCCTGATCATGCTGCTTTTCAGCGCCTGGCAACTCAACGAAGTAGCATTGATGATGGCGTGGTTACCTGTGCTGGTCTTCGTGATTTACCCATACATGAAGCGCATCACTTGGCTGTGCCATTTCTGGCTCGGGCTCTGTCTGGGCCTTGCACCTGCCGGAGCTTGGGTGGCGGTTGCCGCAGATGTTCATGGCTGGGCTGCGATTACCGATTTGCATTGGTATCCAGGGATTTTCTTCATCTCACTCGGTGTGATGTTCTGGATTGCTGCATTTGACCTCAATTATGCAAGAATGGATGTCGAAAACGACCGCGCGAATGGAATACATTCCTTCCCTGCTCGCTTTGGCGAAGAAGCAACTACTCGCACCTCGATTCAATTCACCCTCCTGTGGTTCGCCTGCTTCGCCATTGCCGACCCTATCCATGAGATCTGGTTCCTTGCAGCAGCTGGGCTGATGGCGCTCGCAAATATTGCTGTTATTCTCGCCCGTGAGCGCTTCGCAAATTTCCAAACGACTCTCTTCCGTGTCTCAATGCTCACCGGATGGGTTCTCTTGCTTGCTCTGATGGTTTCTGAGTCGGCGAGCAATGCATTAGGCATTTGAGGTGAGAAAAATGTCTGAAGTATCGATGTTCCGCCTGCATTCCGAATATGAAACTGCAGGCGACCAGGAACAAGCGATTGCGCAGTTGATGGAGCAGATCGAGGCCGGTCAAGAGCGCTGTATCCTGATGGGCGTGACCGGCTCGGGCAAGACCTTCGCGATGGCCAATATCATCGAGCGATTGGGCTTGCCTACACTGATTCTCTCACACAATAAAACTCTGGCCCGGCAGTTGTGGCAGGAGATGAGTGGGCTTTTTCCCCAAAATGCGGTGGAGTATTTCGTCAGTTATTACGACTATTACCAACCCGAGGCTTACCTCCCTGGACGCGACCTCTACATCGACAAGGAATTACAGATGAACGAACGCATCGAACAGGAGCGATTCTCGACGGTCGCAAGCCTGGTTTCACGCCCGGATGTCATCGCTATCGGCACTGTTTCAGTCATCTATGGACTCAACCCCCCTGAGGTTTTCCAAGCGGGACACCTCCATCTCGCCGTTGGCGAGCAGTGCGATCCGCAGGACGTAATGCGAGCCTTGGTTGAATTGCAATATCGGCGCACGACGAGCGATTTGACGCGCGGCGACGTGCGCCTTCGAGGGGAAGTTCTCGACATCTGGATGCCCAGCCGAGATGACCCGATTCGGGTTCGGTTCGGCTGGGATGGCATCGAGCGAATCCAAGTTTGTGAGGCGGTTTCATGGGAGCCCTTGGACGAGATCGAGGAAGCTTGGATTCACCCTCGACAATTCTACATGACCAGCGAAGAGCGTTTTTTGCAAGCCATGGAAGACATTGAGTTCGAGTTGAATGAACGCATCGATTGGTTCACCTCGAAAGGCAAAGACCTCGAAGCCCACAGAATCGAGCAACGAACCAAGTTCGACCTCGAAATGCTCAGCGAGATAGGTTCGTGCAAAGGCGTCGAGAATTACTCGAAGCATTTCGACGGGCGCGAGGTTGGCGAGCGCCCATATTGTCTCTTGGACTTCTTCTCCCACAATGCCGAGGAGTACCACGGTGACGCACAGAAATACCTCGTCATCATGGACGAATCACACGTCACTCTACCCCAGACCGGAGGCATGTTCGGGGGCGACTGGTCGCGCAAGAAGAATCTCGTCGATTACGGCTTCAGGCTACCCAGCGCCCACGATAATCGACCCCTCAGAATCGCCGAGTTCCAGGAATTGATTCCCACCATGCTCTACGTCAGTGCGACTCCGGGCGAGCGCGAATTGCGCCACCTCGCTGAGGTCACGGGACAATCTGTTCCAGAAGGTCTCTTGCACGCGCAGTCGGGCGGTGGCGCGGGCGAAGCGGACGTCGACAAGAAGCAGGGTAATCGTCCGATGGAGGAGATCATCGCTGGCATCGAAGGCGTTGTCAGAATGGAGATTCGACCTACTGGATTACTCGACCCACAAATCAAGATTCAAAGAACCAAAGGGCAGGTCGACGATCTGCTGAGTGAAATCAACAAAGGCATCGAGCGGGGCGAGAGGACCTTGGTCACGGTGATGACCATCAAATTCGCGGAGGAGGTAGCGGCTTACTTGGGACGGATGGGCATAAAAGCGCATTATCTGCACTCTGAAATCGATACCATCGAGAGATCAGAAATCATCAAAGCGCTGAGAATCGGACACATCGACGTCATCGTCGGAATCAATCTCTTGAGAGAGGGTCTGGACATTCCCGAGGTCTCGCTGGTGGCGATTTTCGACGCTGACCGACAGGGCTTCCTGCGCAACGAACGCTCGCTTCTGCAGACCATCGGCAGGGCCAGTCGTAACGCCAATGGGCGGGTCATACTCTACGCGGACTCGGTCTCGCCAGCGATGGAGGCGGCGATTGGGCAGACGGATGCTCGGCGCCGGCGGCAGGCGGAGTTCAATGCGGCGCATGGTATCACTCCGACGACGATTCGCAAGGCTCTGCCAGTGATGGATTCGGAAGCTGACGACCTGCTTGCCGGTGTTGCTGGCAAAGGCAGGGGCGGCGGGCGCCGACTGGTGGCGAAAAAGCCCGGAAGCAAGGGGCTGGATGGCATCGTCAAGAAATTCGGGCTGGGTGCGGGCGCAGGAGCGTGGAATTCGACAGACTCGGTTCTGGACAATATCAGCCAGCCCGAGTGGGTCATCGCCGCCGGTGATGCAGTGAACGGTATCGGCGGCGAGCCAATCGAATCCGATGATGACCGATCCAAATTGATCAAGAGATTGGAACAGGAGATGAGAATCGCAGCCGCGCGACTTGATTTCGAGCGCGCAGCCGCTCTGCGCGATCGCATCTACCAATTGCAAACCGCCGAATGAGACGTTGTTCGACTTCGATTGACAGCCGGCACTCACCATCTGAGTTCGGCTGCATCATCGATCGGTGGTTGGCAGGAAAGCCCCTCACACAACCACGCTCGCCAAGGTGCATCGCCGCGGTCGCGGCCTGCCTCGACAACTTTGCTCGAGATGACCAAGGAGCGCGGCGGGGCAGAAGCCCGCAGAGCCTCGGCCTCCGGGGGTTCATTCCCATCGTGATGGATATGCCAGATCGCCCACGGATTATGCAAGTCCTGAGCGGCGTTCAACAGACTCCAGTAGGCCGGACCTCGATGTTTGAGCGAGGAACTCAGACGTTTGATGGCTGCCTCTGCGGAACTCCGCCAGAGCGCCGCATCGGCATGTTCAGGCAGAATCGCCTCGAGGCTCGCGAGCAGTTTTACAGTGACCGCAGTTGCGCCCGGAATCGCAGAATCCGATTCCGAGCGTTGTCGAATCGGCAATTCGCCATGCTCGGCAGTGGTCAGCCAGAATCCACCCTCGACGTCAGCGAAGGAATCGAGCATTCGAGCCGTGATCGCCAGAGCCCGCTCGACAGGCTCGGCCAAGTCGTGACGTACTCCCCATTGCAACAATCCCAGAGCGGCCCAAGCATGGTCGTCGAGGAATCCAGCTCCTCCGTTGACCTCGCCACGCCAAGTCCTCAGAACAGAACCATCCTCAGCGCTCGAGCGCTGCAGCAGGCCCATCGCGAGGTGTTGACCGACAGACTCTGCAGCCTCTCCCAAGAGTTCTGAACAGGCGACCAGAAGCATGCCATTCCACGACGTCAGAACCTTGTCATCGGTTCCCGGCCTCGGCCTCTCCGCCCTCGCCGCAAGCAATTTCGAGCGGAGAGATTCCTCATCCATCTCACCCGAAACCTCGCCAAGCGCCAAGACACTGCGCCCACTTCCCTCGAAGTTGCCCTCATCGGTCACGCTCCAGTATTGACATGCCGATGATGCGAGTTCGGGACCCAGAACCGCCTCGACCTCGGCGGGAGTCCAGAGATAGAATTCACCCTCCTCCTTGCGACCCGAAGAATCCTCAGAATCGGCATCGAGGGTCGACCAACAGCCGCCATCAGGGTCAAGCATCTCGCGCTGCAACCAGCCCAGAGTGAGGTCGATCACGCGCTCATGCATGTCAGCCTCACCGACACCCATCCGCAGTGCAAGCCCATGCACAGAAAGCAACAATGCGTTGTCATACAGCATCTTCTCGAAGTGCGGAACAGCCCAAGCAGCATCGACGCAGTACCTGTGCCAACCACCCCCCAGATGGTCGAACAATCCACGCGAAGCCATGCAATTCAGACTGTGTTCGACAGCCACCATAGCATCTGTCGAACCATTCCGAATCAGCCCCTCCAATTCCATCGGATGTGGGAATTTGGGCGCCCCACCGAAGCCACCGTCAACCGAATCGTGAAGTTTCAGCGAGTGTAGTCCGGAAGCCATCAGCGAAGCGGCGACTATCGCCCGCGGATCATCTTCAGACTCAACCTGCCCATCCTGCGACCGCAGATGCTGAATCACTCGCTCGGCATTGTCGAGGATATCCTGACGTTTACCGTCCCAAGCCTCGCAAAGCATCTCGATGAGTTGTTGCCATGAAGGACGTCCGAAGCGCGGTTCGGGAGGGAAGTAAGTGCCGGCGAAGAAGGGGCGAAGCGTGTGTGGGTCGAGGAATGCGTTGAGCGGCCAACCACCAGCACCGGTCATCGCTTGACATGCAGCCATGTACAGTGCATCGACATCGGGTCTCTCCTCCCTGTCGACCTTGATGCAGACCAGTTTCTCGTTCATCAGAGCAGCTACCTGAGCATCATCGAAGGACTCGTGCTCCATCACGTGACACCAGTGACAAGCGG
>DAHR01000011.1:66940-67763 GCA_002498525.1 Euryarchaeota archaeon UBA58
CTGCTGCTGCGAGATTGTATCTGCAGATTGCTGAAAGAAAATTGAAATTCGACTCAAGGTTCAAATCGGGGAATTCGTTTTGGCTACCATGAGCACACGAGCCATAGCCCTAGTTTTGATACTGACAACGAGCGCCTTCGCCGGATGTACCGGAGGAGATCCAGATGCTGGAGGGACCGATGAACTCGACATTGAGATGATTATGGATTTTCTCAACAATTCATCAATAGAAATTGCAAATTACAACTATTACAATAATTCGACAACGAATACATATTTCGTCAATGGTACCAACTCAGTTCCGACTCTGCACAGTTTGAATGGGGTGATTTCACCTTCCGAATCTGTGACGAATATAGAGAATTATACTGAACTGTTCTTCCTCGTGAATCTCGCCCAATTTGAAGGTGCAACCTCTCTTTTGGATTTAGATGGAGCCAATATCTGTGTTGTAATCGGTTCAATGGCAGAATCCTCGATACTGAATTTTTACAGCCAATATGGGATGACAATGACCACAATAAATGTTGAACATTCTGAGGCTGCATTTGAGAATTTCTTGGATGGTAGTTGTGGAGTTCTGGTCGGTACAATCCTAGCACTTTCCTCAACATTAGCATCCATGAGTGATGAGGGGATGGATTTGATATTGATGAATCAAGTCATTTCTATAGAGGATTTTTGGGTCGAAATATACAGTGTTTTTGATATCGAAATTACTCAAGAAGAGGGGACTGCAATCTCTTTCATCTCAGTGGATGTTTACACTAATCTACGCGCTGTCTGCTCAATCAATTGTACTGGAATTGATGCTGATATCGAA
>DAHR01000016.1:0-32069 GCA_002498525.1 Euryarchaeota archaeon UBA58
ACAGCCTATGCAATAGATTCAACCCCTTATGCTGGCGCTTATCTCGCAGTAATCGCAATCAATGTAATCGGCTCGCTCGGACTATTATTCCTCGATATCCCGACACCACCACGGAGAAAGAAAGGAGAAAAGTCCGGTCGAGATCTCAAAGAAATATTCACTCAACCAAAAACAGTTGTTGCAGTAATCTGCGCCATGGTTTCCTACGCGATGATGACGCTTGTGATGACTTCTACAACACTGGCCATGACAGCGACTGGATTCACCACCGCGGCGGCTGCAGACGTGGTTCGCTGGCATATCATAGCGATGTTCGCGCCGAGTTTCTTCACCGGCGCGATAATCTCTCGAATCGGTCAATTACGAGTGATCACGATTGGCCTTACACTCCTTGGAATCGCGGCGTTCATCAGTGTCAGTGGGGATGAGGTCGAAAACTTCTACTTTGCATTAATCGCATTGGGGCTCGGATGGAATTTTGGTTTCATCGGAGCGACAAGTCTGCTGACGACGACACACACAAGTGAGGAACAGGCGAAGGTGCAAGGACTGAACGATGTGCTGGTGGCGGGCCTCGTGACGATTGCCTCATTTGGCTCGGGCGCTATCCTGCAAATATACGGTTGGGAATATGTGCAATATGCGATGATCCCAGCTCTTTCCTTGGCTGCCCTGACCATTCTCTGGTTGGCGATCAAAACCAGGCATGCACGAGCATAGAACCGAACTTCGGAGGTACGCGGTGATAGAAACAGTGAATGCAGTGGAATCGATGACTGATGTGTTCTCCTCGAAAATCAGATTGAACATTTAATCGGTTGAATATTGAGTCTGTCCTGAGTGAACTACTGCATCACCAAAGGCTAAGGCTGAATTGCCGCGCCGAGTCAACAAGGGTGGCATATTATGGGACGTGGAGCACGCAAGGTCGCAGTCATCGGGGCTGGAAATGTCGGCGCGACTTGCGCATTCATGCTGGCCGAGCGCAAGGTAGGCGAGATTGTGCTACTCGACATCTACGAGGGCTTCGCCAAAGGCAAGGCCCTCGATATGAGCCAGGGCGGTCAGATTCTCAATTACGACGGCAAGATCACTGGCACCATGGATTACGCGGACATCGCCGGCGCAGATGTGGTCGTCGTCACCTCAGGATTCCCACGCCAGCCGGGAATGAGCCGTGAGGATCTGATAGGCAAGAATGCTGACATCATCTCCCAAGTTGGAGCGGGAATACGCGACCACGCACCAAACGCGATCATCGTCATGGTGACGAACCCTCTCGATCTGATGACTTACCACATGCGAGCAGTCACCGGATTCCCTGCCGAGCGCGTCGTCGGCCAAGCAGGAATCTTGGATTCGGCCCGCATGACACATTTCATCGCGCAGGAAGTCGGCTGTTCGAACGAGGATGTTCAGGCGATGGTCCTTGGCGGCCACGGCGACACGATGGTTCCATTGCCGCGCTACACCACGGTTGGTGGCATCCCGATAACCCAGATCATGGATGCCGATACCATTGACGCGATATGCGAGCGGACGGCCAGCGGTGGAGGAGAGATTGTCAAGCTACTGGAGCGCGGCAGCGCCTTCTACGCACCCGGCGCAGCCGCAGCGATCATGGCAGAATCGATCCTCAATGACCGCAAGCGCATGTTGCCTTGCAGCGCCTACTTGAGTGGACAATACGGACTCGAGGATGTCTACATTGGAGTACCAGTCATCCTCGGGAGAAACGGTGTCGAGAGCATCGTCGAATTGGAATTGGAAGATTCGGAACTCTCAAGCCTACAGAAATCTGCTGCATTCTATAAAACTCAACTCAGTGATATCCTCGACTACTGAGCCGTCGCATTCATCTCCCCCGACCCCACCAAAGGGTCGTAGGTCAAATGGTCCGAAGACACATCCACCTCGAACACGATGGCAAGTTACTGCTCGTTGACTTGGATGGAAATGGACCCGCAGTCCCCAGAATGGGCCGGGCAACCATAGCCGATTCGAGCTTCTCGTTACGCCTTCCAACACCAGCAGAAGCCGAGGAAATGGGGCTGACATGGAAGGCGAAACGTACCAACCACTTCAGATTAGGACAAGAAATGCACGAAATCATCGTCGCAACCCCTGATATTCCGTGGCCGGAGGCGTGGGCGTGGAAGGATGCGGTGATCAGTGACAGCGAAGTCGATCCGGTGGCACGTGAATCAGTCTACCGAACCTTGCACCGAGTAGTCAGCAAAGTTGTCATCGTCAACCCCAGAAATGAAGTGCTGATGGCCAAGGTCACCCGCGGATTCTTCAGCGGATGTTGGACCCTTCCAGGTGGCTTCGTGGATTATGCTGAGCATCCACGAACCGGAGCCGAGCGTGAAGCCCTCGAAGAACTTGGAATCAATATCAGAATCGCCGATCCTCAGGGGGAGTCTGGCGAGCCGCGGCGCGGCGAGGATTCGGCGATAATTCGTCAAGAGATATTCACTCCAGACGGCATCAACTGGCTCTCATTCACTTACCGCGTCGAAGCAGACATCGATGCCGAAAAAATTGTACCGAAAGACGACGAAATCGAAGAGGCTCGCTGGTTCTCCAAAGAAGGAGCGCTGCAAGTGGCAGTCTCTTTCTTCGACATCGAAGCAATTGAAAAACACCTCTAGCTACAAGCCAATATGGGAAGTATAATTCAAGGGATTTCATTCCTCTGAAGCAGCTGATTTGAAGTCCCAGCGGGAACAGATTGAGTCGGTCGCGAAGCGACCTCAACTGAGAACACTCGCGCTCTGCGGAGCGCGACAGCTCGGCTGCAAAGAGGGGTGGTGGGCCTGCCTGGATTCGAACCAGGGTCAAATGCTCCCAAAGCATCTAGCATAGACCAGACTAACCCACAGGCCCGTGGGTATTCGCGCCACCTGCGGATTGCTAAAGAAGTTGACTAAAGCCAGCGCCAGGTGTCGGTCGCTGAGCGAAAGAGGACACCTTGTATCTCAGCATCTCCAAGAATCTCCTCGGCTGTCGGTTCCGCGATTCCCTCGACCTCTAGTGACTCACGTAACTTCGCCAACGTCAGTTCTCCATTGTTGGCAGTGGCTTTGCGAATTATTCGGTGAATGAGTTCGACGCCGCCGCGTTTCCGGGTCTGTTCACGGAGTCGAGGACCCCTCTTGAGTCGGGATTCCACGTCCTCTCGAATCTCCGTGGGGAGATTCGCATGGGCAATCGCTTCGGCCAACTGCACAGAACTATCGTAGATGCCTGTGGTTGCGATACCTGTCGATTCACCACAACGAGAACAGGATGGACGGCCACCTCTTCTTGAGCCGAATGAGTGGCCGCAAGCACAACGCAGCATCTTCCACCCACTGCTCACGCGCCGACCTCGTATTCAGGGTTCAATAGACTGTCTGGAGCACGAGGATGAATCATTTTCTTGAATCATGACTGGATTCGGGGGTCATGCTTCGGGGCAGGGTCATCGTCGGCTGGCTCGGATTCGTGCTTCTGATCGCAGCATCAATCAATGCTCTGATACGGGATGAGATGCTTACGATGGAAGTCTGGAGTTACCTGTTGTTGACGCCGCTTTTCCTCTTTCTCGCGCTGACTGAGGATGCCTTCTGGGTGCGAAGCGACGATCAGGATCCGATAGAACTTTTTGAAGATGAAGAAGAATCCAGCACTCTCGAAGAAGGAAAGGAAGTTTCCGACCCGATCGAGGCAGGATTCGACATTCCAGTGTCGTGATGATTGGGATGCGAGTCGAGCGACTTGACTCTATTTCATTTCAAACGAAGTGTTTCGAGGTTCGCCGGTGCATAGGTCTGGACACGGAATTCATCACGCAGACCTTGTCGGAAGGCATTGCAGGTCTTGGCATCTCCATGATGACAGATGATCTTGCGTGGAGTTGGATTGAGCGCACGGACATAATCCATCAATTGCCGACGGTCTGAATGACCACTGAAGCCGTCGATGGTGACCACATTACAAGCTATAGGGATCATGAGAGTCTGCCCCCCGTCCATCAACGGAACTTCCGCATGGCCTTGTTGGAGACGACGACCGAGGGTTCCATATGCTTGATATCCGACGAAGCAGAGCGTGTTGTTGGTCTCTGGCGCCCAGTGTTTGAAGTACTCGATGATCGGTCCACCAGTCATCATTCCAGAAGTCGCGAGGACGATGCACGGAGAGGGGTCATAGAGCAGAGATTCGCGTTGTTCACGACTATCGACCTTCTTGAACCAACTGGAATTGAATGGGTTCTCGTCCCCACCCTTGAGGACCTTGGTTCGCAGTTCACGATTGAGGAAATCAGGATGACTGGCGTGGATCGCCGTCGCTTCTGATATCATTCCATCGATCCAGACAGTCACTGGTTTGATTTCACCGGATTTGAACAACTGGTCGATCGCAATCATCACTTCCTGAGAACGGCCCACAGCGAATACCGGACAGAATATCTTGCCGCCACGAGAGAGTGCGAGTTTGATGAGATCCTGTAACTCCTGTGTCGCATCAGAGCGATTCGGTTGGAAATCCTGTGGTCCGCCATAAGTCGATTCGATGACAAGAGTCTCAACCTTCGGAAATCGAACCGTCGCTGCGTCGAACAACCATGAGCGCTCGTATTTGATATCTCCAGAGAACAGAAGTCGGTGTTCTGAACTTCCCTCACCGATCTGCATGTAGATGCTTGATGATCCCAAGATGTGACCAGCATTCTCCATAGTGATCTTGACATCGGGCGCGACATCGGTCTTGTCGCCCCATTGAATATCGACGACGTGTTTGATGCATTCTTGAATATCGGCTCTTGAATACGGCGGTTCTGCACCCTCGGCTTGTGCGACCTTGATGTAATCCATCTGCAGGAGAGTCATAAGATCGCGAGTAGGAGGGGTGCAGTAGACTGGACCTCGATATCCGTACCTGAACAAGACGGGTAACATCGCTATGTGATCGACATGAGCGTGTGTCAGGACGATTGCATCGAGATTGTCCAGAGGCAGCAGTTCTGGTGCGTTGAAGAAGGGTTGGACCTCGCTGCGATTCATCGTCGGCTTGGCGCCGACGTCGACAAGTACTCGAGATTCGTTGGTGGTCACCAGATGCATCGCCCGTCCGACCTCGCGATAGGAACCCAGCGCTGTTATTCGCACCCAAGGCTCACCTCCCCGTTTCGGGCGATAGATGCGAGTGCCGAACTTACGCAGCAGGGATTTCCTCTCAACGGCCATCTCTTTGCGATAACGGCGGATGTCGTGTTGGGTGCGGCTCTCGAAGGCCGGGGCTCTGTTGACGGAGATCAACCAACCAACCTCATCTCTCAAATTCTTGATGTGGATGCCTTTCGGGCCTACTGCAGCGCCAGGATCGTCACATTCGAGAATCACCTCTGAGAGAGCGGGGTCGAGCCAGACATTACGCACCTCCGCTTCGGCAGGAATGATCTCGCTCACTTTCTGGTGAACCGTCTGCTCATCAGCGAGAATGTCGGGGTGTGGTCTGACTACGACTCGGCGCTTCACGGTCTTGGCGATTTTGACCGTCAATGACTGACCGTGTCCTCCGAAAGCCTCCGGTTTTCGAGTGATTATGGCGATTGAACCAGCTTCGACATCAACTTCATAGTCGACGTCTTTGGGTACGAGTTTCGATACTTTCTGCTTCACTTCTGATAACGTCAATCTCATTCAACGACCTCCTTCGGTCAAACTCCACCCTCGTTCCGATGCCTCCTTGAATGGGGGCTGAGTCGGCGCGAAGCCGTGGAGTGTGTTCAGATGCTTGAGAGGAGGTTTGCGACCTCCTCTTCGGACAATTTCTGGAATCCCTTGGCTTCAGTTATGACAGCTAGATCCATGCCATTGCCACTCGCGGCATCACGCTGCGCAGATGCAAGGAGTGACTTCGCAGCGACTTTGAGAGCCTGATTCTGAGTCATACCATCCTTGTATTGGTCCTCGAGGACACCATACATGAACGGACTGCCTGAGCCGGTGGCGCAGTAAACATCCGGAATCGCGCCACCCGCTGAATCGATGCTGTAGACGCTGGGGCCGTCTGCATCTGTACCAACGATGAGGAGTTGCACATAATGAGGTCGGCCACCGAGGATGTTGGCTGTAAGAGTGGCCGCGCCTTTCACCGTCATCTGCTTGCTCCGCTTCAGTTCATAGAGGCGTAACTCAGCTGCCAGAACGCGTGAGAGGGATTGTGCATGACCGACGAGACCGGCGGTTGTCAAGGCCACATTATTTGAGATCTTGAACAGTTTCTTCACATTCTTGTTGGCGATGAAATGTCCCATCGTCGCCCTGTGGTCAGCGCCGACGACGACACCGCCGTTGAATGTGATGCCGATTGTGCTCGTGCCTGTCTTGACCGGGTCCATGACTGCATCCATCTTCGACTCACCTGCCTGAGAGACCATTCCCAGCGAAGAGGACTCGATTCCGGCCCCTTATCAATCCGACGGGGAGAGTTAGGAAGAAGCAGCCAAAGTCTGCATATCGTTCTGGCCAGCACTTCACCGACCGTATTGCTCAAGGAGCATGGTTGTCCGCAACGAGTCGTGGTAGAACAAGATCGCCCCGAGCCTCGATGGATCGAGATGCCGAGTCTGCCAGCGAGCGCAGGTAATCGCTCGATTGAGGCTGGTCAGGATTACCACGACCTCGGCGAGATGTACAGTGATGCACCAGTGGCAAGAGGGTTGGGGGATGTGATTGTACATCGAGCCGTACTGGACGATATCACGGGGACCTCGAAAATACTTGACTGGGTCTCGGACGGTGATATCGTGATCCTTGAGATGCGCAGACTGATAGACACCGAAACAGAACTCAGAATGGCGGTCGATCAGATACAGGACTTCGTTGAAGGAGACCTCGCAGGTGAAGTGATCAGACTCGGACAATCCAGACTGCTTCTGCTTCCAAGTGAATTTGACATCTCGAAGAGCGACGGATCACTCTTCTGATGGGGTCCTGACATGGAGAGCACGATCGATCAGGACTGCCCGATATGTAACTCCGAATCAGGTCTGACTCTGATTGTCCACTCCTCTGAGATTCCATATTTCGGAGAACACACGGAGATGACTCTGGTCTGCGATGCATGTGGCTGGCGTCATACTGATTTCATCCCAGCGGAGGGGCGGAAGGCCACAGCATGGTCCTTCGAAGTCGAATCCTCAGACCATATGTCCGTTCGTGTCGTTCGCTCCTCGTCTTGCACGGTCCGAATCGTTGAGCTCGGCTTGGAGGTCGAACCGGGACAGAATGCGACTGGATACATCTCGAACATAGAGGGTGTGCTCAAGAGGTTCGAGGATGCGATTGGCTTGATTCTCCGTTCTTCGTTGGAAGATGGTGAGGAAGGCGCTGAGAATGTGAGTGCCTGTGAAGAATTACTGAGGAGTTTATCGGCTCTGCGAGTTGGTGAGGCTTCTGTAGAATTGATCTTGCTCGACCCGATGGGACATTCTCAGATTCTTCACGAAGAGGCCCGTTCGTGGGAACTCGATTCTGAAGAAATCGACTCACTCGCTCCTGGACCACAGATTCCAGTCATCGATTCCAGTGACCTCGATAATTGAATCAACCCCAGAGTCGCAGAGAGATATGGGGCGATTTTGCTAGGGCACTGGTGAATAATCGACTTCCAGTGTCCACGTGGTCGGCTGGCTAGGATCATCTCTGTGTTCCCTGTACCACTCCCGTTCCAAATCACAAAGCGTCCGGCGCCAGGAATTCGTCGAGTCGTCCGTCCCACATGTCTCGCTTCTCGGCGAGATCAGTGAGCCATTCGCTGGCACTGTCGATGCAGATCTGTTTGATCTCACCGGCGAGCATTCGGCCTGATTCGTACTCACGCGCGATCCGCGCGAGTTCGTCATCATCGGATTCGAAGAAGAACTGAAGATATTGGAATGCGACGTCCTTCGAACAATCACCGCCATGCAATCGGTGCTCCTCAACGGTTGGCTGGCCGCCGCTGAAGGCTCGCTTGACCTTCCTCGTCATCGCTTCGACGCTGTCATCCATGAAGATTGTCGTCTCGGGCTTGGACGAGGACATCTTGTCTCCAGTCATGCCGACTGCAAAGCGATGGTAGGTCGAACACGGTGGCATCAAACCCATGCCGCCGAGTTCGCGCTCAAGGGCGAGGACACACATCCGGACCTGAGCCGCGTCACTGGACTTAGCTCCAGGAACATCGAGAGTGCCGTGCTTCGGATTGGCGATATAATCGGAATAACCCATAGGCACGAGACTGGCTTTGAGTCGCGCGAAGATCGCCTCTCTAGTCGAACGATCGACGCGGCCATTTGGCCCCACTCCGAAGACATTGAGATTCTCGTCCTGAATAGATAGCGTGACAGTCAAGCCACCTGCCTTTCGAGCCTTGACGTTGAACCAATGGGTCTTGTTGGCCAAGCCTCTGGTCAAGCGCAGGTGAGGGTCTTGGTCAACACCGACTGGAACCACTATCGGCCTCAGACCACCAAACTCCTCCAACTGAGGATGAATGATGTCTCCAGCCTGAACCAATGGTGCCTGCACATGGGCGAGGTTGGTGTCGCCTTTGAATCCGTAAATAGCCTCGAACTCGGAGAGGTTCGTACGCCTGCCGAGGGTGAAAGCAAGTCGCTGAACGGCAGGCCTGCCGCTCTGGAAGTAGACGTTGGTCGAAGATGGATCAAGTCCTAGAGCGGCATAATTGTGAACATATTCGCGAAGCGCATTCTCGCGCCCGTCAGCCAGACTCGTCCCGCGCGTCGCAAGCGCTTCTAGATCGGCCACGGTCACCGTGATGTCAGCACCCTGCTCCTGGAACCAGCGAACTTGGTCGATGACCATCGAGTGGCCGAGATGCATCTTCCCGCTGGGCATCAAGCCGGTGAGGACGCCGAAGGGGTCCGAGCGTTCCATGCAACCGAGGATGACGTCGAGGTCACGATGAGCGAAAACGATGCCTCGACGATGGAGGATTCCGGGGTTGGGGAGTTTCGAGATGTCGATGCTGCCAAGCCCGAATTGATCGCTTATGCGCGCGTAGTCAGTCGACTGCTCCGAAGACCACGGGTCAATGCGTCTGCTATCGTCCACAGCCCGACGCTGCCTCCCTCCTCAATCAACTAATCGCCGCCAAAGAGACTGAAAACGCCAACCATCACACCTCAAGAACCGTCACCGACTCGATACCGCGTGGCCGTCATACACTGCCTTGGAGCTGGCTTGGTCGGCTCTTATGTTGCGAAACGTCTTGCTGGTGCGGGCCATGAAGTGCATGTCTACGATTGGCAACCGCACCGCGTCATGGGTGTTGCCGGTATCCATGTTCACCCAGAAGATGCGACGGATGCCGTGGGGGGGATGTCTAAGAATGGGGCGGTCGATATGGTGGTGAACATGCTTCCTGGTTCGATTGGCCATGTGGCTTCGACATATCTGGCGGAGAGCAGTTACCGGACCGTCGACCTGAGTTTCAGCAAATTCACTCCTGACCGTGATGATGAGAAAGCACTTGATTACGGTGCGAGCATTCTGTGGGATGTCGGTGTTGCTCCGGGTTTGTCGAACATGTTGTTGGCTGTTGCAGATCGGAAGATGGGGCCTCTTGCCAAAGCCGAAGTCTGGGTTGGCGGCAATCCGACTGGGCCTTATGGCGAGTGGTTCTACATGGCTCCATTCTCTCCAACCGATGTGATTGCTGAGTATAGTCGACCTGCGCGGGTGATTAGGGATGGGGAGCAGGTCGTACTGCCAGCGCTCAGCCAACGACATCTGATCGATGTTCGTGAGCGGGGGGAGATGGAAGCATTCCTGACCGATGGGCTGCGATCGGTACTGAGTTCGATTCCAGCAGTTGAGATGTCAGAATTCACCGTGCGCTGGCCCGGACACATCCAGAAGTACATCGATGAGCGGGATGCTGGCACTCTGGATGAGGAGGATGTTGTTCGCCAATGGTGGTACGACCCCAAGATTCCCGAATTCACCTGGATGAGGGTACGGGCCCAGAATCGAAAAGGCGAGGTGATGGAATGGGAACTCGAGGATTATGGTGGTGATGATGGGCATTCGATGGCCCGCTCGACTGGGCTTGTGACCGCTTGCTGCATCGAAGCATGGCTCGCCGACCCGAACATGCTTCCAGCGGGCGTTCACGCGCCCGAGGTTCTGTCGAGCGAGGTGATTTCTGGAATTGTCGAGACGATGCGTTCAGTCGGTGTCCGAATCGATGGACCCGACATTCTCTGAGATTCGCTGGTCGCGCTTGACAAGGAATTTGATTGTCACCGGTGTGGCGATCAGGACGGCTACCGCGATGACCGGAAGTCGCCAATCCATCACCAGCGCTGCGGGACGCTCGATGAGCCAGGTGAAGCGCAATGGTGAGTCGTAGAAATCGGATGACCACTCGTGCAGATTGGTCACGTGATGGCCGACGATTACGACTGAGTGATGGAGGCCGTTGAAGGTGGTCATGGGTGTAATAGTAAATGCCGGGGCATGATTAGCGGCCGAGAAAGAGAGGTACTCTCCAGGCGACAATGTCGCAATGAGTCCATTTTCAACGAATCGGTATCCTGCGTGAAGGTGTTGCTCATCCGCAGACAATTCGTGTTCAACGCCTCCGAGCATGGTGATGGTCTCTGGCTCGATTTCCCATTCGATCAGCACACTGCCCGGGACTCTCCAGAGTTCGTCCTCGGCTAATCCGACTGCAATTGTCTGATTATCCAGATAACTGCCGCCAATTCTGTGGCTGGCGCGTTCATGCATGTACCATTCACCCCAAGTCGTGAACCATACATCTTGAGATTCTAGCAGCGAGATAGCCGATTTGTCTTCGCGGATTTTCACATCGTGCCAGCGCGCAACCCAATAGATGCTGACTAGTTCGTCCTGTGCTGCATCCTCCAGCGCTGACATCTCGGTTTGGCCCTTTTCGAGACTGGTGGTTCGGTCAATCTTGTGTAATTGTGAGGGAGTGGATTCCAATAGGTCACCGACGATTCGGAATCCACTCGAATGAAGATGGTCAGCGGTCGTTGAATCCATCTCACCTGCCGGCACTCCGAATGAAACCGGGTTCTGCCCCCATCTGGAAGCATTCGTGAAAGCAGTCAGATAATCGCGGCATCCTGAAATAGCCCATGGCTCATCATGGATGTCTACGCCCTCGTAACCATGACATCCGAATTCATCTCCGAGAGCCAGCCTCTCAGGCCCGATGATGTTCCACAACCAATTGTCATCATCCCACTCTGTGGCGGCTGCGGCAGGGGCGAAGGTGGGAACTGCTATGATTGCGAAAAGAAGCAGCCCCACAACCCTGCGAGTTAGCATGATTGGATGCCGGAGAGAAGAGGAAATGAACGCATCGGAGGCAAGGAAACCATCAAGCGAGAGGTCTGAATGGCGCGAGCGATGGCAGGTCTGTCGAGCGAATCTCTGGTTCGGGTGTCGAAGTTGGTCGGACTCGAAGGAACTGGCGAGAAGTTCCGGACACCGCTGTTCTACAAGGCCATAATGTCGGTTGCTCCACCTCTCGTCCGCTCCATCTCGAATGTGCGATATGTGGGCTTGGATCGGATTCCGAGTTCGGGTCCTGCGATTCTCGCAGGGAACCACACCTCCCACATCGATCCGATCGTCAAGATCATGGGGGCTCGCAGGCCCGTCCACTATCTCGCGAAGGCGGAGCATTTTGATGATCCGAAGATGTCGAAACTGATGACTTCGACAGGTCAGATCGAGACTGAGAGGGATATCGGTGCTGCGGGCGCCCTCGCCAGAGCTGTCGATGTGCTCGGTTCCGGTGGTCTCATGGGAATCTTTCCCGAAGGCACACGATCGAGGCGGAGCGATCCGCCGTTTCTGGCTCGCGGAAAGACGGGTGTGGCGAGGTTGGCAGCACGATTCCCAGATGTTCCGGTAGTGCCAATGGCGATTCTTGGAGCACGCTCGGTGATAGCACCGGGTAATCCAGTGGTCAATCCGTTTGCGCGTGTCGAAGTCATCATCGACGAACCCATTAGTTTCGGAGATTGGCTCGCCGATCCGAATGGGGGTGACTTGGATGATCAAAATGTCCAGAATCTTCTGTCACTCGATGAACATGGACAGAGATCCATCATGAGAGCTTATTACCGTGGTTTCACTGATCAATTGATAGAGACGCTCAGACGCTTGGGGGCGCCTTGAGCGGTGGAGCTCCAGCCGCATCTTTGATGGACTATCGCAGTTCAGGAAAAGCAGTCGGCATGGAGCAATACATCTCATTTCTGCGTCGCATCCTCGAAGAGGGTGAGGAAAAGTCGGACAGAACAGGGACTGGTACGATTTCTGTTTTCGGTCATCAGATGCGCTTCGACCTATCTAATTCCTTCCCCGCCGTTACGACAAAAAAGGTCCACTGGCCGAGTATCATCCACGAATTGCTGTGGTTTCTCTCGGGCGACACCAATGTTGGATACCTGCAGGACAACAAGGTTCGAATCTGGAATGAGTGGGCGGATGAGAAGGGCGACCTCGGGCCAGTCTATGGCAAACAATGGCGGAAATGGGAAACACCTGACGGGCGCTTGGTCGATCAGATCCAGAATGCCGTGGAGATGATCAAGACCAATCCACAATCTCGTCGAATCATCGTCTCGGCTTGGAATGTCGGTGAATTGGATGAGATGGCCCTGATGCCGTGTCATGCCTTCTTCCAATTCTATGTCAACGACGGCAAGTTGTCCTGCCAACTCTACCAGAGGAGCGCTGATGCTTTCCTCGGTGTCCCATTCAACATCTCTTCGTACAGTCTGTTGACTTGCCTGATTGCTCAGGTCTGTGGCCTCGAGGCGGGGGAATTCATCTGGACGGGGGGAGATTGCCACCTCTACCTCAACCACCTCGATCAGGCGAAATTGCAGATTGAGCGCGAACCGTTGACCTTGCCAAGACTGCGACTAGACCCTTCTGTCACGGATATCGATGGCTTCACTGCAGAACATATCGAAATCATCGATTACGAACATCATCCACATATTTCAGCACCGATCTCTATCTGAGGTGATTCTTTGAAAAAAGCGATGATCGTAGCCATGGACGAGGATGGCTGCATCGGCCGGGGCAACGATCTGCCTTGGCGACTTCCCTCTGACATGGCTCGATTCAAACTGCTGACGGAGGGTGACGGTTACAACGCTGTAATCATGGGACGCAAGACTTGGGAATCCCTTCCTGATGCGTTTCAGCCGCTACCGGCACGTGTCAATATCGTCATGTCGCGGGATTCTGGATGGTCTGCGAAGGGGGCTGAAACTGCCCTCTATGCCGGCCGCGCCATAGAAATCGCCTATGCGGCGGGACGTGAGGAATGTTGGATAATCGGCGGCGCACAGATCTATGCGATGTTTATTGATGTAGTCGATGAAATCCATATGACGACCGTTCACACATCTGGAAGTGGTGATGTTCTATTCCCCGAATGGAAAGGTTCGGAATGGAAGGAAGAAATCGTCGAACGCATTGAATCTGACGAAGGGAATAAATATGCAACAACATACTCGATCTGGATGAAATCCTAGGTTATTTGCATTTGGAGAATCAGTGAGCAATATCCAAGAGGCGTGTAATGACGGGCCAAACTTAATCTTCATGCCTAGACAGTAACGATTGTGGAAGAGACCAACGCTCCAGTGCAATTCACTGATGGAGGATTCATTGATTTCACCCCCCCTAAGGGGGCTGCCGTCATCATCTGGCTAATCGGCATGTTGCTAGTTGGGTATGGAGTGGTGAATGGATTTAATGCTGTACTTACCGGTGAGGTCGCCGCGATCGCGAAAGGTGCGATAGCATCTGTTATTGGTTCGATGATAGTTATCGTGTGCACACCGACTCGATTGCAGGTCGAGTATGATAAAATTCGACGGAGCGAATTACCCAGAGATTTCCAAATAAGGTCTGAGGGAAGTGCAAACAAATCCAGTTTCTGGACAGGCACTTATACAGATAGCCCGACCACCGATGATCGAGGCTGGGTATTTGATGCACCTGGCCCCGAATATTGGGATGTTAAAGACAAATATTCTGCGGATCATACCGGGATTCTTACTGAGCACCCCTCTGTGATTGGCACTCCTCAGCCTGCAACAATCTCAGCAGTCGGGATTTTCGGAACGATAATTGCACTGTATGCAATTCCAGCCACGTTTGTCGTTGTTTCTGTTGGCATTGTCCTTCCTTGGACTGGTGAAGAAATTGATTTCGTAAAGATATTTATGATGTTTGGTCCTGTAACCCTCTCACTCATTATCGCAGTCACTTCATTTCAAACAGCGAAAAGAATGCAGGCAACGATCGACACCCCCACGTCCAAGATTCGCTCGCTCGCGGCTGGCGAACTCGAATTAGTTGGCCAAGTCCGTCGGTGGAGTACACCTGCGCCAACGGTCCAAGTTGGAGGGGACGCGAGTCGTAGTATCGACGACCTGCATGCTTGGCGATGGAAATACGAGATTTACATTCGACGCATAGAAGTATACATGACAAAGAAAGGACTTCGGACACGAACTGTTCACGAATGGCGGACAATTCAGAATCAAGATGGAAATCATCCATTTATCTTACATGATGGGACAGGGGGTGTTCTTGTTAGACCCAATACATTCAGTTTCAAAGAATTAGGTCAATATATGAGACGATGGGAAGTTCCCCACAACATCGATATTTCATCACTTTTTGGGTCGATTTTGAGTACCGCCTTAGTCGGCGAAACTCTCCTAAAACATCGATGGACACTTTGGGGGCTTTCGCTCGGAGATCCTTGCTACATTCTTGGTAAAGCGATACCTCGGCCTAATGAAGAATTAAAGGAGGAAAAATTTTGGAGCAGAGGGCAGAATATACTAGTTCAAATTCATGGAGAAGATGCACCTCAATTTGAAGCTCGATTAGAGAGAGGATCTGAATTGGGTGTATTGGCTAAAGTTCGCAGCCAGTTTGAGTACCGTATCATCCCTCCAATTATCTTTGCAGGAGCCTTGGCTGCGACTGTAATGGCCTTCCAAGCAGCGGGTTAATCAATTATCCAAGGGTTCTGATGACGGGTCAAGGTTGAAGACACGCGAAGGTCTAGGCGGCTCATGGTCGCAGCAAATCTACCTGTTCTGCTTTTCGGCGGCGTCATATCTTTGACAGTGGTTATGTGGTTTATTTCCGCATGGAATCGTTTGGTTCGTTTGGAGAAAGATGTCGAGCGCGCTTGGTCGAATGTCGATACTCTATTGCAGCAAAGATTCGATATGATTCCAAATATGGTCTCTATCGTAAAAAAATATGCTGCCCACGAAGAAGGCATCTTCATGGAACTCGCGAAAGCGCGCAATATGTTCGCTTCAGCGAGTGCCGCAGGTGACGTGAAAGGCGTAGCAGCAGCGGAGACTCTCCTTGGCGGTAGCCTACCCCAACTCTTAGCCCTATCAGAGGCATATCCAGACCTGAAAGCGAATCAGAATTTCATGGCCCTACAAGAAGATTACAAAGAAATTGAAGACCAAGTTACCGATCAGCGCCAATTATACAATAGTTCAGCGACGAACTTCAATACCGCTATCGAGACGATTCCAACGAATATCGTCGCTGGCATCAAAGGATGCAAAGAGCACGACCTGTATGAGGCCCACATATCTGCTCGAGGCTCTGTGAAAATTAATTTTGACGGATGATTCACTTCGATAAATCAGTCATACGCACCTGATTCTTAACGAACGAGCAGGCGCTTACTCGCCAGTGTATTCTGTAACTCTGATTCCAAGGTTGCCCCGTCGAGCGGGTCGCTGCATGATTCGGTCCATCTTCTGGTGGAATTCGGCCTCTAGATCAATTTTCATCGCTAAAGAGTGACCGAGAATAAGAATCAGTAAATCTGCAAGCTCTTCGGCCGCTTCTTCTTTTGGTTTTCCTTTGGTTATCGCGGCTGCGAACTCGCCTAATTCCTCGACGGTCAAAGCGACGCGATAACCCATGTCGTGACCGTTGTTCTCCTCAGATGCGAAATCATGTTTATGATGGAATGCAGCGACTCTAGACATCATTGTCAGCCAAGAGCCGTCTGGTGAGTCAGAAGCTTCGATTTCAATCCAATCCTCGACCCTCGATGGTCTGCTCATGGCGGATTGGTAATGGAGGCACTCCATCAACGTAGGCCCGGAGGAGGGACATATCCATCTTCGCCCGCCGGTAATAATAGGACTAGGCCTGAGACCCCGCAAATGATGAATGAAAATGCTACAAGTGTGTATCTTGCCAACTTTGCTGATGAATCCGCTTCGAGTTCCTCGCATAACTGGAGATTAATTCCTCCTTGGTTCAATAGGATATTGCAATTCCTATCATGCTCGCGTTCAGCCTCGTCCCAAATCTCCATCGTTTGAATCATTGCTGAGAAGAGTAGAATTGTTATGATCATCAATGCGAATCCGTGCCGCCAATCCATCATCTAATCACCTCAATCGGATTCGAGTAGCACTTTGATACAGGCGGCCACGCGCGAACGCAAAGTGGCTGCCATCGCATCGACCTCATGATGGTCGATCTCAGCGGCAGGGTCACCGGGGGTTTTGCCCGCAGCCCAATTTGATGAGCACGAAAGGGCTGCGTGAGCAATTCCTGATTCTGCAATCAGCCGAGATTCTGGGCCCAATGTCATTCCGACCACATCTGCGCCGAGGCGAACCAAGGCGTCAATCTCGGCTGGTGATTCAAATTGTGGACCAATGCATTGCGCTACTATCAATCCATCAGGACAATTTCCCTGTAATTCCTCAAGGATCGACCGGCAAATGCTTGAGGCAGAAGAGTCGAAAATCGAAGTTCGATCTGTGTGTTTGGCATCGTCATCGTAGAATGTCCAAGGTCGAGTGGCTAAATCCAGAATATCGCCAGATACCCCAATCAAACCAGGCGGGAGATCTTCACGCATCGTGCCGACCGAGTTAATGCTCAAAATCAATTGCGGATTTGAGGAAGTCGCAGCGTGAATATTTGCGCGATGTTCAATTTCATGAGGAGGTGTTCGATTCGGTCCTTCTCTATGATGTCGGTCGATGAGAAGAATTTCTCCAGATGAAGCAATAATCAAGGATGTTGGAACATCGCCCCAGGGAGTTTCAATTCGTAATTTTTTGACTGACGAACCCGTTTTCTCGAAGTCACTGACCAACTGGTTCATCCCTGTCCCACAGAGGACTGCGATACGCTTCACATGGAGAGCCGGTCGGTAATTGTTCATTGGCTTGACGGCCATGTTAACTCGATCATTCCTGAAGACGGGTGATGAGGTCAGCCTTCTTTCCAGAGACTGGTTTATCGGCTGCACGAAGTAAATCCTTGAGTTCTGATACGGTCATAGATGCTAAATCAGCGTCGTCGTCATCTGATTCATCCTCTGCATCGACTTCTTCGGAATCGACACTGGAAATTTCCTCTTCGGCTGCCTCATCTTCAACAGATTCTGCTTCTCCTTCCGCAGTCTCAGAGAGTTCCGCACTCGCTTCAGCAGCTGCAAGAACATCAACCTCCGAACTCGACGCAGTTGCTGCTGCCTTCTCTTCAGCATAGACTTCATCGAGTGTAGGTCCTCGCTCGACCACAACCCCGCTCTGAATCAATTGACTTCGGCGAATCATCACCGTACGAACAGGACTAATCTTGGAGACTGCTTCCTTGATCTTGTTTTCCATCGTACCGTCGAGGACTGCTTTCTGGAGTTGAATCCAGGTCGAAGTCGCACCCAATTGTAGGATGGCATCTTTGGCGCGAGCGCGCATCTCAGCCTTCTGACTGCCCTTGATTCGACCTCGTGAGATCATGAGAGGTTTGAATCGGATGTAATACCCATCCTGACTGACCACATCCACGGTATCATCGATTTTTCCTCGTTCACGACGAACTTGTCGACGAATGTGATCCTTGAGCACATCGTGACCAATGAATTCCGTGAGAACATCATTTCCTACGGTTTCGGTGATGCGGAAAACCACCTTGACGTGCATCTTCGAGAAATCGCCGTCGAGCTCGTTCTGCATGACTTCGTAACGACGACCGACGAGTTGTTCGGAATTTTCAGCGATGGTCTCTCCAATCACTCTGAAGGACCATGGGTTTCGAGGGGCTCGTATCGTGTACCAGCGCTTGGACTTCCACTTGTCTCGCTGCCTACGTGCCGCTGCCCTTGCCTTTGCACCCTTTGCCATTAGAGACACCTCGTCTATCGGGGGCTACCCCGTTCGCGAACCGACCGACCTACATCCAGTATATGAATCAAAGCCCCCAACACACCACCTCTGACTGGGGCGCAGCGTCGTCTTCAAGGGCGACTTGCCCCTCGCGCATCTCATGAGTCTCCACAGTGCAGTCTGGCGTGTTCATTGCAGCGCCGTCGATGACATCGCCTTGATTGAGAGCGCACTGGCATGGTTGGCTGGGGATGGTGTCGAATTGACTCGGGAGAAAAACAAGTCATACCACGGTGCACCACAATTAATTCTGGAAGCGTCGATAACGAAGAAACGCGATGCTCGCGATGCCTTCGTACGATTGGGCAAGCAGACTCTGGAAGAATTGCTGCACGACGGAATCTCCAGTCACATCGACGAGAACAAGATCCTCCACCTGCGTATCGACATCGACGATTTGGTCCAAGGGCGGGTGCGCATGGCGAGGGGTGTGGAGAGGAAGATGGCTGCGAAAGGGCGCTTCAAGATTGAATCCTACCCTGGGGAGAAGCCAGAGACGGTGATTGTGAATCTCATCGAAGAATGTCTAGAATCTTGATTCATTATGCTCTCAAGCATTTCTAATCGTTTCTTATCGCAGAAGAAACGGCCAAGCGGATCAGCGAAGAGAAAGAAGCATGTCAATGAAGAAACTGAGACATTGGTTGGTGGGGCATACCCTCCTCCTGCTGTGCAGAAGGGTCTTAGCGACTTGATTCTGAGCAAGTTTATTACTCTCATTAACATCGGCAGTGACGAGGACTGACATGACCCATGTAGTAACCAGCGCATGCGTGCAATGCAAGTACCAGGATTGTGTCGCTGTCTGCCCTGTGGAGTGTTTCAGGGAGGCCGATGAGTACCTCGTCATCGACCCCGATGAGTGCATCGATTGCGCAGCCTGCGTGGCTGAGTGCCCGGTAGGCGCGATCTTCGCCGATACCGATGTGCCTGAGGAGGAGGAAGCATGGATCGACAAGAACGAAGACGAGTGCGCCGACCTGCCGATAGCGATGGGAGATTCTCCTGTTCTCGCTGAATGAATGAGTTGGCAGTCCAACGGGGCACGAAGCCTTGGAAATAGATTGATGTGTATGAGCCGGCAGGCTCGACCATGGCTCGCCGCGTTGACCTCACCCAGATGCGTCATGGTACTGAGTTGTTGAAACGCGGCTTCGCCAAGATGCAGGAGGGTGGTGTGATCATGGATGTCGTCACAGCTGCCGAGGCTCATATCGCCGAAGACGCCGGTGCGACCTCGGTGATGGCACTCGAGAGAGTACCAGCCGACATCCGTTCCGACGGTGGAGTCGCGAGAATGAGTCATCCGGATCTGATTAAGGAAATCATCGAAACCACAAGCATTCCCGTAATGGCCAAGGCTCGAATCGGACACGATGAAGAAGCCCGTGTGCTCGAATCTCTGGGAGTCGATATGGTCGATGAATCAGAGGTGTTGACACCAGCTGACCCGTTCTTCCATATAGCCAAAAACAATTTCAGCATTCCATTCGTCTGCGGTTGCACGAGTCTTGGCGAGGCGATTCGTCGTGTGGCAGAAGGCGCAGCCATGATACGCACCAAAGGTGAGGCGGGGACTGGGAATGTCGTCAGTGCTGTCAAGCACGCGCGCCTCGTCGCCTCAGAAATCTCTCACGCGCGCGAGACAGATGAGGCGGGGCGTGAGGCGATGGTCGATGTCATGATGGAAGGATATCATCACCTCGAAGATCATTCAGCATTCGACATCAGTCCTAAGGATACTCCATTCGGTAGCATGGAAGAGCTGCGAAGAGAAATTTCGAGTGTCCTCGATGATGTGGTACGACTCGGCAGATTACCTGTCGTGACATTTTCAGCTGGAGGCATCGCGACACCGGCTGATGCCGCCTTGATGATGCATCATGGAATGGATGGGATCTTCGTTGGATCTGGCATCTTCAAGAGTTCAGATCCAGCGAATACCGCGGATGCGATTGTTCTAGCAACACATCATTTCGAGGATGCGAAAGTCGTCACCGAGGCCAGTGCGATGATTGGAGATGCTATGCCTGGCCTCGAAATCGAATCTCTCAGCGTGCGAATGGAAGAGCGCGGCTGGTGAGATGAGTATCTTCGACTGCGACTGGACCTTATCTAGGCTGAATCAGACAGGTCCACGCGTAGTACCCAATCGGCGGCGCTTGCCCTTGTTCTGACCGCCGCGAGTCTTGCCACTGTCATCGGTGTCGGTCGCGCCAGTGCCACCGAGTGTCAGAGAGCCACTCTCGAGCAGCAGATCGGCCAAGGAGCCGGCGAGTTCCTCATCCTCAGATGGTGATTTCAGCGCATCTCTCACAGATTGATTGTGGTCGCGAATGGTCTTCGCACGCTCCTCACGCTGAGCCTTTAGTTCATCGCGGATCTCATTGACTTTATCCAACATGCCGCTCATCTCCGAATGGACTTCATCGGCACACTTTCTGGATTCGACGAAAGCGTTGTGCAGCCTGTCGCCTTCTGCTCGGACGAAATCTCGCTCTTCGAACATCGGCTTGATCTCCTCCCATATCGCGTCGGCTTCCTTGTGAGCTTCGATCATCGCCTCGTGTTCAGAATCGGCTTCTCCCTTGAGGCGAGATATCGACTCATCCATGTCTCCGAGATCGATGGTGATGGTCTCGTGATCCTTGACCGCAGGAAGCAGTTCGTCGCGCTTCCCCATCAGTTTCTTCAAATGCTTCAGCAATTTGTTCTCTTGTTTGAGCGTCAAGCTGCCATCAGTCTCGAGTTTACGTTCAATCATCTCGATCTCCCCCTCAGTCTCCATTAATTGGATGACGATGGACCGAGACCCTCGCTCCTCATCACGCCGACCTCGCTTGCGGGCAATCAATTCCCTGATGTGATTCTGAATCTCATCTCGGCGTGCCTTGTGGATACGAGCCTTGTTACGTATCTCCTTCTGACTCTCCATGCGCTCGTTGATGGCTTCTCGCAGAGTCTTGCCTTGTTCTTGCACAGCATTGCGCGAATCAGCGGCTCTGCGAGCATTCTCGCTGTGAGTATTGCGTTGATCTCGCATTCTGCGCAATTTCGTTTCCATAGCGTGCAGACGAGTTCTCAGATCGTCATCGCCAGGATTGGGCTCAGCATCCATCACGAGCCGCCGACGGACGTCGACCTCTTGAATGGACCTGTAACCTCGTCACAAGCCCAGAATGGAGAGAATGAATGGCAGTGTCGGCGAGAGTAAAGCAATCATCGCTCCGACGATGAACAGTGCGCCGGTTGACAGCCGTAGTCTCGTCATCAAGTCAGGCCGTATCTGAACAGTCAGAACCCTGCCTGAGACGAGATTTCCTTCGGTATCTTCCAGTCTGACGGTGACTGTCGCCTCACCGGTTGCTGAAGGAATCAGGCTTTGCCAGATGATGCGGGTTGTGGCCATCAGTGGTGGAAGCGTTTGAGTAAGGTTTGGTGGCAGCATTGAATCTAGTTGGATTTCCTCGTAAGGCTCGACCCTGAGTCTGTAAACGCATTCATTGGGTCGAAAATCAGGAGTCTGAACTCGAAGAATGAAATCCAGTTGTTCATCTGTCTGGTTTAGTACGAAAGCGAATAAATTGGCGGGTCCGGCAACCAGATTCTCCATATCAACATCGAACCAGACGCTTCCGACACGTCCAGATTCTTGTCTCATCTGCAAACGATCGTGAAGTCTGAAGAATGGCGCACAGTCAGTGCGGGCGCGAGAAAGTAAACGGTCCCAGGTCTCTTCCCCGAGATCTGGATGATTGAAAAGTCTCTCAATCGTATCGGGTCCAATCATCGGCTCAAGCGCCTCTCGGAACTCCTCCTCATCAATCAGAGAGCGTCTTCTGAGGTGGAGAAGATGCAGGAGTTTCTCCTGCAGTTGACTGATCGAGTAGCCGCTTCTCACTTCACCTTCGACGGTTCTGAGATACTCTGTGATGCGGAAGGCGAGGAGTGGGTCGACATGGGCTTTGATGACATCGGAAAACGGGCGACGCAGAACCGCGGGGTGAATCGGTGGTGAGAACGCCTCCAACATACCCCAAGGCTCGGTGACGTTGAAGCGAGACTGATTCGATACCAGATGAACGCCATGACCTGCCAGCAGCGTGCCTGTTGAGAGTGCGAGCAAACGCGGGGAGAGGGCGTCTTCAACGCTGAAGCTAAGAGCTGCAGCGAGGAAGACAGCAGCTAGCAGAAGCAATGACATCGTCGCCACCAATTGACGACGGGAAGAATCTATCGTGGCCCGCATCTCAGCGTATCCATGGGCACTCTTGAAGGTCAATCCAACCGTCGTCAACGATTCGGCTTCCATCTGGAAAATCGTTTTTGAGACACTCAACAGACGGAACAACAGAAGCAACAGAGTCAGATCGGCGACGAGAATGAACAGTGACAGAATATGGATTCCCGTCGACATCTCGACCGGTGCCACATCCTGCATATGGTCGAGCCACCAGATCGGTGTGCTGTTGCGATAAGAATGAGCCAAACCGAAATTGATGATCACTATCAGCGGCATGATGAGGACGAAGCGTGCCCCGCCGCTGATCAGAAGCCGGTCCAGACGCAGCAACAATCTTTCTTGATCTCGCAGACTATCCAACTGGCTGGAAGCATCGCTGCGAGCTGATTCGACGATGCCCGGTTGCCGCTCGAGCGAATCTAAATCGGATTCGAGCACATCATCGGCAAGGACATCAAGTCCGTCTGACAAATCATCCAAGGAACTGTCATTCATCCAAGCCGACCTCCGCTCTGATGAGTATACGACGAAGTATCGATTCAGATAGATCCATTCTATCTCCTGCCACGTGAATCACTCCCTCGAGACATGTGACCGTTGCGCCCACCACCAGACCCAGCCCCTGCAAGGTCTTGGAATCAGTTCCTTCGAGGGCGATGATCTCGATTCGCCCTTGCGCGCCCGATGGCAGGTTAGCGAGAGGCAGGAGCAGATCCGCACCGAAGGGTTGCACACGTCTCTCGATGACAGGTATTCTCTCGCCTCTCGCGGTTCGCTCGGGATAACCCAGCATTCGATCGATCGCTGCCTCCAATTCACCGTCGATGGTGTGTTCCATGCGACATGCGGCAGCGACGATGTCGCCTTCAAAGCAGATGATGTCGGAGAGTAGATTCTCGAGTAGAAGCTGTCGTCTCTTGATACTGGCTGCAACAATGAATCCTTCAGCTGTCAAGCGCGAGCCTTTGTAGGGAATATGAGTGACTAGGTCGCGCTTGGCCAAGCGCTGAATCATCTCTGTCGTGGAAGCAGCACTGACGCCCATGAGTTCTGCCAGCATGGAGGTTTTGACGATCGCATCAGGTTGATCATTGTGGACTTCGAACAATCGTTTGAGATACATCTCTTCGAATTCACTGAGAACGGTCATTCCTCACCCACCTCCGCCATGAATTCGCTGCGACAGGCTGGACACCTGGCTTTGACGGGGCGTCGCTCGATCGGTACACGCAGACGCTGTTCGCAGTTAGGGCAGGATAGTTGATCGTCGAGAGAGCGGGCGACCTGATGACCTGAGTCAGCGCTGTCTTGTCGTTGACCTCTGGTTGATTCCTCGGTTGATTCGCCGATCAATTCCCGGGTTGAATCCGCAGTGGACCGGGTAGACTCGGAGGTTTCGATTCGACGTTGATCGGATTCTGGATGAGGGGGGATTGTAGCAGATTCATCGCCTACGGCTTCAACCAGGAATCGCGTTGTACAAGCTGGACATTTCACTGCCCCAGAGTGAGATGCAGGGATGCTGAGCCGCTGTCTACATTCAGGACAAGGGATTTCTCTCTTTTCAGCGGCTGCAGCCTTCTTACGGACGCTGCGAGCCTGTCGAAGTATATTGAAACGGGATCTTCCAGTGTCCTGTACGTTCTCAGATACGGTTCGATAGACCACTAGAATGAACATTACGAGGACAAGGCCAGACAAGCCTCCGTAGGTAGCGGCGATTACATCGAACGGCAGATCTGTCTGTCCGTCATCGGCTGAGAATGTCTCGATTTCAATCTGGACACTCTCTGAAATACCACTGGTCAACCAGATTACCTGTACTTCCACCACCTTGGAATCGGGCCAAGACTCGATCATCAACAGACCACTGATGGAACCACCTGTAGGTACGGCTTGGATGGTTCTGGAATCGAGCACCATGCCGTCTGAGGTTCGAACGACTTGAAGTGTTCCGGAGAGAGTGGGAGTGTTGCCATCGTTCGATAGGGAATAGGGCACACTAACTGATTCACCGATAATCGGTTTCGTCGGGTTCACCTCGCCCAATTCGACTGATAGGTCGAGAGACGGTGGAATCAGGATGGTTTGAATCTCCAAATCAGCTGTGGAAACCCATCCGTCTGCGCTGATACGGATGATCATCGAATCTGCAGACGGATGACCAAGTGTCAGCGAAATCTCCCTGCGACCAGGGTCGAGGTGGAGAATGAAACTCTGTATCACCTCTTCAATCGTCTGATCCAGAATCGCTACTTCGATGATGACGTCTCGACTGCGTCCCTCAGAAAGATAGATGGAAAGTTCTGCTTGCAAACCATCTGCCAATGTCCACTGAGTTGAGTCGATGACCAGATTCTGAGTTTGAGAAGGCCGGACTTCGAGTCCGAATGAACCATTCAATTCACGGGCAACCCCTCCATTCGGGCTCAAGACCCTCCATTCCACCTCGATGGCTCCTTGGATGGAGGGGGTGAATGATGCTGAGACCTCTCGGCTCGATCCGGGATTGATGAAGATGGGTGGACCAAGGCTCAGCGAGCCATCGCCAGCATCGAGTTCAAGTTGCACAGTTGCTGATTCCGTTCCTTGGTTATGGACGAGAATCGATGCAGACAACAGATCACCAACGTGAATCGGTTCGCCTATCAGAGCAACTTCTGGCCCACCGGCTGCAGTCAGGTTGATAGGATTCGGTTCGACGAGAAGAAGCAGTGATTCACTGGTCCCAGTCGAGCCGATCGTCAGCACCAACAGAACCTCACCCTCTGGCAGCGGACCGAAAGAGAGGTTGACGAACGTCGAATTCACGTCGCCGTTGAGGAAACCCGTCAACGGAGGGGACTCTTCGCCGTCGAGTTCGATGTGGAAAGCCCACTCATCGTGTCCTCCAGTGGTGTCCGAATTGGCGATTTCGATAGACAAACTGATCGTATCACCTTCGTGAGCAGATTCGTTCTCGGAAAACTCGTTGGTCGTGCTATCAAGAATCTCGATCTGCCAATCGACGGAATCCTCGATCTGGAATCTCTCCTCCGCTGTCACCGAACCGCAGAGGAAGACTAGAATCAGGCCTGAAACCAATAGACGGGTCCCAAAGCCATTCGCAAAGACACGGCTCATCGACTTCCCCTCGGTATCATACAGTGTATCAAGGGCACCCCCTTCCAAGGTCACGTAGTGACCTTTATTGCGGATTCTCATTTCGGCCGATTGTCTATGGATAGTCAGGCCCTCTTGCAAGTCTCTCCGGAGGCCTTGGCGCAGGCTTTACTCGACCGTCGAACTCTGCTGAAAGACAAGTTGCCGACGGTTATTCGCAGCCTTGAAGCCGAAGAGGAAAAGCTCGAACCAAGGGTTGCGAGGGCGGTCAAGAACCACGATAAAGCCAATAAATCGGTAGCGGAAATGAAGACGACGCGCGATTCGTCTCAAGTCGATGCTAGAAACCTGCTTCCTACAGTTTTGGGAAATCGAGATACACTCGTCGATTCTGGCGGCATGATCAACCTCGACCCAAACTGGAAGAAGGAGAAACTGCTCGAGAAACTCGATAATCTGGAGGAAAAGATACAGACGGCAGCCCTTGATCATCGCGCCGAGAGAAAGATGCTAGATATTCGCAAGAAACTCATCGAGGAGAATGAATCTTGGTTGAAAAATAGGCGCGATTCTAATCCAGAGATGGCCGAATACATAGATTCGCGCCGACAAATGTCGACCCTCTTTCGAAGCGCGGACAAGTCTCATCGAAATATGCTGAAAGCTGTCGAGAAGGCTCAGCCATTGCACGAGAAGAAGGTCACCTTGCAATCTGAACTCAGAGAGGTTCGGCGACAATTGGACAGAGCGAAAGAACTCCTCGCTCAATCCGACAAGTCGATCGCTCACTGGCGGCGTCGGTTGGCTGATGGCTACGGCGAACTCGACCGAGGATTTCCAGATCTCATGCAAGCCAAAGACAAGGTCGCAGCGGGAGGAGATTCTTCCTTTGCAAGAAAGAGTGTAACTAAGAAGACGGCCCCGATTCGGGCTAAAAGAAAACAATCTGGCACATCGACAAAGGCGAAATTGACAACTGATACAAAGTCCAAGCAATCGCGAGGTGAGAAAGAATGAACGATACTCTGTTCGCAGATCTGGAACTCCTAGCTCATGAAGAGATTGAGGAGAGATGCTCTGATTTCAACCGCGAATTGCGCTCGCTGGAAGATGAATTCTATAAATTGAAGGACGAGCGAAAAAGTCAGGTGGAACTGGTCCAATCCCTGAGAGTCGCGGTGGGTGGAATCGAGGAAGCCAATTCTGAAAGGAAAGCCTTGCTGAAGAGATTCCACGAAGTCAAGAGAATCGCAGACAAGGATCGACGAAACCGGGACGAGGTGAATCGAGCCATTCCACCACCTGCCTCGGTGCTTGAGGAATGGATGGCTGACACATACACGAAACTGACAACGATTGATAACGACTTGACGGCTGTGCCCACGCTGCCTCGTGAACTGGAGACTTTCCAGAGATTCTTCGAACTGCAAGCCGCCGTGGTCAGGAAAAGAGAGGCCGAACTTGCTCATTCTCGTTATGTCAAACAAATCGAGGTGATGCGTGAGATTACCTCGGGATTGGATTCGACAAGGAAAGAACGGAAACAGAAAGCAGACTCGGTGACCGAAGATTCAGAACTCGAATCTGATAATCTCACTAGGAAGGAAATTAGGAAAATGAGCCGTCGAATCGCCGGTATCGACAAGAGAATGGATAAAATAAAGTTAGAAAAGAAAGACATTCAAAAAGAATCAGGCCGTCTGAAATCCTATCTCAGAATCACTAAGGGAAGAGGGAAACCGATTCGACTTTCAGATGTCAAGGAAAGAGCCAGCAGTGGTGGTGCCCTCAACGCGACTGAACTCAGCGCCCTACTGGATTCGGGTGGTCTCGCCAATCTGGATGAAGATGCTGGCGAGGCGAAATCGTCTCAATCAGATAGTAAGAGGAAAGGCAAGGGTGGGAAGAAACCGAGGCGGAGACTCGGTGTCACGCGTGCCGGACCGAGGAAGGGTAATTCCGCTGCACGCAGAGAATAAGGCTCAATTTCGTATATCTCAAGCCAATCCTATGCGCTTATATGGAACTCGATAGACGAAAGACTCAGGACGTGAATTCGATGCTTATGGAGTTGGAGGAGGTTCGTGGAATACTCAAGCCCCGCTGTGATTCAATCCAGGAACATATTTCTTACAACAGGGAGGAAAGAGATCAATGGAATGCGAAAGTTCGCACACTTCTTGATGAGAGAAATGAATTGAATAGTCAGGTCAAGGAATTGATTAGCGAGGTGCAGAATCAGAAGGCTCAGCGTGATGTTTCGAATCAGACGGTAAGGGACTTGAAGGATTTCAGGGCTGAAAAAACGGTGTTCTTGAAGGAAATCAGAACGGAATTTCGAGAGAAACTCGCTGCTCGGAGCGAAGCTGAGATAGAGCGCCAGAAAGCGGACAAGAAACGGTCCCCCAACCGGATTCGAACCGAAATGGATAGACTTGAGCGGCTTTACGAACAGGGACGTTTCCTTGGTAAGAAGGAACGAGAGTACAATATGAAGATGAAGAAACTCTACCAAGAATACAAAGCAGCGAAGGAAAGCCATCATGACGGTGGGATTGGTGACCTGAAAGTGCAGTTGAGAGATGCTGAACGGGGTCAAGAAGAAGCCCACAAGAATGTCAAACGCGCTGTCTCAAAAGCTCAGGTGTCACATGACTTGATGGCTGAATTGTCAGAGGAGGTGGACCGACTTCGAAACAAGGCGAACGGTGCACAAGCTGGAGTCACTAGAGCCAAAAGAGAAGCCGACTCATTGCACAGCCGATATATCGTTGCGCTTCGATGCATCCATTCGATGCAGGATCTCCTCAAGGCGATGTCGGCCCGAGGAGGCGCTGAAGATGATGATGCATATGTCGAAGTCGCTGATCTGATGAGCCGCCTGATGTCAGGGGAGACTCTTTCCACGGATGAGGTCATGGCGCTTCAGAGGAATTGAATTCATAGGTTCGGCCATTTCTAGAATGAAGTATCTCGTCTCTGCCATCTCGACTGATTATCCACGCAGGTATCGCAGCAGGTAGTCTTGTCAATTCCGCTGATTCGGAATCGAATCGCCATCGCTCAAGCATCGTGCTTCTAACCGGGCTCTCGGAATCCTGCACCGCCTGCTTCTGCCTCCGGGCTTCGAGAATCCCGATCAACATCGTTCTGAGATCCGTATCACTCAGCCACATGCTTCCAGACACGGTGATTTCTCGAAGACGAGGCGCGTTATCCATCATTTCTGATTCATCATGAATCTCTAATTTCCTAGCCCAAGGGTCTTCCAGCACCAGCCATTCGCCAAATTCAGCTTCATCACCGGGACTGATCAAGGACCCCTTGACCGCCCATATCGTCGCCTGGAGGAGAATCGGAGTCGTCTCGACATGATCCATTCCCCTCTGAATCAACCACTCATCGAGATCAATCTTCGATGAGAGTACGGTTCTTACCACCGAATTCTGAGGAGGTTCGATCTCACCGACTTCCTCAGATTCAGAAGACATCTGTTCAGGGCGCTCTGTCAGAAGGTCTCCTGACAAAACAGCTTCACCAATCCATCTGGCCAATTTATCTGGTTGCCATAATTCAACTTGGGCAGAACTGATCAGCAGATCGATGGCAGATTCTTCAAATTCACGTTCGCTGAGTATCCAATGCCTTCCACTTGACGCATCCACCAACCATCGTTCCGCTTCAGCCGCGCTGACAGGAAGCATCTCCGAAGAGACATGCCAGATGTGCACCAGTGCTCCAGTCTCACCCAGAATATCTGGAATCTTCTCAGCCATCCCCAAGCATCGGAATCCGATAATCTCAGGCAGTCCTTCTGAAGGAGAAAGACGCAAACCGCGAAGATACAACAGATCCCGCACTGTCCCATCCATGGCATCTGAACGCAGTCTTCACCTTGAAGAGAACACCCGGACAGACATCAAATGGGTGCTCTATACAGGGTTCGAGCCACTCCACGGAGTCACTCAGAGGTTAGGATTCAATGTCAGTAAATCAGACTGACCAGGGTCGATGACGCATAGAGCGCTTACTGGAAATGGTTTCGCGCATGCGGCTCCAAGTTGTCGATTCACCATCATCACCTGATGAACAGGGACGTCGGGATGACTGCTGGTCAAATCGCTGATGTAACCCTCGGGGCAGTTTGCGGCAACGAGCACCAAGCGTGCATCCCCTTTGATGCATGCACTCGCAGTCTGGCGTTGTCCGAAGAGGACTTTTCCAGTAGTGATTCCTTGCTTCAATTGTCTTGCCAGATCCAACTCTACTCCTCCTAATTCTCCTCTGGGATGTAATACAACTGCACACTTCCCGTTCCCAGAGCAACCGGTTGGCCGACAATAATGTTCTCTGCGACACCACGTAAATTGTCTCTCTCGCCGATGACAGCCGCGCGTAGCAGATGGTTGACCGTGACTTCGAATGCGGAGCGTGCGAGGATGCTGTGTTTCGTCCCACTGACTCCGTGTCTGCCGATAGCTCGGACTTCGCCTTCACTGGTCATGACGTCCGAGACGGTTATGAGATGTCGAACATCAACTTCGAGGCCAGCGCCTTCGAGGGTGTCTTTCATTTCGTTGATGATGGCTTGTCGAGCGGCCTCGACACCAAAACATTGGTAGATCTCATTGATGTTGTTGGTGTAGGTTCGCCCACGATCGACGCCGGCGAATTCGCTGACACGCGCAAGATTCGAACCAATGGTAGAGATGTAGAACTCGCCAGTGTCGCGATTCGGACCTTGGACATTCGCTCGAACGATGTCGGGCAAACCCTTCAATCTGAGTTTTTTCACCTTTTCTTCAAGTTGCAGAAGAGCGGTGTAAGTGGGTGGATCATTGGCCAGTTCGGCCAGATCATCTTCCTTGGTGATGCCTGGGATGATTTTCAGAATCTTGGGGCGGGCTTCATTATCGACCTGAATATAAAGGCGCAAGGCGCGCTGAAGTTTGTCGCGAACCTCAGCACCTGTCATTTTCTTCAGCCTGAGGTTCGAGACATTCAGTTGAAGATTCAGATGGCGTTGGGCAACGTCAACATCGATGGAAGCGATGTCTCGTGTGGTCGTTGTTTCGAGAGCAGCAGCAATCTGCTGAACCTTCTTCTCATCGGTGCGCAGTGGTTTACCCTTCGAGTTGTTCTCCTCAAGATAGACTTTCATCGTCGGAGTCTTCGGAACCTTCCGTGAGTCGACGATTTCGATCACACGTGGCAGTCCCTGAGTCACATTGACAGTCGCTACACCAGCATAGTGGAAGGTACGCATAGTCATCTGCGTACCCGGTTCACCGATGGATTGCGCTGTCGTGATTCCTACGGCTTCGTAAGGATCAACGCGCGATTTAACCATGCTGGCATCGGCAGAAGCGATTACCTTCCTAGCCTGCGCTGCAGTCAACTTCTTCTCACCTCGCGCGTGGATTCCTAAAACGAGATCATAGATGGTCTTCGGCGTGATTCTGATGTCGCCCTTGGCCGCTACATCGAAAAGTTGGACGTAAATCGGATCGTCGACATCGATGTCACGGTGAATCTGACGCATCTTCTCTTCACTGTCGTAGGATTGCAGAGGAAGGAGGCTCTTCTTGCGACGCCGAGAGGCGACTCGGCGTCGAATCAACGTCTTTGGGGTTGCTTTCTCCTTCTGGGCTGCTTTAGTCGAGCCTTGAATGACCTCGCTGATCTGTTGAGCCATTCCAGAATCCGTGGCACATGTCTGAGCAATCTCTCCGGCTGAAAGGATCTTGACATCATCCCACTTGCGATCGTCGGCAAGCCGGTGAGCATATTCTTCTGCGATTCCGAGATCCATGAGTTTCTTCTTCGTTGCACTCTTTACGACCATCACTCACCACCTCCCAGAGCCTCGTCGAGAACCTGTGTGACATCGAAAGGCATTCCCTTACGGCTGCGCGCAGGATCGATACCATCCTCACCGTACTCGAATTGGATGATGCGGTCTGCGGTGTTACGAACAGAGCCCTTTCCGTCAGAAGAGACCTTGAGATCCTCCATCGCATTGATCAATCGACGCTGCATGTATCCAGACTTACTGGTACGGACTGCAGTATCGACGAGGGATTCGCGGCCAGAGATTGAAAGCATGAAGAATTCAGTCGGTTCGAGTCCCTTCTTGAAGGAAGAAGCGACGAATCCCTTCTCCCTCGAACCCTTCACGCCTCGCGCGAAGTGAGAAAGAACACGGTCTTGATAACCACGTTCAAGGCGCTTTCCACGAACCTTCGGTTGTCCTATGGAACCAGCCATCATGGCTAGATTGTCCATCGATCCGCGGGCGCCGGAAGTAGCCATGATCACCGCGGAGTTATCATCTCCCAGATAGGACTTGGCGACATTTCCAGATTCACCCTTCGCGGAATCGAGTAGTTGCAGGATGTTCTCCTCCAGAGTCTCGATTGGCGT
>DAHR01000016.1:32159-59566 GCA_002498525.1 Euryarchaeota archaeon UBA58
ATCAACATCCTCACTGGCGCGGACGTTGATAGACGCGATCTCCTCGATAGCTTGAGGTGGCAGATCCTCGTCGTCAATACCGGTCGTGAAGCCTATTGCGGTACATGTGGCGATGGTCATCTTTGTCATTCGATTGATGAATTCGGCGCCAATGTCGGTACCATGAGTCTGCACCACAGCATCGAGCAGGCGGCCGTCTTCAGCTCCTATTCCACGCTTATCGATGGTTCCAGTAACATTGCCATCAGCCGTTACCTTGACCTCGTCTCCTGAACGGCTTGTGTATTCCAACTTGAATCCCCCAGGAATGATCAAGCTGAGCACATCTGTACCTCTGTATCCTACGACACCGTCTTTCTCGACTATTTCTGGCAAAGGACCATCCCATCCAACGGCTCCTAGAATCTCCATGACTAAGTCCTTCGATAGGATGCGATTCCCATGAGTCATGAGATAAGCGCCGGAGATATGATCGTGGATTCCGCCTATCACAGCTCCACCATATCTAGGTGTGATGATGTGTTCTTGAACGCGCATCAAAATCTTCGCCTCAGCACGAGCTTCTTCTGACTGAATCACGTGAAGATTCATCTCATCGCCATCAAAGTCCGCGTTGTAAGGTGTACAATCGGCGAGATTGAATCTGAATGTCTTGCCAGACATGACTCGGACTTCGTGGACCAACATCGACATCCTGTGAAGAGATGGTTGTCGATTGAAGATCGCTACATCGCCATCAATCAGATGGCGCTCGACGATGACGCCACCCTTCGGATTTCCGTCGCGGTCATAAGTCGACAATCGATCCTCGACCTCAGTTCGGTACACTTCGCCTTGCTCATCCTCGATTGAGGGGCTTCCACAGTGAGGGCAGTTCACTTCAAGATGATCAGGGAGGAACTCATCAGGGTGATTAGCTTCCCATGCCCAACGTTGGAAGACTACCACGCGTGGGTCACTCTCGTCTATTGGCTGACCATCCTCATCCTCCCCACGCAGGTTGCACAGGGTGGTTTTGAGATCGACAGACCACTGTTCCTCTAGTTCTCCAAGTTCATTCCGACGCATCTGCATCTTGAGTTCAAGACCGGGCAGGAAATTAGGAGCGGGGAGTACAGTGTTGAGGTCCGGTTTGTAACCGGGATATGGCTCATCGTCACCGCCCGAGTGACAATCTGGGTTGAGGCAGCGGAAACCAGACCAGATGTACTTGGTTCGGTCGGTGATTCTGACACGGAAATGGTCTCCACGAATGATGTAATTCACACCGGGGTGGGTGTCTGGCCCACGGAGAATCATTCGACGGAGTTGTTCTCGGTTCCTACTCGTCACGCGAATCGGAACCGTCAGTTCCTTCGCTGTATGAGTCGGCACTCCGACCTCATTGATACCGAGGTTCGGGTCGGGGCTGATGACCGTTCGAGCACAGAAGTTGACGCGCTTTCCAGAAAGGTTGCTGCGGAAGCGTCCCTCCTTTCCCTTGAGGCGTTGAGATAGCGTCTTCAATGGACGGCCGGAGCGATGTCGAGCTGGTGGAATGCCACTTGTCTGATTGTCGAAGTAAGTCGTAACATGGTATTGCAGGAGTTCCCACAGATCCTCGACAATCAGTTGCGGAGCACCAGCGTCGCGATTCTCGCGAAGTCGTTGATTGATTCTCAACACGTCGACCATCTTGTGGGTCAAATCGTCCTCTGAACGATCCCCGCTGTCCAATGTGATCGAAGGCCGGACCGTGATTGGTGGTACTGGAAGAACCTTCATAATCACCCATTCTGGACGACTTGCATCAGAATCCATTCCAAGGAATATCAAATTCTCATCAGGAATCTTCTCAAGCCATTCTCGGATATCGCGAGCGTTCAACTTGTGTTCGCCCTTGTCCTTCTTCTTCTCCTTGAAAGTAGTCGGTTTATCGAGAATAATCTTGCCTTGCTCCGATCCACAGTGCATGCAGATGGCGCGCCTGGCCATCGAGCATTCCTTCTCGATCTCCTTGATAATTTTCTTGAATTCAGTCGAGCCGACACCGTGCTTCCGCATCACATCGTGAACCCTGTCGCGATAGTAGTCTTGTTCGGATTTCTCGGGGTCGAGAGGGTGTGTTTCAGGAGCACTGTGAAGAAGGATGTTGCTGCATTGGTTGCAGGTTGATTTCAAAGCTGTTTTGATCAGCATGGTGAATCCAATGTGCATCACTGGTAGTTCCAGAGCGATGTGACCGAAGTGGCTTGGGCACTCATTGTGCTTGTTTCCACAAGTCTCACAGCGGATTCCAGGATCGATGACGCCCATCTTGGGATCCATCAAACCCTGCTTGTAGGCATGTCCATCGTCTTTGTAAGTGTCAGCAGTCTTGACCTCAACAGCGGACATCTTACGTATCTCATTCGGATCCATCAGGCTGAACTTGATCGAATCGATCCTCTTCGGGATCTTGGCTACTCCACGGGCGCTCATCTTTGGTCCTCCAGTTCGAGTCGCATTGCGACTCCAAGACTCTTCATCTCATCCAGAAGCAGTTTGAATGCATAGGATGTCTGAACCGTATGAACATCCGCTCTGTCCCCACAGATGGGGCACACGGGCGTACGTCTCTTCCAATCATAGTATGCAATATGGCCGCAACCACTGTTGTTACAAACCTGTAGCGGCCAACCGTCAGACTCGTCGAGGAGTCGGTCCTTGATGACCATCGAAGCGCCATGGGCGATCAAACAATCTCGTTCCATCTCACCGAATCTCAAACCACCTTGGCGGGCTCGACCTTCGGTTGGTTGACGAGTGAGAATCTGTACTCGTCCGCGGCTGCGGGCGTGCAACTTGCTGCTTACCAAATGATGCAGACGTTGGTAGTAAATAACGCCAGCGAATATCTCGGCTTCGTAGGCTTCACCAGTCTCGCCGCTCATCATCGATTCGCGACCGGTGTGTGCGAAGCCGTTTCGCAGCAGACCAGCGCGCAGAGAATCTTCCTTCTCACCACTGAAGGCAGTTCCATCGATGTGACGACCTTCCATCGCACCGACTTTGCCGCCGACCATCTCAAGCACGTGAGCGACCGTCATTCGAGAGGGGATCGCGTGCGGATTGATGATGAGATCAGGCACGACGCCGTCGACGGTGAAAGGCATATCCTGCTCGTCGACAAGACGACCGATGATACCCTTCTGACCGTGCCTGCTAGCGAACTTATCGCCGATTTCCGGGATCTTCTCGGACCGTACAACGATGCGACACAGCAGAGTGGAATCGAGGGATTCGGTTACGTATACATTGTCCACCCATCCTGATTCGCCGTGACGAACCATCATTGCCGATTCACGGCGTTCCTGCGCTTGGAGGAAGTGACCATGAGCCTCCTCGAGGAATCGAGGGGGACTGGTTTTGCCCACGAGAACAGAGGATTCTCCGCCAACACTCGATAGGAATGTCTCTGGCGTTGGCAGTCCATCTCTTTCTAGATGGGTATAACTCTCCCAAGACTTGAGACCCTTGATTTCATCGAGTCCGGTTCCTGGGATTTCGATGCGCTCTTCTTGTCCACCAGGGAATCTCTTGTTCTCGGCATTGTAAGTGCGGATGAAAGAGGATCTGCCGAGGGAACGCTCAACTGCAGCCCGATTAATGACCACAGCATCTTGCATGTTGTAGCCGTGGTGACTCAGAATGGCGACGACGAAATTCTGTCCACCTGGGCGTTGAGCGAAATTCGTGGTCTTCATCGCACGGGTGCCGACGATGGACTGCTGAGGGTAATGCATCACGTGCATACGAGTATCAGGTCGCAATCGGAAGTTGGCGCTGGGTAATCCAAGGCTCTGCTTGACCATCGCAGTTCCGCCTGTGACTCTAGGAGTGGAGTTATGCTCAGGATACGGGACGAGCGAGGCGCAGACACCGAGAATCAACTGTGGATCAATCTCGACATGAGTGAAGACAAGAATCAAATTCTTACGCTTCTGCTTGCGCCGAAGAGCATCTATATTCTCTTGGTAGTAATTCAGCGGCACACTGAACTCTTCGAATACGGATTCACCATTTGGCATATGTACTTCGACGCGTAGATTAGCGTGTGAAATCTGCTCTTCACCTAGGTTGAGCCATTCGACATTCGCCGGATTGATTGGACGGTTGTTTTCCGGTGAGGACATCGGCAGGTCGTATGGTCGAGGTGCTACAAGGAGATCCTCTTCCTCTTCCGCATCCACCCACTCAACGACGCCGTTGGAGACCAGATCGTTGAATGTCCATTCGCCTGAACGGATATTTTCAAGACTCTCTTTGGAGAGTTTCAGATCACCATCTTCGAGGACCAGCAGAGGTCGTAGGATTCGACCGCGATCTGTGTTGATGAACACATCACGGTTCTCCGAATCATGACGGATGCTGACTTCTGATCGAATTCGTCCCTGTCGACGACGACGCTTGAATTGATTCACAAGCTTGGTCGGATTCTTATGAAGTCCGAAAATGTCGCCGTTGACGTGGATTCTGGATCCTTCTGCCCAGCCTGCTGGTGATGAGTCGACTCCGGCTTCACGGAGTAATTCCTTCACATCGGCCTCGGGGACCTCCTCAGAGACGTCGATCATTTGAGCGGCATTCTTCACGAGGCCGCAATTCTGACCTTCTGGAGTCTCATTCGGGCAGAGCCGACCCCAGTGTGTCGGGTGAAGGTCTCGGGCTTCGAAGTGAGGTTGGCTGCGAACTAGGGGGCTGGTCACACGGCGCATGTGAGAAAGCGCAGCAAGGTAGGTCGTGCGATCAAGCAATTGACTGACTCCACTTCGGCCACCGACCCAGTTTCCTGTGGCCAGAGCGTGCATGATCTTCTGAGTCAGGACATCGGGTCTAAGACATGCATTGATTCGAAGTTCTCGCTTTCTGTTGTGATGACGTTCAAGTTGATATTTCAGATCACGAGCGAGTTGCTGCATGCTGACTCGATAGAGATCTTCGATGAGGTCCCCAGCTAGCCTGACGCGCTTATTCGCATAGTGGTCCTTGTCATTCGGATCTCGGTTGGTGATCGCCATTTCGAGAACTTGGCGGACGATTCGTCCGAGGAAGATTGCTTTCTTCTCACGATTGTCCTCAGAGGATCCAAGGTGAGGAAGGAGTTCCTTATCGAGGAGATTCTGAATTCTTGCTTCTCGGTATTCCTTCTGTTGACCCGCTGCGAACTTCTTCTCAAGCCACTGCAGCGCCTCCTCGGTACTCTCGACACCATATTCCTCATTGTCCTTGACATCGTTGATATTCGCGACGGTGTATTTCATCGCCTCGACTGGGCCAGCAATTGCAGCGAAAATCTCCTTGTCATTCTCCATACCGAGTGCCCGCATCAGCAGGACGACTGGTATAGGGGTGGTCCCAGCGCTGGGAATCTTCACCATCAGCATCCCATCGCGGCGCTTCTCGATATTCAGGGGCTTTCGAACACCATCCTTCTGTGAGAAGATCTTTGCGACCTCGGTCTCGTGAGCGTACTTCTTGTTCTTCTCAACTGTGACTCGGTTCGGTGCAAGATCCTCCATCGAAATCAGAACTCTTTCCGTCCCGTTGATGATGAAGTAACCACCTGGGTCGAGGGGATCTTCGCCAGCACGCCTCAGCAGTTCCTTCAGGCGGTCGGCGTCTTCTGTGGAGGTGTAAGGGGATAGTTTGCGATCAGCGTCACCACAGAGGTGTGAGATGTGGTTCGCGTGTAAATTGCATTGAGCTGAGCGGACCATGATCGGTAGATTGCCGATATGTACGCGTTCCTCGATCTCAGGAGCTGGTTTGTCCTCATCGATGATCTTGAAATCAAGATAAACCGGAGAGAAGTATGTCAGCTTCCTCAATCGGCATTCCATGGGAGTCGCAGGGTGTTCCGCACCATTCGCTTCCTTGATGGTCGGACGACCGAGGTGGATATTCTTCATCCTGATGACGATCTCCTTGTCGAGAACGTCTAACTTGATGATGCCGCCATCATTGTCTTCGACCGGTTCGTCTGTGCCGATTCTGATGTTTCTGACGATGCGATCCATTCGGCTCATCATGCCATCACTTGATGGAATGCAGTCGTTGTATGATGCAAGTTGGTGATTGACTAAACTTCGCTGTTCGAAGTAGCTCTCTACGATTTCCTTCATCTTCTCAACTCCTTCATGCCGTCTCCACAATTAGCCGGAAAGCAATACTTGACCCGGCTGAACGGCTGTACCTGACAACCTTCACGATTCTGTTGGACAACCAGCCCGCTGGCAAATCATCGAGATCTGCTTCTACCTTCTCCTTGATCGCTTGAATGGCAGGGTCGGTGATCAGAATCTTTGGTAGGAGTTCCTTGGCGATTCGCATTTCACCATTTACGTCAGGAGTCTCCTGCAACCAGGGAGACAATTGCCCCGCCTCATGCTCAATCTCAACCAGTTCGTGGTGAGGAACGAGGAAGTGATTCAAGACATTGAATCGGTCATCGCCCTGAGGAATATCCTCCAACTCGAGGGCTTTACGGGAAATAGTGATTCGACCCGATCGGCTTCGGCGTCTAGAAGTATTGTGTTCGCGAATTATCGACATGATGTTCTCTAGAATCGCATCAGTCGAACTGAGGCCGACCTTCTTAGCGACTTGGTCGACAGTCATTCTCTTGATTGCGTCCATGTTCGCGTCGTCGGCGAGTTTGTGCGCGTGATCCGTGGCGACGCCCAGTTCGATAAGCCGCTTCTTCGTTGAACTTTTTACTGCCACTTTGCCGCCCCCGGACCCAGTAAAACCGAAGGCCTGAGGCTTTGTCGGGCGGGCCTGGAGGGATTCGAACCCCCGGCCACCGGGTTAAAAGCCCGGCGCTCTACCCTGACTAAGCTACAGGCCCATGGCTCATGCTGGGCTATCCGCCGACCGAGGGGGGGTTTAAGAAAGTGACGGTTTATGCACAACATAAGCCACGCTGGACCGAATACCCTCTTCGGGGGCTGAAGGGGCAAATGACAACTCGGGGCTTGTAGGGATAAAGGTTTGCGCAAACTGGAGGATTTGGATGAGAATCGGGGAAATAGACCGGGAAATTGAGATTTCGACCTTCGGCGAGACTCGGGATTTCATCTTCGATTCAGCAGTGTATGAGTCGATTCATCTCAAGATCCCACCCACTGTTTACCCACCTCGCCGAGACACTGAGATTCTCGTCGAGGCGATTAATCGCTTGAAGGGAGAAACTGGCTTCGTAACAGAGATTGGTTGCGGCTCGGGTGCGATTTCTATCTCACTCGCTCGCGGGGGCTGGAGAGTCAACGCGTGCGACATCAATCCACTGGCTGTAGCAGCGACTCGCGGCAATGCGATTCAGAACGATGTCGCGGATCTCATCAGCGTCGAGGAGGGTGGACCTGGGGAAGAAAAATGGTTCATTCCTGACAACACTGACTTGTTGGTTTGGAATATTCCATACCTTCTGAGCCTTGACTCAGAGGCAAGCAACCTCGGACCGATGGAGGAAGCAAGTCTGTCAGACCGAGATGAGCAAGGTGGATGGTCGGCATTCCTGCTCGAATATCTAGAAAAATGTCGAGAACGTCTGCCAGGAATCTTGGTCATCCTTCTTCTGCGAATCGATCCCGTCAGCCCAAGCAAATCCTCTGATTGGCACCGCCAGGGTTGGGCGTCGAGGTGCTTGATCACCGAGAGATTGGGAGACGAGACATTGGAGGCTCGTTGTTTCTGGAGGCCAGGCAATGGTCGTGAAGCCGAATTGAGACTGACCAGTGACTCAACGATGGATGATGCGCGAATGCTTCCGACCGAGGGCTGGCAACGACTCAGAGCAGTTGAACAGAAAGGTGGACGAGGTCGGAGTGGAGCGGAGTGGAGGTCCGAAAAGGGAGACATGACTGCAACTTGGTCCCTCAATCAGAGGATCTTGAAGCGAATTGATCCCGGACTTCTGCAGACTTCGATTGGGGCTGAGATTGCGAGTCGATTGTCGATGGATTGTAAATGGCCGAATGACCTGATGCACGAAGGAGAGAAGGCAGGAGGGATTCTACTTGAATCGGGTTCAAATCAGGAGTCCATCAGAGTCGGGGTTGGAATCAATAGATACCCTGGGGAATTTGGCGAGGCACCAACATCTGGTTGGAGTGAGACGATTGGAGAATCAGAAGCCGAGGTAGTCTTTCGGATGGTGGATGCAGCAATAGCATCGATCGCTGAGAATCACTCACGTCTCCCTCACCTCTCGACCTCAGAGTTGATGGCATCCACATGGTCTAATCTGAGCCGAACGATTTCGACAGGGATTATCGCATCGACGAAGACGAGCGAAGTTCGAATCACGGCGTTGGAGAAATCAGGGGAATTACAGATTCTTGATTCCTCTGTAATGGAGAACTGTGGCGATGTAGATGGCATCCTCATGACTTTCTGATTGTCTTCACGATTTCCATTCTCTCACGCACCAATCGAATCTTTCCGGAGCTGGTTCGAGATGAAATCGAATCGGCTGATTCAATCCTCGTCAAAACCTCTCTGTAGTCCCCTAAAGCCACCTTGATTATTGCCGAAACATGATCGGAATCAGAGATGCAATCGTATAATTGGAACTTGAGACCCCCTAACTGCTTAGTGAGAACCTCTTCACAAGCGTCTCGGCCATTCTTTTGGCCATGGATAGTCAAACCGATCCAACGGTGCTTGCCACGAGCCGCTTTCCCAAGTTTCACCACAAGCACCTCGAAGAGGTCACCCTTAACCAATTGGACGGTCATTGGTCCTTGAAATATAATCAGAGAGGTTTTTCCAGCGTTTTAATACACTTGACCAAGGAAAAAAATCCAAAAACTCTGACCTCACTTTCCAAGCCAGCGCCGATGGTTCACAACCCACTGACCACCGCGACCAGGCGTAATCGGCCAACCATCTCATCGCTGGCTCTCGCTCCAAGCAGGACTTGACAATCAGGATGCAGTGATGAGATGAAGGACTCGGAAACCTCATTCAGATGAGAGAGAGTCATATCAGGTCCACCTTCGACTTGAATCAAACATCCTCTGGCACCGGTCACATCTGTGTTCGCCAGAGGGGATTGACGAGCGACTTCGACGACTTCCATTGGATTGGAGATGGAGCCAACGCCGACGATCAATGTCGCTTTACCAGGATGCTCGACCACGGTCCGTAGATCCATCAGATCGAGATTCATCTTCCCGACACGTCCGAGGGTGGTCACAAGGCCTTGGATGAGATCCTGAATCCAGCCTGATCCGGTCTGCCAGTCATCATTTCTGGCTCGGGCGTACCATGCGAGTCGTTCCATGCTGACGTGGATGCAGACGTGAGAATTAGCCTCGAGGGCGGGTAGTGCCGCTGAAGCGATTGCAGAGCGGAGAGGTTGTTCCGCGAATGGCAGACCTGCGATAGAAAGTACCAGACAATTTCGAGATGTAGCGATTCGCGCGAGCTCACTCGCAGCTCCAGAGCCCGTACCACCTCCGAGTCCGGTCATCAGTATCACGAGTTCCGCGCGTTTGAGAAGACCATCCATTGAGGAAAGACCCTCGGCTAATCTATGGGCCGCGAGTGAGGGGAGAGCCGCTGCCCCATTTCCGTCGCCAATGGCGTCGAGATGGAGACAATGAGCCTGTCCAGAGCCTCGGAATGAAGCTTCGTCAGCATCGATTAGAAGCAGGTCGGCGAGATCTGGACAGGTTCTGTGCGCTGAATCCGCCCAGATGCAACCGAGCCCTCCGACTCCACAGATGAGGATCGCGCCTTCGTGCATACCGTGACGAGGACCGAGGAGGCGTCTTGTAATTGCGGGTCAATCATACGATAGATAGCGTTGATAGCGCCTACGCTCATCTCTCGCCCATGCATTGTCCGGTTCGATCTCCAACGCTCTTTCATAATACTCGATGGCCTTCTCGAAATCAGACAGATGTCGCCCGTTCAGATGCCCGAGATTATTCAGAACAGGAACGCATCGAACATCCTCTTCGAGCAATTCCAGAAGGATGCGTTCGGATTCACTGATATCCATCATCTCCATGCGTTCCTCTGCCAAATCGAGGCGCGATATCTGGTCGTCACTCAACCTGTAGATATTCTTCCAAACAGGACCTGCCATCGGCCTCTCCAGAAGGATGATTCGTATGAGGTTTCGCAGCATGGAAGTCAATCGGGAATCAGGCCATTTCCGAGGCGACCCCACAGGGGTCAAACTGAAACCTTGATAGCCCGATGTCGGGTGGAAGAAGACGTTGATCGAGGGTAACCGATGAAGCCAGAATACCATACTTCACGACGACTTCTGGTACTCTTCTGTTTCGCCCTTATGATAGCGGGTTCGAGCCAGGCCTATTCAACCGGCATCGGCACCGATCAAGATGACATGGGCGATGTCGCAATCGCTGGCTGCACCTGCCACGCTGAGAATCCTGACAATTCTATCACGGTGATTCTCGACGATGTTCCTTACAGATACTCGGCAGGCACAATTTATCAGATGGCAATCCAGTTGATTGGTGGGCCTGAAATTGATACGGAGTCCAATACCGCTGGATTCTCGATGCGAGTCAGTGCTGGAACTCTCTCTGGGGCTGAAGGATTCGAAGATTTGGTCCAGAACTGGGAGGACGATACTGCAACACTAACACATGCAGGATCTGGAAGTAAGACAGAGGGACGAACCTGGACAATTATCTGGGCGGCTCCAGAATCCGGTGAAGGCATCGTGACATTCTGGCTGGCTGGCAATTCAGTCAACGGCGACGGGATTCCTTCCGAACTAGACCGTTGGAACCGCCTTTCAATCTCCATCGATGAAGGGGCCGACGATGGTGAAACCAGAACCATCTTCAGCGGCAATGGACAAATCACCCCTCCTGCAGCCAAGGAAGGCCACGTTGATTTGCACGAGATGGGAGCTGCTCTGCGAGCGCATTGGCTGGGCTTGCTCGGATTCGGCGCCGTCATACTCGTCATACTCTTCTGTGGATTATTCCTGCGATATGGACTATCGAGACACCATACCGGCCGCAGCAATCTACTCAAACTCCGAATCAAACACCTGCGCAGGGGGGATCAACTCTGAGGGATGACGTGGTGCTGAGACTCCTACGGGAAGTCCGGGCTGGAAAGGTCAGTGTCGAGGCTGCCCGCGACGCTCTCGAAGGAGTCAGTCTGAGTGAGGAGGTCTACACCACTGCAGTCGATCATGGTGTCTTCAACGATCCTGAACCGGGTAGCATCATTCGAGCCAGCATCTCTCCATCAGGAGATTCTTGGCTCGTCGTCATATTCGCACTCTGGGGCATTCTATGGACCCTCTATTGGGCCGGCACACTCTCTTACGGACTCTTCAATCACTGGGACCAGCAGAGATTGTCATTCCATATGGGGATGACTCTACTGACCATTATTCTCATGGGAATCGTCTATCTTCGCTTCGTTCTTCCTGATGTCATCGTCGTCAAGCACAGGCGAAACAAGTACATCCCGCCGAATGATCCCGAGGCTTGGAAGCAATACGAGGTGTGATTCATGGTAAGACAATTCAGACTCCGTCCGCTTCCCGGAAGCGAGGAATTAGCAGGATCGAGTGATACCATCATCGATCGCCGTCAATTCATGCGCCACTCATTCAATACGGCTGCTGGAGTGATCACCATGGCCAGCCTTGGAAGCATCGGCTTCGCTTCATTGTTGATGGGAGCAACAGGGTCATCAGGAGGTGATTCGGCGGTCCGATTCTGGGTTCCTACCGGTGCAGAAGATTCCACCTGGTATGGAGACCGGCATCTCGAAGCGATGTCATATTCCGCTTTCGTCGATGCAGCCGCATCGAGTAACACTGGAATGGCCGGCGCTCAAGGCGTATGGTCCGGCCTGCCCGTGAACGTGGTTTATGTCCCCCATGAAGAAAATTCAGTGACCCCGGTCGCCATGAACAAGCCCCGTTTCCAATTCGTCGACGGATACACCGAGAGTGGAAAGTATGTCGGTAGCGGGTACGAACTCGACGAAGACCCAACGTTACAAGCCCTCTCTATTCACGACAATTTAATCGTCATCTTCTCTCGCTGCACACACCTCTGCTGCATCCCCGGCTGGCAACTGGTGAACAACGACTTCACCAAACAGCAATGGTCGCCGGGTGCTGTCGATTCGAGTGGCAACAAATTGTTCTGCATCTGCCACTCGAGCAGGTTCGACCCAACAACCATAGAAAAGAATCGAAACAGAAATCGCTCGAACGGCGCCGAATTCGATTTCATAGGAATCCGCAGGACCGGAGGTCCCGCACCGGTCGGATTACCCTTGATTCCGTGGGTCATGAGTGGCGATCTGATCGAGGCTCTGCCCGACTTCAAGGACTGGTACACATATTGTGACTGAGGTGAGATGATGCTGCAATTCTGGTTCCTCTGGCTTTTCATCGCACTCGTTGTCGTGCTCGTCGCTTTCACCTTGCGCAAGGAACGCGAAGATATGCCGCGCAAGGATATCCTGCGAGCGGTCGAGACGAGCGCTGGAAGCATGGGTCTGGCCGAGAAATCATTCCTCTGGGCTTTTTCCTGGCTCGACACCAGATTCCGCATCCAGGATTACTGGGGGATGAGTCGCGACTCGTATTACAGCATGCACCGACAGATGCCTCTGACGCACGCTGAGAAATACAAACTGCGAATCATCTGGTACTGGTACCCACTCTACTGCTTGGGCGGAATCTCCTTCCTCGCCTTCGTGATATTGATAATCACGGGAACGATTCTCGGACTCTACTATGTTCCAGGCGGAGAGGGCGACCCGACTCCTGCTTACAGTTCGATGGAGTACATCATGGTGCAATTACCGTTCGGCTACATCATCCGCTCGATCCACCATTGGGCGACTCACTTCATGGTAGCCTCGGTCTTCCTGCATATGTGTCGAGTCTACTTCACCGGCGCCTACCGTAACCCACGTGAGCTCAACTGGCTGATCGGAGTCGCCCTGATGTTCTTCACCATCTTCTTCGGTTACTCGGGTTATCTGCTGCCTTGGGACAGCCTCGCGTTCGGTGCGGCTACAATTGGCATCAACATGGCCAACTCGACCCCCCTCATCGGAAGCTGGGTCGCGACGGCGATGTTCGCAGGAACTTCGCTCTCCGGGCAGACTGTGACGAGGATGTATTTCCTCCACGTCTTCATTCTGCCCGTCGTCGTCACAGCGCTGATTCTGGTGCACTTGTTCATCGTCTGGGTTCAGGGGATTGCGGAGCCGCATTGATCGGGAGGACTTGGTATGAGCATGATAGATCGATTCGGCCGGATTGCGGACACCTATGTTCGTGAGAAGAGCAAGTTGCTGGAGTCAGAAGAAGAGCGACGCAGGGTCCACATGGGGCAACCCTTCTGGCCTACTGAAGCCCTACGAGACTCAATCATCTTCGCTGCGATGATGATGGTTCTGGCATTCTACTGCTGGCTGATTCCACCTCCACTGCACAGCGCTGCCGACCCATTCGCTCAGGCTGGATTCGTGTTTCCAGACTGGTATGTCCTATTCTCCTACGGCTATCTGCGATGGGGCGAATATCTCCCTCAATTCGTGATTCCTGCAGGTCCGATTGGAGCTTTCCTAGGCTCACCAGTGATCTCGTGGAACGCTGCTTGGTGGGGAGCCTTCCTGACCGGATTCCCAGTTGGAATCCTCACGCTTCCTCCCTTCTTAGGTGGACGCGAGAAGCGCGGTGTCGAAGACCCTTGGTTCGCCACCGCAGGAGCGGTTTATCTGGCGCATGTTTGGTTCATATCTGTTTTCTCGATCAACATCTTCCTCGAATTGTATGCCAAAGACAGAACAGACTTCTGTTGGGCGAATACGCATCACATTTTCGACTGTGGTCGTCAGGCGCCATGGACGGCTGAAGTATTCAACGCGATTCCTTGGATTCTGACAGCTATTTTCGTATTCACGTTGCTGTATTTCGGCGTCAGGTGGTTCCTTCTCAATTCAATTGGTGCTCGACTGACGCCAGCATTGGGTAAGCAGGTAGCAATCGGCTCGCTCGTCGTCGCCGTGCTGATATCGGCTGCGACTTGGCCAATCTACGAGGGTGGTTTCTGGGATTACGGCGGCCTTGGCGCCATGGATGAGGTCGAGGAACTCGAAGAGATGAGGGGTCAGCCCTCCGACACTTTAGTCTACTACGAAAAAGGCGATGATTGGGCTGATTGGGAGGATAGATGTCTGACTTTCAGCGACTCCTCCAACCTCGGCGTCTGGTCAGGACTCGATGATTCCGAAGATGTCGGAGATTGGTGTGTCATTCCCGCAGTTTACTGGTCGGCGTGGGGAATCTTCCAACCTACACAGAACATATTGATGGATTTCGCTGATGTCAACGGCCACGCGGACGCAGATTCGGGAAGAAATGTTGCGGGCGATACTCTGACCTACGATGGCAACGAAGACGGCTCGTCCGTCAGCAACTCGTGGAGTGATACGATGTGGATTGAGGATCTCGGTCTTTCAAAAGTCACAGTCGATGTCGGCTGCACCTTCCGAACCTCGGTGCGCAACGCAGGCAGCCACACTCAGCAATTGACGATCAAGAATGAAGCCGGCGCAACATTGTGGAGCACTAGTGAAGGAGAATGCGGCAGCACCTCTCTCAAACTCGCTTCCGCGGCCTCATACAGCCTCGAATACACCGTGACTTCGAGTGACGTCGATTCTACAGTCACGATGTTCACAGCCTTCTCAGCACAGGCATTCCAGCCGCTTCTCTTCGATGGAAATGGTGCCGCGGCTCACCGCACAGACCTTTCCGCCGACGCTGACTTCGAGACTCTGGCGATGGCAAACCCGACTTTCCACAAGAATCCGAAGAGTCTCGACGCCAAACTCACCTATTCGATGTTCATCCCCTGTCTCGGAGTGGGCGCGCTCGTCTTCTTGCTGATGCGCAATATGGCACGCGGCTACGAGTGGGAGATGAACAAGTGCTACGGCTGTGACCTCTGCGATGATGCGTGTCCAGTCAGACTGTTCACTGCAGGCGACAAACTGAACATCATCTACAACACTTGGAATAACGAAGATGACGGCGTTCCACTCTATTCCTGTCTGACCTGCACAGCTTGCACCAACGCATGCCCACAATTGGTCGACTACGACTCGTACATGGACATCCGTCGAAACCTCATCGTCGGCGGACCACCGGCAGCGGAAATCCCACATACGATTCTACAAGCAGTTCTGGCGGCGGAGGCGGCGGAAGACGCGGATGAGGCGTTCATTTCAATCGAGGATTATCCAATCGATTCAACCGTCGGCTATTATCCAGGCTGCGTCGACTACATCGATCAAGAGATGATCTTCAGCCACGTCAACGAGGGTTCGATGAACCTCGGTGAGACGACTACCGCGGCATTCACACTTTTTGACGAGATGGACAAGGAAGTGACCTATCTCGGCCGTGATTTCCTCAAGTGCTGCGGCCATGACCAGAAGTGGCAGGGCTTGACAGAAGTCTTCGAGAAATTGAAGGCTTACAATCAAAAGAAACTCAACGAGAGCGGAATCGAGACGCTCGTCACATCATGCGCCGAGTGCTTCCGAACCTTCGCTCTCGATTACGAACTCGAGGACATGAAGGTCATGCACACGACGGAATTCCTCATCGAAAACGGCTTCAAACCCGACCTAGAAGTCGCCGATGACGTCACAGTCACCTTCCACGATCCGTGCAGGCTGGGCCGTCAGATGAACATCTATGAGGAACCGCGCGACTTGATTCGAGCGGTGAGCGGTGTGAATCTGGTCGAGATGGAACACACCGGCGAAGATGCGCTGTGCTGTGGAGTCTCGAGCATGATGTCATGCAACGAGAACAGCCGAGCGCTGCGACTGCAGCGCTTCGATGAGGTCAAGGCGACGGGAGCAGAAATCATGCTGACGAGTTGCCCGAAGTGCGTCAGCCACTTTGAGTGCCTCAAGTTCGAAGGCGACCCACGTCATGACTTCGAGATTCTCGATGTCGTCTCCTTCCTCGCTCGCCAAGTCGAAGCCAAGCGTCAGTGAATTCATCATCGCGGTGAATGCCGTTTGAAGATTGACTCCCTCAGAAGAAGGCAAGATGAGCAGAGTAACCCGCCAGCACAGAATTAATGGCGATACCCCAGAGCGTCGCCTTCGCCATACGAGGATTGTCATAACCCAAGGCGACCAACCAGAGGAAGAATCCGATGATTCCGCCGCAGGCGAGCGAAACCCAAGCGATTTGCATTGACAGAAACATCACCATCGCCAACCAGATAGCTGGACCGATGGTCAATCCGAGCCAAGCCATCGAATCCTGATACCAGCGAAGTTCGACCTCAACATTCTCGCTCACGCGCGATGCGTGCTACATCTTGCGAATGAAGGTGACGAAATGGCCAACCGCAGCCGCTAAGAAGTCAGCACCGGCGCCCATGGTACAGATGACGGATATCACCGACCTGACCATTCGCCGGGCTGAACAGCAGCGTCGCATCAGGATGATGATGAACGCGATGCAGGCCGAAGAGCGTGCAAACCTCAAGGGTGGTGAGGACGCTGTGGCATGGGTGAAGGAGGAATTGTGCATCGGTTGTGATCAGTGCACCATCGTCTGTGATGATGACGCAATCGAGGTGTACGACACCCCGATGGCGAGCCCTATCATGAACGTCGATGTCAACCGCAAAGCTCGCATACTGCGCGAGCCTTGCACGGGCTGCAAACTCTGCGTTCTGGCCTGCCCGACGGATGCGATCCTCATGATTGACAGGTGATGAAAATGGAAGAAGAAGATCCAGTTAGATTCGGTGCTGAATTCGGTCCGAAGCGGACCGAGCACAGCACCGGTGTTTCGCTTAACACCTTCAAAACCCTGGTTTGGGTTTCGAACATCGGTGGTTTGGTACTCTTTGCGTTAGGATTGGAATTGATAATGGTGCAACAGCAGTTCTACCTTGGATTGGCAGCGATTGTCGGCGGAGTCGCAATCGCATTGTTTCCTTCGAATTATGAGATCGTCGGAATGGAGATTCCAGAAGATGAGTCAGAGAGTTCTCAAGAGAACGAAAATGTCAAGGACTCCGAGGATTGAATCCGAATGATGGCAAGGGATTGCATTCTCACGCCTCTGGGACCTATCTTCGTCGAGGCGTCGACAAATGGCTTGACCGAAGTCGGTTGGGGCGAAAAAAAAACATCGACTGAAGAAAATCCTCATCTCGTAGCTGCCCGAGAATGGTTCCGTGCCTACTTCTCGGGTGAATCTCAGATGCTTCCCGAACTCGATTCATCCAGATTGACTGGATTTCAGAAACGAACACTCGATGCCTTGATCGGTCAGACACATTTCGGCAAGGTGGTATCATACGGAGAATTAGCTGAGTTGGCGGGCAGCAAAGGTGCGAGCCGAGCCGTCGGCTCGGTCATGGCGATGAATCCTTGGCCTCTTCTCGTACCCTGTCACAGAGTGGTTCGCAGTGACCGGATGATTGGGAATTACAGTGGCTTGGGCGGACAGGCAACGAAGATTCGACTGCTTGAGCACGAAGGTCATTCCTTCGACGAGGCCGGTCGGTTGATTCACTGAGTCGGCCACGGGCCGACATCTTCCAGAACATCCAGAAGAGAACCACTTCGTATGCTGGTTCCTGCATCGGTGAAGTGCATGGCGTGAAACATACGCAGTCCGATAGCCATGTCTGGCTGATCTAGTAATTGTGGAGTAAGACGACCATATTCGAGAGCCCATTCCTCTGCCCGTGGTAGAAGTTCGTCGATGAGAGTGGCGACGAGTGAAGGACTCGTCGCAGTTCCCGCGGGGACTTTGGGTCGCCTGACGATTTCTCTCGGCAGATCGGTCAGAGCTGCCGCCTCTCGCAGAGCCATCTTCTCATCATCGGCCGACAAACGCCAGTCTAGAGGCAGAAGATGTGCTTGGGATCGGTGCGCAGAACCGAGGAAGGGAACTCGTAGCTCGAGACCTGCAGCCATGCTGTGCCTGTCACCCAGACGCAGCTGGAAGTTCGCCAATTGTCCCCGATCCATCTCGAATTGCAATGTCTCGGTCAATCCCTGCATATTAGGCGCGGGAGAAATCGAGTCATACGACCACGCCTCCCCATCACCTCGTGCCAAAGCAGACCCGTCAACACCGCCTGCAAGATCGAGTCTGTGTTGAATCAGCCTCGCATGACCTGCAGGATCCCGATAACGGGGATATCCTGCATGTAATTCATCAGCACCTTGACCGCACAGGCCGATGGTCACATCCTTTCGCATCTCATCGAATACCGATTGCCAGAAAACCACAGTGATATCGAGGTCCTCGCCGTGCCAGGCGAATCGAGGTAGATCTTCCCAGAATGTAGTCTCAGGCATGATATGAGTATGATGGGTTAAATCGTGATGCTGTGCAACCATTTGAGCGGCGATAAAATCAGAATTATCCTCACTATCAGCAACGGTCCAACAGGCTGGAACCGCCTTTCCTGCAGCCTGGGCGGTCTCATGTGCAAGAGCGGCAACCAAACTTGAGTCGAGCCCACCTGAAAGAACGATACCCACTGGCACATCAGCCATCAACCGGTCTTCGATACTACACCGCAGACTTTCCAACAGAACCCGCGCCTGAGTCTTGACATCCCATGAATCCTCAGGCGCGACGAGATCGTGTGAATAACGCGCTACACCCGTCAGCACAGCTCGTCCATCAGAATCCAAGCCCCAAGTCTCAACAGTGCCAGGTGCGACCGAGATCACGCCTTCGAAGAGAGTCGTGCGGTCGAGAGGATACTCGTAGGCCAAACGCACAACCAGAGCATCTATGTCTGGCTGCGCGACAAAATCCGCATGCCCGCGAAGAGCTTTCACCTCGGAGCCGAATAGCAGTGTACCATCGTCCAGCAGCGTTCTCACGATTGGTTTGATTCCCATTGAATCTCGGCATAGAATGAGTTCCTCCCTTGCAGGATCCCACAATGCGAAACCCCACATGCCATCCAACTTCGAGACCCACCCTACATGGGCTTGCGCCGGATTCACCCCCTCCTTGCCAGCAACCGAAGATGAAGAACCTGAATGGCTTCGATGGAGTGCGAGAATCGTCTCTCCATCGCCCGAGGTCCGGAAGGGATAATCTCGAAGACCTCGCTTCAAATTCTTATGATTGTAAATCTCGCCATTTTGAATCAATACACAACCATGGTCAGAGCCAAGTGGCTGGCGCGAGCCGGCGAGATCGATTATCGAGAGCCGCGCATGGCCGAATGCAACCGTCCCAGAACAGCTTCCTGTACCAACCTCAGCCGACCATACGCCAGACCCGTCAGGGCCTCGGTGGGCCAATGCGGTAGCCATGGCTCTCGCCTCGAGGGAACTACCATTACCCAGCAGACCTGCGATGCCACACACACTCTCAGGTCAGCAACAACCGGTCATGAACATGGTGGCGAAGTCCGTCGAAGGTCACTGACCGATTCGGATGGAGTGTTCCTCACCAATAGACGATGAAGATCGCGAATGAAGCGATTGAAGCCAAGGTCCAGACGAAGACATAGAAATTCTGAGAGAGCGGGGATTCAGCGATGTTGCTGGATTCTTCAGACTTGGACATCTCTATCAAACACTGCGAGATGAAATCGGGTTGTAAATGTGACTGAAGTAACTCATAGGAAAGGAGTCAGCAGAAGCAGCGCCGTCAACGGGAAAAGGATCATCGTCGCATTGTCATCGATCCACTTGACGCGAGGGATCTCACCGAGAACCGTCAATGGTGCGAGAATGACTGCGACCCATGCAGGGGTACCGAGCACCACCGATGCGCCTAGCCAGATAGCGTATGAGAGGACGAGGCCGACGATGATGGCGTTCTTCAGTCCCCTCTTCGTACGCTTGATCTCCCCCATCACGGGGTCGACGAAAGTGAGACCCCAGATGATTGGGATGGTGTAGAGTCCGGCCTCGATGCCCTCGCCTGGCTGCGGGGCGACTATGAGGGTCAGACAGACAGCGAAGGCGCCCCATGCCAGCGCGCTGATCTGCGTTGCTTCGTATTCGCGCTGACCGACGATTATGATGCCGAAGCGAATTCTGATTGCTTCGACGATGATGAAAATGAGAGCGACGGCGATGACGAATTGTTGCGGTTCAAGAGAGACATAAGCGGCAATGGTCTCACCATAGAGGTGGTACATCACCGGAATCAGGAACATCGAGATGTGAAGGAGACGTCGGAAGATGTGTCCGCCAGCGCCGCCGACAGAATGTTCGATATGATCGACGTCGACTGCAATCTCAGGATCGTTCATTCATTCACCTCGCACTTGTCGGTATTCTTCAACGATTCATCTATTCAACTGTCACGCGGCTGAATTCAACCTTTCCTGATGCTCTCGACCGCTTCAGACAGCGTCATGCTTCCGGTCTCCAAGGCAGCCATCACCTCATCGAAAGAGTCGGCTCCGAGGAGGGTGGAATCCCAGGCTGAGATCAAACGTTCCCGGATTCGCAGCCGTTCTCTGCCTGTCGTGGTTTCAACGGCATCGATAGCGTCGACCAGTTGCTCGATTCCGCTACCATCGTGAGCGGAAACGAGCAGAACCTCGGGGTTTCGCTCCAATTCACCGACCGATAGGGCCGAGCGTATCGAGTCTGCCGCCCGCGCTGCATTCGGCAAGTCGGATTTGTTGATTGCAATCAAGTCGGCCAACTCGATGATTCCGGCTTTCTCCGCTTGAATGACATCACCTCTGTCGGGTCCATCGACGAGCAATATCCGCTCAGCGAAGGCTACCACTCGAATCTCCGCCTGGCCAGCGCCGACGGTCTCGATCAGAATTCGACTCCAGCCACACTCCGCCAGACAATCGACCATCGGAGATAGGCAGTCCATCAGTCCACCAGGGTGGTTCCTCGTGGCCAGCGAGCGAACGAAGAACGAATCTGACGAATCAGCACTCATCATCCTCATTCTATCACCGAGAAGAGCACCGCCACTTCGAGGTGAGGAAGGGTCGACTGCGAGGACTGCGACGGACTCGCCTCGAGCCAGCCAGATATCGACCATGCGACCAATCAGCGTCGATTTACCGACCCCGGGCGGACCCGTGACCCCTATCGAGTCACCCGATCCCGCGGGTACTGGAGATTCTTCACCCTCTTCAAGGCAGGTCAGCAACTTCGACAAGGCCCTCCTGTCGCCATTCTTGGCGGCGATCAGTAGTTCGTCAGTCTCGCTCATTCCCAATGCCACCCTGGATCTTCGCCGACCCCTATCGCTTCCCCGGCTTCGGCCCGCTCATCGAGTGTTTTGAGAAAATCAAGAATCTCCGAAGTGGTCGTGCCCGGTCCGAAGATAGCCCGAACGCCCTCCTCAAAGAGGGCAGGACGATCCTCTTCAGGGATGATGCCTCCAGCGAAGACGACGACGTCGGTCATTCCCGCTTCACGCAAACCGCCACATAGACGAGGTATGAGAATCGCATGTGCGCCGGATAGGGTAGAGAGTCCAACGGCTGCGGCATCCTCGTCCATGACGATTCGGACGATTTCAGCCGGAGTCCTGCGAAGTCCGGTGTAGATTACTTCGTGTCCACCGTCACGCAGAGCACGAGCGATGACCTTAGCCCCCCTGTCGTGCCCGTCGAGACCCGGTTTCGCCACCACGATTCGCATGATACCGTCCTTGGTGGCGACCCGCCGCAGAGCCTTCAAGCAACCGATTGTGTGAATCTTCGGACAATCGTCTCTTCAGGAATGCTCATTGGCGGCCTCGCCGCGTTGGCAGACTGTCACATGTCAGGCGTGCAGGATAGCATCGATGACTTGCGCCGGCGAAAGGCGCAGGCTGAAGCCGGCGGCGGGCAGCAACGTATCGCTGCCCAACACGCGCGCGGCAAGATGACCGCGCGCGAGCGTATCGAGCAATTGGTCGATGAAGGCAGCTTCGTGGAAGTCGATTCACTGGTCGAACACAGATGCACGGATTTCGACATGGATCGTAACGTGATTCCGGGTGATGGCGTGGTCTGCGGCTATGGCACCATCAACGGTCGTACAATCTACTGCTTCGCTCAGGATTTCACTGTTTACGGCGGCTCATTGGGTGAGATGCACGGCCTGAAGATATGCAAGATTCTCGATATGGCTCTGAAGACGGGGGCGCCGGTGATAGGTCTCAACGACAGTGGCGGAGCACGCATCCAGGAGGGAGTGGCGTCCTTGGGTTCCTACGCTGAGATCTTCTTCAGAAATGTCCGCGCCAGCGGTGTGATTCCTCAAATTTCGGTGATAATGGGTCCGTGTGCTGGCGGCGCTGTCTACTCGCCAGCCATCACCGACTTCGTCATCATGGTCGACAAAACGGCACACATGTTCATCACCGGTCCGGAAGTGATCAAGACGGTGACCAACGAGGAGGTTTCCTTCGAAGACCTCGGAGGTGCTGCAACCCACGCAACCCGCTCAGGTGTCACACACTTCACCGCCCAAGACGACAATGATGCATTGGAATTGGTTCGAAACCTGATCAGCATGTTACCATCGAATAATCTCGAACGGGCGCCGATCAAGGATACGACAGATCCGCCCGACCGGGAATGTGAGAACCTTGACGAATTGGTCCCTCTGGATCCGACTCTCCCCTATGACATCGTTGACGCTGTCGAGGAAGTCCTCGACGATGGCGCCTTCTTGGAGGTTCAAGCCGACTATGCACAGAACATCGTCATCGGCTTCGGGCGACTCGGAGGTCATACAATCGGTATCGTCGCCAACCAACCGAAATTCCTCGCGGGCTGCCTCGACATTGATGCCTCAGTCAAAGCAGCCCGATTCATAAGATTCTGTGACGCTTTCAACATCCCACTCCTGACATTCGTCGATGTCCCGGGTTTCCTTCCAGGTGCAAGTCAGGAATGGGGGGGCATCATCCGCCACGGCGCGAAACTGCTCTATGCTTACGCCGAAGCCACAGTCCCCAAACTGACCGTGATAACCCGAAAGGCATACGGTGGCGCCTATGATGTGATGTCGTCGAAACACATTCGTGGAGATTACAATGTAGCATGGCCGACCGCCCGGCTCGCAGTGATGGGGGCTGAAGGAGCCGTGCAGATCATCCATCGAAGAAGAATCGGCGCCGCGGGTGACCCGATCGGTGAACGGGAACGCCTGATCGACGATTACGAGGAGACATTCGCCAACCCATATCGAGCCGCAGCCCTCGGATATCTCGACGACGTCATCCAACCCCGAGAAACCCGCGCGAAACTGAGCCGAGCCCTCGGTGCTCTACTCGAGAAAGAAGAGATCAGACCCGCTCGCAAGCACGGCAACATCCCATTATGAGGAATGGCAATGGCTCGCAAGAAGGATAGAATGCTCGCCGCTGCGATAGCCGCAGTCATCCTCGAGGAAGAAAGCGGCTCCTCGCTGCAACCCGCAGCCTCACGTGACCAAGGCAAGGCTTGGTCGCGCGACCATCGTCGAGTCCTCATCGGGCGACGAAACCTGTTTCGCGCCCGCACGCGAAGGAGTACCCCTCGGTGATCTGATGACCAAGAAACGGAAGGTCAAGGTCGACGGCGAAGAATTCGACGTCGAACTCGAAAAGGTCGACGGTGTCTGGGCAGTCACCGTCGGCAGCAAGAAATTCACCATAGAAGTGAGCGGTGGCAAGGGCGACCGAGAAGGTGCGAGGAAACGCAAACGCAGCGGACGAAGCAAGCGTTCGGGAACGATATCCTCCACCATTCCGGGCAAGATCGTCTCGATTGCAGTCGAACTCGGAGTGAGTGTCTCCGAGGGTGATGTGGTGATGGTTCTTGAAGCGATGAAGATGCAGAACGAGATTCATGCGCCGCTCTCGGGAATAGTCTCACAAATCAACTGTCAACCGGGTGAAAGCGTCGAAGCCAATGCACCCCTGATCGTGATTGAGCCCGAAGAAGACAAATCAGAGTAATGAATGAGGTGGAATGATGCCGACATGCGACTACGCGGATTGCGGGGCTGAAGGCGAGAAGGTCAGCCGCCTATCGCCGGAAGGATTCCTCGTTGCGACTGGCGAGAAAGCATATTCATTCAGAGAGGCTTATCACCGATTCCATTACTGCAAAGAGCATCACGACGAACTGATGAAAAATGTCTGGAATCGAGTTCGTTCAGAAGAAGACAAAGAAGACGGTCACATTGCGCCCACCGCCATCTGAGAGGATCTCGATGATTCGAAGTCACGAGTTGGTGTTCGAATGAGTCGCGACTTCGTCACCCATCTCGAATGTGCCTACACTGGGGAGATCATCGAGAAGGGTGTCCCACATACGCTTTCGTCTGCTGGAAAACCTATTCTGGTTCGTTATGATCTGGCAGCGATGCGGGAAGAGGTGACTCGCGAGGATATCGAGACCTCGAAGGAGCCCGGATTCTGGAGGTATTCACCGCTCCTGCCGGTGGCAGATGCAGCTAATCGAGTCTCCTTGGGCGAAGTGGTGACACCGATTGTGGCTTTGGAGCGTAGTATCGAGCATATGGCGTTGGATGGAGCAGAGGTGCTGGTCAAAGACGAATCTCGTCTGCCGACTGGTTCCTTCAAAGCTCGGGGACTTGCTCTCGCGGTATCGATGGCGAAGGAATTCGGATTCGAGCATCTGGCGATTCCAACCAATGGAAATGCCGGCTCTGCATTAGCTGCTTATGCTGCACGCGCGGGGATACGCAGCACGGTTCTGTGTCCCGATGATACTCCTTTCATCAATACCTCTGAGACCCAGGCGCAAGGCGCTGACACCTATCTGGTGAACGGATTGATCGGAGATTGCGGGGCAATCATCAATGCGGGGAAGGAATCGATCGGTTGGTTCGCCGTCTCGACCCTGAAGGAACCATATCGAATCGAAGGGAAGAAGACGATGGGGCTTGAATTGGCCGAGCAACTCGGTTGGGATCTTCCCGATGTGATATTCTACCCGACAGGGGGTGGGACTGGTTTGATCGGGATGTGGAAGGCCTTCCACGAATTGCTCGAACTCGGTTGGATCAAATGCAAACTGCCGAGGATGGTCGCCGTCCAGTCAACCGGTTGTGCTCCAATCGTCAAAGCCTGGCAGGACGGTGTCGAACATGCGGAGTTCTGGCAGAACGCCGCGACCGAAGCGAGTGGCATCCGGGTGCCTGCAGCGATAGGCGATTTCCTGATTCTGCGGGCGGTGCGAGAATCAGGCGGATTCGCGATCGCGGTCGATGACGAACACATCATGCGCGCGAGGGATCACATCGGAAGAACAGATGGCTTGCTGATGTGTCCCGAAGGTGCGGCGACTTTCGCGGCTTGGGAGGTCGCCATCGAGCAGGGGCTGGTCAGTAAGGACGAATCCGTGGTTTTGTTCAACACTGCTACTGGACTGAAGTATCCATTGCCTGAAGTCACACGTCGACTCGACAAGGATGCTGAGTTCGATGCTTCGAACTTCAGTTGAAGACAGTCTCAGATCAGTCCGAGAGCATCTTCGATACGATTCAATTCGGGACCCGTTGAGCCCGAACCCACCAAGACATAGGAATCAGATGCGGCGCAACCTGCGCCGACATATGGTGAGCCGAAGCAGACCGTTCCGACCATCACTGGTACTCGCATGGCTGCCTCTATTCTCTCGACCTCATCACCTGTGATGTCTGGATGAGTCAGAATTCCCTTGTTGTTCGCGACCATCAAGGAGCCAACCGTCTCTTGTCCAGCGACTTTGGACCGTATAGCGTCAACTCCCAAGACATCGCCGATCATCTGACATCCAGGACCCGGAATCACCGGACTGACTATCGCGCCGTGGTCGTTGCAAGCGACGAGATTGCCCGCCGCGTTGACACCGCTCTCCATGACCACGACCTCGCCGAAACTCGTCAGAGCCTCGAGATCTGATTCGGTCGCGATGTCAGCGACTGCAATACCTTTCTTATTGCCACTGATCAGGCTGCCAAGAAGGGCTGAACCACCGACGAGGAATGGCTGCATCTCCAACTCGAATGAAGCAGCTAATTCATCGATCGTCTCAGAATCAAGAGAAGCAGGATGAAACAGAACGTCGCCGACGACACTCAAGTAGACCCCTACTTGTGGGTGTCCAAGAATGTCGCCAGTTCGAATTCCCATGTTTTCACCTAGTGTTATGTTTCATAGGAAAATGGCTTCGCCTAATATTGAGTAAAATTGTTGCGGGGAGGTGAAGAAGAGTGGCACAGCGACGATAGTTCCCGTGGGCTCTCGCACCACAGTACAGAGATCGACGCAGGAGGACTTGACTTCCGGGTTCGATATGGGACCGGGTATTACGCCTCCGCTGTGGCCGTGCACAACTCTCCTTCGAATGTGATTGGTGATAGAATCGAATCTGCCTATTGGACAGAGGCCCACAATAGAGCCCTGTATCAATTTAATTTTAAAATATTGGTGTGTAGAAAAATGAATGCTCGGGGGGTTAGTGCAGCTGGGCTGAACACCTCGGCGAACCTCGGTGCTTACACCCGCTGTCTATCAAACTCGTCTTCTACGAGTCCCCTGAGATGCCTCGTCTTTCGGGTGACTTCGAGCTTAGATGCTTTCAGCTCTTATCCACATGGAGCGTGGCTACCCAGCATTGCCCTGCCGGACAACTGGTAAACTAGTGGCTCCGAGTCCTCGTTCCTCTCGTACTAAAGGACCCTTCCGATCAGGCATCTTACACGCCTCAACCGCAAAGCAACAAACCTGTCTCACGACGGTCTAAACCCATCTCACGATCCCCTTTAATGGGCGAACAACCCCACCCTTCCCAGCTGCTGCACCAGGAGGTTGGGAAGAGACGACATCGAAGTAGCAAGCCACCAGGTCGATGTGTGCTCTTGCTGGTGACAACTCAATTATCCCCGAGGTAACTTTTCTGTTATCAATGACCCCCAGAAATGAGGTACATTGGTTCGTTAGGCCGTGCTTTCGCATCTTCGATCGTTATTGGTCCGATCCAAGTCAAGCCAGCTTTTCCCCTTACAGTTAACGATGGAGACTGAACCATCTAAGCTGACCTTTGGGCACGCTTGTTAGGTTTTCGAGCGCGTGGCGCCCCACCCAAACTGCCCACCTACCGGTGTCCTCGTAAAGAGTAAGTGTAGTTGCACTTCAAGGACGGTGTCTCTATTTTCGACTCCTCCCCAAGCTGACGCCTGGGGGATCGACATCTCCCGTCTACGCAGCACAAAAAGTGCCACTACACAACGGCAGGCTGCAGTAAAGCTCTACGGGGTCTTCGCTTGCAGGTTGAAGGTACTGGACTGTGCGCCAGTAAAGTCAATTTCGCCGGACATATCGCGGGGACAGTGGGTCCCTCGTTGGACCATTCATGCAAGTCGCCAATTAA
>DAHR01000016.1:59667-61879 GCA_002498525.1 Euryarchaeota archaeon UBA58
GTTTACCGGTCCTTCGCCAGGTTGGACCCTGGTTTCAGATACCGGCACTGAGCAGGATTCACCGACTATACACATCCTTTCGGACTGGCAGTCGGCTATGTTTTTATTAAACAGTCGGGGACCCCTGGTCACTGCGACCAGCTTATCTCTAAGCTGGCACTCCTTCTCCCGAAGTTACGGAGCTATTTTGCCGAGTTCCCTCGCGATATTTTTCCCGTCACACCTTAGGCTACTCACCCAGGGGCACCTGTGTCAGTTCTAGGTACGGACATTTGTGCGGCTTTTCATGGGACCTAGGCGTCATCTCATACTGTCGATCGATTTCGAAATCTTCTCACCATGACGGTTCTCCAATTTCTTATACGACCTTCGGGCCTGACATATGACCCGTGAGACTAGCCCAAGCCGTCACCATTATTGCACAAAGGCATACGAATATTAACGCATTTCCCTATTCGATCATCTCGGTTAAGAATGACCTTAGGACCGGCTAACCCTCGGCTGATGAACATTGCCGAGGAACCCTGGCCCCTCCGGTGGAGCGGATTCTCACCACTCTTTGCTGCTACTCTTCCCTGGATTCTCATATTTACACGGTCCACTAGATCTTACAACCTAGCTTCTACCCGAGCAAATCGCCGCGCTACCACATCAGCTTTCGCTGGTCTGGCGTATCGGTGTCTAACTTTAGCCCCGTCCATTTTCCCGGCCCGCAAGCTTGACCAGTGATCTGTTACGAACTCTTTCAAGGGTGGCTGCTTCTAAGCCCACCTCCTGGTTGTCTTCGACCACGGACACGGTTTGTCTTTGACACTTAGTTAGAACTTTGGGACCTTAACGCCAGGCTGGTTTGTTCACCTTTCGTCACGGTAGCTTACCCACCGTGGCTCACTCCCTGCTTCTTCAACGATCGTACCTTTGGAGTTTGGCAGGATACCGAGGAATCGCTCCCCCTAAATACCCAATCAGTGCTCTACAGCACGATCTATCTCCACAGAGGTCTACCTACGAGTAGTCTCGCGCGGAACCTGCTATTGCCTGTCTCGATTGGACTTTCACCCCTATACCCAACTCTTCCGAACGATTTGCACATCAGTACCGGTTCGATCCTCCACCCAGATTTCTCCGGGCTTCAATCTGGCCAGGCATAGATCGACAGGCTTCAGGTCCTCCACCATTGACTTCAGACGAGCACATCTCGCCCCTCACCCTAACGGGCTGCGGGCTTGTCGGTTTCCCTTCGGCTTCGCAGATCAACTGCTTAACCTCGCCAATAATCAAGACTCCCAGGGGCATTATTCAAAACGCACGAATAGACGCTGCTCATATCTTCGCTTTCACGCCTATTCAGCCTGTCCCTAACTGGTTTCAGGTTCTTTTCACATCCCTCTCAGGATACTTTTCAACTTTCGTTCACACTACTGGTCTACTATCGGTCTCGAGTTGTATTTAGAATTGGAAGTTTCTGCCTCCCATATTCACGCGCGATATCCAACGCACGCTACTCTGGAGTCACCACTTGGCCATATCCGATGCGCATACGGGACTTTCACCCTCTATGGTACGTCGTTCCAGATCGACTTCTGCTTCGCGGATTTAGGCGATAGGTGGTCCATACCCCACATCTCCCCAAGGTTTCCCAAGGGGATTCGGTTTGTTCTGTTCCGTGTTCATTCGCCACTACTAACGGAATCTCGTTTGATTTCTATTCCTCGCCCTACTAAGATGCTTCAATTCGGGCGGTTCCCTTTCCAGTCATAAATGACGGGAATGACTTCGTAAAGCCAGGAGGTCCTATTCGGCAATCTGTGGATCCAAGGCATTCATGCGCCTCCCCACAGCTTATCGCAGCTTGTCACGACCTTCATCAGCTCTCGAGCCGAGCCATCCCCCAGTCAGGTTGTAGCATCAATTAATTTACTATTTTACACTCCACACATTCCTGTGTGAGTCCTCTGGTGTCTAGGAACTTGCCTATCTTGGTCTCAATGGACACCGCGTCTCCCCACGGGGCGAAGCGTCCTAGACCACTTCCCTTAGAACGGAAACATCCCAAGGTGCACTAAAAGCGTCTTGCCGACCTGCCTCCCCTATATGAAAGCACCGAAACTGACCCCCATCAAATGGGGGTGCTGAACGATGCATGAAAAGGCAATTTGGAGGGTGTTGACAGGCCATAATGAGACTCTTTTCTTTAGGTTTAGCGAGCCTG
>DAHR01000016.1:61957-66859 GCA_002498525.1 Euryarchaeota archaeon UBA58
AGCCCATCGGACTTATCCTGTGCAGGTTCGCGGATATGACTGCGTCATCCGGGGAAATCTCCTCAGCCTTGCGGAGGATTGTGATTGCATCGTCAAACTGCATCAGGCCAATGAGTGAAACTGCCATTCCGTTCATCGAATGGAGGTCATTTGCATCGTAGACCAGCGCCGCTTCGTAGACGCGGACAGCAGCATCGTGTCGATAGCAGGCGGTTAGCGAAGTGGCGAGATTGCAGAGGATTGCGACATCCTCCGGGTCGGCCTTCGCGGCCTGCCGAAGGGCGAGGACCGCAGCCTCGAAGTGGGGCTCTTCGGCGGGGTGCATTGAGGGCCGCTCCTCGTGGACGAGAAGAGCCTGTTGTAGGAGGGCAAGACCGAAGTTGTTCAGGGCCGCGGAATCGGTCGGGCGAGAGGAACAAATTCGACGGAAACAGTCTGATGCCTGTTGCCATTCTGACTGGGCGAGCGCAGCGAAGCCGACATGCGCCAACTCCTTGTGTTTCTCATCACTCAAACCGGTCAAAGCGAGGGCTCTAGCAGGCAGCAACTCCGGCTCTCCTCCTTCAATCGCGGAGGGGTCGAAGGCGGCTGTCACCTCGGCTGGGTCAACCAAACTGTCGAAGTCGACTATCACCTCGCTGACCTGCATCTCATCGCCGAAGTCGTGGTAGACGACATCTTCCTCATAGAGCAGGACATCCTGATCGACAGGGGCCACAGTCTGAGCCCAATCGTCAATCCCTCCACCCTCCCTAGGAGCGGATTCTGCAACAGGTGGTTCGGTCACGGTGGGCGTTTCTACCTCGGGCGTGGAAGGGGCTTGAATGACGGCGGAATCTTGGCTGGCTTCGGGCGCTGAGGCAGGCTCGACTGCGCCTAGAATCCGGGCTACCAAGACGACTTCCCGCTCGGGTTCTACCGGAGCAGGTTCTGGTGTGGGCTCCGGTTCCGATTGCTCTATCTTCACCTCCATTACCTCTGCAGTTGGCTCGGATGGTTCTGCTTCGTCAGGGGTCTCCACTGCCTCGCTTGGCTCCCGGGATGGAATGGCGGTCAGTTCGGATGGTTCTGCTTCGTCAGGGGTCTCAATTGCAGACGTTGGTTGGACAACGGTCCCCTCGACTTCCTCTTCGCCACGAGAGGGGCTTCCTACACCAAATGGAAGTGAGGTGGGGCCGCCGGACGAGCCGCCTATGTCGAAGGGCAGGCTTGAGGTCGATTTCTGGGGGTCTGATGTGCCTTCAATCCCATCTATTCCATCCATTGATTCCTTTAGCTGGTCAAGTCCAGGCAGTGGTCCCTTTGGTTGTACCTGGCCCTCTCTTGCATCCTCTGGTGCATCATGAGATACCATGCTTCCGCAAGCAGGGCAAGCATTCGCCCCACCAAAGATGAGGCCGCAGGCATCACACTCAAACATCGCGCTCAATGGGGGAGAGACACTCTTTCTCTTTGACGCTGACGCCGGGCCGACTCGCGGGCTCGGAGTTGATTCGATGTGATTTTAGGTTCAAACTGATGGCATCTTCGACTACCTCACGGAGGCCAGTTCGGGGTGGATTCACTTATCTGGAAGTGGTCTGGGTAAGGCTAACCGTGTTCTGGTTTCAAACATATAGGACTTCGTAGAAGAGTATCATGAACAGTGATGCAATCGTACAGGTGATGAGCATTACTGGCAGACCGACCCTCGCCCACTCCCTCGCAGTGATGGGGTGTGTTCCGCGCTCGGCGATGGCAACTGTCATGACATTGGCAGACGAGCCTATTGGAGTCGCATTCCCACCAAATCCAGCACCCATCGCGAGCGCCCAGAAGAGAGGTGTCGTATTGACATCATACTCAATCCCCATGTTGATGATGACAGGTATCATCGCCGCTGTAAACGGAATGTTGTCGACGACTGCTGAGGCGCAGGCGGCTACCCAGATCACCGTGACTGCCAACCAAAGTTCACTGCCGCCGGCGATGTTGTACACAAACCCCGACACCCGTGTCAGATAACCGACATGCCCGATTGCTCCTACGAGAATGAACAAGCCGGCGAAGAAGAGGAGGGCCTGCCATTCCACCTTGTCAATCACATCGTTGAGAAAGCCGTCTCGTAACTTCTCTTCCTTCGGCCGTGCAAGTGTCAGAATGAGTCCCGCCCCGGAGAGTGAGATTGCATGAATCCCCAATTCGAAGTGAAACAGATTGGAGATAACTCCATGCAGAGAAAATGCCGCCACGGTGAGACCAAGCACTGCAATTGTGAGTTTCATCATATGCGGATCATCTACGGCAGCCCATTCGTCCTGCTCCAAAATCTCCTCAACATGGGCTGGCTTCGACTCCATCCAGTCGCGATAGTACCAGCGCATGTATCCTAGCGTCGCCCCCCAGGCGATGAGGGTGATAAACCCGAGATGGAATAGAAAACCGTTGAAATCGAAGCCGACAAGACCGAGGTCATGGGCCTTCGCGGCAATCATGACGTTCGGCGGGTCGCCGACCATTGAGGCGACCCCGCCGGTATCCGATAGAATCGCTTCAGCCAACAACGGCGGGATGGGGTTGATTTCCAACTTCTGACACATCTTGAGAGTGACCGGGGCGATGATGATGATTGCAGTCACATTGTCGATGAAGAGCGAGATTAATGTGGTGAATGACCCTAGGTAGACGATGAGCATCCACGGGTCGCCCTTGGAGAGTTTTACCGCCTTGATGGCAACATATTCAAAGAAGCCACAAAACTCCAGAACGGCGGCGAATACCATCATGCCAAGAAGCAATCCAATGACTTCAAAATCCACCCAAGATAGCATCGTCTCCTCGAGGTGGATACCCTCTGCCAAGTCGAAGACGCCGGTGAACTTGCCGATGAAGAGGATGATTACACATCCAATCCAAGCTGCGATAGTTCGGTGCAACTTCTCCGAGAGTATGAGGGCGAAAGCAGAGATGAAGACCACCAGGATGACCTGCTCTGCAGAAATCATGTCGCGACCGGTTAGTCGGCTCTCTAAAAGCATGGCGAAAGAGCAACCCCGTAGGGTTGGCGTCACTCCTCCTCCAAGTACTCCAACTCAACACCAAGAACTTCTCTGGTGCTCTTCGGCAGCAACTCGGAGAATTCATGCTCCACAAGCCTCTCGTCCTCACCCTCGGCTTCCGACTTCGATGCGGCTTCGATGCTCTCCCTGGCGTATTCTGACTGGGAGAGTGCTTCATCCAACCTCTTCAATGCCTTAGCTGCGACACTCGCCGAGAGTGTACCCCGACGCTCTTCGTCACGCAGAACCTCGGACTGGGCGAGAAGCAATTCCCGGCGGGCGGTCTCAACTCGACTCGAATGGACCAGACTGGAGGTGGCGAGTTCGGCGATTCTCCTCTCAGCATCTGCGTGCTGGGTGCGGAACGATTCCCCCAACTGCTCCTGGTCATCCTCTGAGATGAGGCCTTGAAGGCGCATCTCCGAAAGGCGGCGGAGGGCTGCGCGGCTGCCGATGGATTCCGCCAATGCGACCTCGTATTCGAATTCAGATTCTGAGAGAACTCCACTGATGCCCAACTTTTTGAGAAGAGGTTTCATCGTCAGTCCTTGGACGACGAGAGTCCAGAGAACCACTGCGAAGGCGACTATCAACATCACTTCGTAGACTGATTCGGAGAGGTACACCTTGCCCTCAAATCCGGCAAGCGTCGCACCGTCGTGCACGATGTGCGAAAGGAGCAGAATCAAGGCTATTGGAATACTTCCCCTAAGTCCACCCCAAAAGATTGCTATCTGCCAGCGAAGTGAAATCGGCTTCTCCTGAAACATGTTCGAAAAAGAGGTCAGTGGGAATATGACCAGACGGGCGAACAGCGCCGCTCCGATGCCGACCATAGCGAGATAGAAGGTGTTGGAGGATGGCGACAAGACATTCTGTAGTTCGTAGCCAATCAGGAGGAACAAGACGCTGTTGATGAGGAAGGCTACGACCTCCCAAAAGTGGTGCAACCCAATCCTTGCGGTTGCGCTCATCCCCTGCGGCACACCATGGTTACCCACCAAGAGACCCGCCACCACCACCGCAATCACGCCCGAACCCTGCACCATCTCGGCGAACAGGAATGAGCCGAAAGCGAGTGCCACCGTGAGGGCGATTTCTACGAGATGGTCTTCGGTGGATGCTAGAAGTGCATTGGACACCATGCCGAGCACGACGCCGACGATGACTCCGATTAACACCACCTTCAGGAATGAGGCAACCGCTTCGGTGAGCAGTTCTCCCGCCGTCAACTGGCCGCCTGCAATCATCATCAAGACTGCTACTAGAAGGATGTTGAAGATGACAACCGCAGTCCCATCGTTGAACAGAGACTCACCTTCAATCAGCACGGAAAGCCGCTTCGGGGCGCCCAAAGTACGAACCAACGCAAGCACACTCACCGGGTCCGTCGCAGCGAGGATCGAGCCGAGTAACATGCCGTACAAGAGGCCGTTGTCCTCACCCCACCAAACCAACCGCCAGAGAATCAACCCGATGATGAGCGTGTTCAGCAACACGCCGGGAATCGCCAGTAACGCAATCGGCCTCCAATTGGATTTCAACCGGTCGATGTGCATCCCGGCGGAGCCCTCGAACAGGAGCGGTGGCAGCAACACGAAGAGAATCAACTCCGCAGAGAGCAAGCCGCCGCCCAACTCCACATCAGTCAGCAGAGCGCCGCCGAGCCACCCGAGAACCAGCCCCACTAGAACCAGTGCGATGGTGTAGGGAAGGCGGACCCAGCGAAGCCCGAGAGCGACCAATAGAGCGAGGATGAGCGAGCCGAGCAGACCGGCGAGCCAAGTGGGCGGGATGGCGGTCATGCATTCTCCGAACTTTTGCAGGCTGTTCAACTTGACGCAACCAGTTGGACCAAAATGGC
>DAHR01000016.1:67016-69843 GCA_002498525.1 Euryarchaeota archaeon UBA58
GATAGAACACCGCGACATTTCCCCGCGAGTGGACTACCGTTGAATTGGTTCCTTCAGCGAGCGCAGCCCAAACCGCAGCTCTCTCTTCGGAGTTCTCTGCGAGTCCCCGGTTGAGTTTCGCCTTGATCAACTCGTGACCCTCCAACTGCGCAGCCAACTCGCCGACTATAGCCTCGGTAAGTCCCGACTTCCCCACCCGGACTGTCACTTTCAGTTCACGGGCCTTGGCGGCGCGGATTATCCTTGCTGGTGTCTTGCTCACTCTGATTCCTCCTCGGTGGGGTGGTCGGGGCCACTCCTATTGATACGACCACACTTGAGGCAGGTGATGATTCTCACTTTGCCTCGTATGCGCACGCGGCATGAGATGCCGGGTCGGAGTGCGCTCTGGCAGTCTCTGCAAATCCACGAGCGGCGTCCTTCGGGTAGGCCGAGTCTGTGGCGCCGCGAGAGGCGGATGAGGTCGCGGGCGGCGGCGTCATTGAGTTCAGTCGAGTTCGATGCAGAATTTTCGAGGATTGACTCCAAGTGGTGCCTTGACGCAGTCGCACGCGCCTTGCGCTGGTCGGCCATTCGAGCCCGCTTTCTACGACCGCGACCCATTCGATTTCACCTAGCGTAGAGTTTCGACTGCCGCTGCGACTTCAGCACCGACCGCAGCTATGTCCTGGTTGCCGTTGATCGCCGTGTACAGGTCGCGCGCCCGATACCACTCAGCGAGTGGTGCGGTCTGACTGTGGTAAGCCGCGAGCCGAGAGAGGACCGTCTCCTCGTTGTCGTCCTTTCTCTGAATGAGACGGTCAGCAACTTCAGGCGGAGCCGGATTGAATGTGACATGGTAGATGTCTCCAGTCTCGGGGTCCATTCGACGGCCTACGATTCGCTCGACGATTGCCCTGTCTGGAACTTCGATTGCAATAACCAGACCGACCGTGGCGATCTCGGACAGCGCCTCCGCCTGGGGGATGGTGCGGGGGAAGCCATCGAAGAGAACTCCGTCGGTTGCGTCAGATTGCCTCAGCCGTTCCTCGATGAGCCCGATGATTACCTCGTCGGGGACCAACTCGCCAGCCTCCATGTAGACCTTCGCCGCGAGCCCCATCGGAGTGCCTGCAGCAGTCGCTGCTCGCAGCATGTCTCCCGTCGAAATCTGGGGTTTGCCGGTCGCCTCGACAATCGCTCTCGCCTGGGTCCCCTTACCTGCACCGGGAGGGCCAAACAGTACGATTGACTGACTCATGGTGAGCGCGAATCTGCTACTGCCGATAAGGACGCCGGCCCGGGCCCATTGGCCTGCGTTGGACTTACTGACCATCCTTGCGAACCGGTGTAGAGTCCGATGGCGGAGGTGCATTGGTGAGCGAAGGAGGTAGACCGGTGGGTGGTGGTGCGCGGCCGGGGGGTGGTGGTGCTGCGAGGAGTTTACCGGCAGTGGACTCGGCTATAGCCGCAGCAATCTCTTCCTCGCTGACAGAACCAGAGACCAGGTCGTCTGCTGGGGTACCGGTGTCAAGCGCCGCTTCTCGACGCTGTTCAACGCTTCCTAGAGTGCCTCCACCTGAGCCGATGATCTCTTCACCGGCGTCAATTCCTTCGCCCGTTCTTCGAAGTATCAAGACCCCTACGACAAGAACTCCTAGAAGGCCGAGTGCGAATAGACCGACCACCCAGCCCGGAACACCTGCAGCGTCAAGGATTGAGAAGAGGCCGCCATCACTTGCCAGCGAAGCGGAACTGACTCTAATCTCAACGCTTGCGTTTGTCAAGGACACTTCGGCGCCTGAAGAGGGTGTCGCAAGAATTGTCAGTGTGCTTGCAGAGGTGGCACCTGCATTTTCGAGCGAGTACTCATATGTCTCGGACTGGCCAGCACCGAGAGACTGAATCGTACCGAGTCCTCGGAACGACCAACCTTCTGGCGTGTCGACGCTGAAGTCGACCATGCAGGCGACATTGCCGCCGTTCGTCACAGTCAGGTTCCCAGTCCTGATTTCGCCGTTAGCCAACCGCTCGAACTCGGTCATGTCCGAACTCAAGAGGAGCCATGCGCTCTGCCCCACTTCGACACCGACGGTTGCGGTTCGCACGACTTCCACTCCTTCCGAGGTGCTACCCGTCACAAGCAGGGTGACGGTCTCGGAGTGGATTCCTGCAGGAGTGCCGGCCGGTAGCTCGAGGGAGATTTGGAGGGTGTCACTGCGGTGCATCCCCACCGCATCATCCGGGGCGGTTCTGAAGCCGACCTGCCACCCTTCGGGAACGGATCCGAACTCCCATTCAAGCAAAAGCGGTACATTTCCAATGTTGGTATAGGAAAACTCGGCGTATCCCGAACCACCCAGGTCTACCTGCATGAGTCCGGATTCGGGGGGCGCGAGTATGAGGTCGGGGCGTTGTTCAACTATCAGGGCGGTCCGGTTCTGGATGAAATTGGACATTGAAAGTTGGGTCCTCACATTGATTTCGTTTGCGTCACCATCCGCCACATTCGCTGGCACATGAACCTGAATGCGACAGTCGATATCACCTCCCGCAGGCAACTCCAATTGCAAAGTGCGGGCGTGCTGCTGACTACCACAGAATAGTCCGAGCGGCCAGTCCGAGCGCTCGGGTGTCACCTGCATAGAGAGGCTGATATTGACGTTGCCGAGATTCTTGACATCGAGCGTCAGATTGAGTTCTTGGTCGTTGCTAACCGCCTCGTCAAGCGCGTTGCCAGAAGAACCCACGGGGGTTCCCTCGGATGAGTAGAGGTCTACTGAGAACGCTTGCAACTGATTCACAGTCACAATCGCTGAATCAGTCGCAGACAGGCTCGGGTCAGTGG
>DAHR01000016.1:69857-71898 GCA_002498525.1 Euryarchaeota archaeon UBA58
CCGCCGGCTCTCCTCCAGACACCCTCGGCACATGCACCCGCACCGAGACCGGGATGCCCTGTAGACGGGCTAGAGGCTCGAGGACCAGGGAAGACGAATTTCCGTTTCCGAGTTCGATGGCCCAGCGGTTCGGCGTTTCACAGTTCATCTCGTATGTGGTTAGGGAGTTCCCCGGATTCATCACCGAGAGGGAGAAGGTCGCTACCTCTCCTGGCACTGCACTCAAGCCGGAGGTTCCAGCGAGCATAGTCACCATTGCAGACACATCCTGCACCACGATGGTGAGCCGCACCGTATGGGAAACAGTTGGGTTGGAACGATACCAGGCGGTCACATCGACGATGTAAGTCCCTGGCAACGCGTACAACGGATAGGGAGTCGCGGCCAAGTCTGCCGATTCGTCTCTCAGGGTTATCTCAACGGTCACCGTGTCATTGACGCCACCCAATGCGTCCAACTGATAGAAGGGTTGGACATCAAGGAACTTCAACCACTCATCGGAGGGGGCGTCCAAGATTCCATCCGGACGGGTGAATTGCACGGGTGTCACCCGCATGTCGATACTCTCGTCGGAGGTCCCTTCATTGGCCACCATTATTCTGAATTTGACCTCATCATCGAGAACCGGGTCGAGGGTGCGTGTCGCAGCCTCCGTCAACTCAGCCTCACCCGTTGGGAGTGAACCTGACTCAAGATATGGGGTGACCCTGACTCCAATCGCCGTCACGGTCAACAGCAAATCGAAGATGTTGTTGTTCTGACCTTTTGTGAAGTCGTTTGGCTCGTCGATGACGTCATCGGCGTCGATGGTCAACCTGAGGGCGTGCATTCCTGTGGTTACGAAGACATGTGTGAAGACGATTGAATCGCTTGAGCCGCCTGCAAGCGCCGGCCTGGTCTCATCACGCAGCAACTGGCCAGTGGTGATGTCCTCGACAGTCACCCGATAGGAGCCGGTGGTGGCAGGCGCCTGATTGACCCAATTCGCGCCTAAAAGGAGGGTGTCGCTCTCCAGCGGCTCAACCGCGGAGCACCAGAGGCTTGCACCCACAGTCGCCAAGTCAGAGACCGGATTTGCGTTGCCCATCGCGGTGATGACGATTGCAAACGACTGGCCGCCTCCGCCACTGTTTGAGATTTGAATGGACCAATTACCGCTTTGCGTACCGGCCAACTTCACCCGCTCGACGGTGTTCAGTGAATCGTGGCTGCCACCTGAGGTCGAAAACCCATTCTGGAACATGTTACCCTTGTACTGAGTCCCGTCGGGTGCAATCACCAAGAGGTCGAGGTCGTTTACCAGACGAGACGAGGACTGGCTTGCGGAAGAGGAGCCTTCGCGGTCATTCCACACCAAGGTCACCGAGAGACCGTATGCGCCATCGATGCTGTATGTGTAGAGATAGGAATAGCCGGGGGTGAGACTCCGATCCTGGTCGAAGAAGGTGTTCAAGGCCAAAATTCCGTTCGTCGGGTAGATGCTTCTCTCCAAATCCACCTGCCCCCACCCCTCGTACTCGTTCGGGATGTCCGAGCTTCCCAAGTCCAAAGCACCGTTGATGACGATCGCACGGATGAGGTCCGAGCGAGGGTTGTTGAGATTCATTTGCGACCTCAGGAACTGGCGTACCAGCACAGTCGCTCCGGCAGCCACTGGAGTCGCTGTGCTAGAGCCATCCGCTGACATGTACATCGGGTCGTTGTTGCCGTGACGGGCAGTTGAGCATGAGGGTCCTGCTGGGTACTGCGCCTCCTCGGCGCGGGCAGAGCAGATTTGGACGCCGGGCGCCACCACATCGGGTTTGATTCGGCCGTCGAGAGTTTCGCCGCGGCTGGAGAAGGAGGCGACTTGACCTTGGGAGGCGGTGCCCGGCCTGCCGGTGGTTGAAGCGCCGACGGTCAGGACATTCTTGGCGGTTGAAGGGGGAGAGACGGAGTTGGAGCCTTGCGAGCCCTCGTTGCCAACTGCGAACAGAACGGTGTAGTCGCCGTAGATGTGCATGAAGGCGTCTGCAGAACGGCTGTCGCTGGTATATTGCCC
>DAHR01000001.1:0-1275 GCA_002498525.1 Euryarchaeota archaeon UBA58
CTCGATTGGACTTTCACCCCTATACCCAGCTCCTCCGAGCGATTTGCAGATCAGCAACGGTTCGATCCTCCACCCAGCTTTCACCGGGCTTCAATCTGGCCAGGCATAGATCGACGGGCTTCAGGTCTCCCACCATTGACTTCGGACGAGCACATCCCGTCCCTGACCGCCATAAGCGGCTGCGGACTTGTCGGTTTCCCTTCGGCTTCGGAGATCAACTCCTTAACCTCGCCAATGATCAGAACTCCCAGGGGCATTTTTCGAAACGCACGAATACACGCTGCTCATATCATCGCTTTCACGCATATTCAGCCTGTTCCCGACTGGTTTCAGGTTCTTTTCACATCCCGCTAAGGATACTTTTCAGCTTTCGATCACTCTACTTGTTAACTATCGGTCTCGAGTAGTATTTAGGATTGGAGGTTTCTGCCCCCCATATTCACGCGCGATATCCAACGCACGCTACTCAGGAATCTGTCACAAAGCCATCACATCTGCATGTACGGGGCTTTCACCCTCTGTGGCACGCCGTTCCAGGCGATTTCCATTTCGATGTTTTAGGCTGAGACAGTCCATACACCACATCTCTCTCGGGTTTCCCCGAGAGATTCGGTTTGTCCGATTCCGTGTTCATTCGCCACTACTAACGGAATCTCGTTTGATTTCTTTTCCTCCCCCTACTGAGATGCTTCAGTTCAGGGGGTTCCCTTTCCATTTGTGGAATGGCGCATAGCGCCAGGAGGTCCCATTCGGCAATTCGCGGATCCATGAGATTCATGCCTCTCCCCGCGACTTTTCGCAGCTTGTCACGACCTTCGTCGGCTCTCGAGCCGAGCCATCCCCCAGTCGGGTTGTAGCATTTTGTAATTTCTACTTACCCACTTTCTATTATTATCTTGACACAGGACTCATTGTGAGTCCTCTGGTGTCCAGGCATATCGATTCTATCTGGTCTCTCAGACCACTCCGTCTCCCCGCAGGGCGGAACAGTCTCGACCACTTCCCCCTGTATGTGCCCATACAAGGGTGCACCAAAAGCAAGTCGGCGACTTACCTCCGCTATATGAACTACTCGGGTCGTTCCGAGATGGTCGAGAACAGCGTATAGAGAGCCGGAAACCGTCAATCAAGAGGGCTGTGATACATATCGTCGATTCCATAGGGTAATTCGACACTATCAGACGGTGGCGTTACAGCCTTATCCGAAGCAGTTTTCGGAGGTTCAGATTCTTCCTCCGAATCCGCTCCTTCGACTGCATCTTCAGGTGCATCTTC
>DAHR01000001.1:1302-31543 GCA_002498525.1 Euryarchaeota archaeon UBA58
GGTGCATCTTCGAGGCCGAATGGTAGTCGATTGGAGTCGACGACCGAATCACTGTCGGCGAGGCCGAATGGCAGCTCGATCTCGGCCTCAGTTTCAATCTCCAAGTCGGTTGAGGTTGCACCGGAGGGTGATGACTTATCGTGAGTATTCGACCCACACAGAGGACATGGGCCGCTCCGGCTGAGTATCATGTGACAGACCTCGCACTCCTGCATGAGCCACGCTGCCTCGGTTGAGACTTCAGAGTGTCGGAGGAACCTCGATGACGGAATTAAGGGGTGAGATGGGGAATGAATGCAGCTAGTGATTCATCAGACTGTACTGTACAGAGTACCGTGGAATACGATCATGAATACTGTGGCGACTGTACAGGTGATCAGCATCACCGGCAGACCGACCCTCACCCATTCTGCGGTGGTGATCGGCCGAGGGCCTCTCTCGCTGATTGCGACTGTCATCACATTGGCGCTGGATCCGATTGGAGTTGCGTTGCCCCCGAAGCCAGCCCCCATCGCCAGAGCCCAGAACAGAGGTGCTATGTCGAGTTCGGGGTTGGCCTCTACGATGCTGACGATGACTGGAATCATCGCCGCTGTGAAAGGAATGTTGTCGATGATAGCGCTCGCGATCGCTGATACCCAGATGATTGCAACTGCGAGCATCACCGGATCGCTGCCGAAGTTGTCGAATATCCAGACCGCCAGATCCTCGAGGTATCCCACATTACCAACAGCCCCGACGAGGATGAACAAGCCTGCGAAGAACAAGAGTGCTGACCATTCGATCTTCTCTGTCACTAGATGCATGAATCCACCTCTCAATTCGTGATCCTGAGGGCGGGCGGCGACGAGCGCGAGTCCTGCACCTGAGAGAGCGATGGCGTGAATCTCGATCTCCAGACCGAGGAACTCCTTGGCTGAGAACATGCTCACAGTCAGCAGCAGGATGGCGATCGTGGTGTACATCAATTGCTTGTCATCGACTGAATCCCACTCATCCTCCTCGAGCAGATATTCCACGTTAGCCGGTTTCGAATGAACCCAATCTCGATAATACCAGCGCATGTAACCGAGCGTCGCGACCCAGGCGATCAACGTCAGAATTCCTAGTTTTAACAAGAATCCATTGAAGCCGAATGTTGATTCAAGGCCGAGATTGGCGGCTTCTGCTGCGATCATCACGTTCGGAGGATCGCCGACCATCGAAGCAACGCCGCCGGTGTCCGATAGAATCGCCTCAGCGAGCAGAGGGGGAATGGGATTTATCTCCATCTTGTTGCAGATCTTCAAGGTCACAGGAGCAATGATTATGATCGCGGTGACATTGTCGATGAGCAGAGAGATCAGCGTAGTGAAGGTGCCGAGAAGGACGATGAGTTTCCATGGGTCGCCGCCACTCATTTTGGCTGCTTTGATGGCGATGAATTCGAAGAATCCGGACAACTCCAGAATGGCGGCGAAGACCATCATTCCCATAAGCAGGCCGATTACCTCGAACTCGATCCACCCCAGCATCGTATGTTCGAGAGAAGAATCGTGCGCGAGAGTGAAAACACCGGTCGAATGGCCGTAAATCAAGAGCACTACAGAGCCGAACCAGGCTGCTATTGTTCGGTGGAGTGATTCGGAGAGGATGAGGATGAAAGAGACCGCGAAAATGGCTAGCACGACCTGCTCTTGACTAATCATGACGCCGCCACAAACAAGACCTCTAAATAAGTGACCATCGAATGTTGTAGGGAGCAAGTCGGATTCGACTCAGTCAACCGACGCCGGACCAGAACACAGCGACGTTTCCGCGTTGAAGAACCAAAGTGGAGTCAGTTGCTGTAGCAAGCATCTCGAAGAGTTCGCTGCGCTCGGCTGAGCCGACTGTCACTCCACGATTCGCTTTGATCTTGACCAGATTCCGTTTGGAGAGCTGATCAATGAGCTCGGAGACCACTGAATCGGTCACGCCTCCATGTCCGATCCGCACCGTAATCGCGATGTCATCTCCATTGGCTCTGCTGCGAACATCAGCGGGTATGCCCCCCATTCATTCCACCTCCCCTGTGCTCATACATCGTCTACGGACTCCACCACATGTGAGGCAGGTTGTGATTCTGTAGCCATTTTTTATTCGAACTCTGGCATTTCTTCCCGGCACGAGTGCGGCTTCACAAGAGCGGCAGATGAGAGTCGAGATAGAGGCATCTGGGCGCGAGCCGTGTCGCTTCGAGGTGCGCAGGATGTCTCTGGCAGCGATGTCCGCGACATCGATGTCAGAGTGGACATTCTCAGTCAGAACATCCGATAGGTGCCCGATCGCATCGGCCGCTCGAAGCCTTCGCCGTCTCGCATCCTTTCGGGAACCTCCTCGACCCATGCATCCACCTCAGGCAAGTCCACGAACTACAGTCTCGACAGCAGCTGCGACCTCGTCGATAGAATGGTCACCATCAATGCTGACTAGCAAGTCACGTTCGCCGTACCAAGCGGCGAGTGGAGCGGTTTGTTCGTGATAAGCGGCCAGACGCGCGAGCACAGTCTCCTCATTGTCGTCCGGGCGTTGAATGAGTCGACTGACGATTTCTGGGGGAGCCGGATTGAAATTGACATGGTAGATTCCACCGGTCTCAGGATCCATTCGACGCCCGACGATTCGCTCGACTATCGCAGAATCTGGAACTTCGATTGAAATCACAGCGACTACATTGGCGATTGCCTCGAGCGACTCCGCTTGGCGAATCGTCCGAGGGAAACCATCGAAGAGAACCCCTGCCGATGCATCGGCCTCGGTCAATCTCTCTTCGATGAGGCCGATGATCACAGAATCAGGCACGAGCAATCCAGCATCCATGTATTCCTTCGCTTCCATTCCCATCCCAGTTTCGGCCTTGACTGCGGCTCGCAGCATGTCTCCAGTCGACACCTGAGGTTTACCAGTCAGGTCGACGATCAGACCAGCTTGAGTCCCCTTGCCTGCGCCCGGTGGGCCGAACAGGACAAGCGAACCGCTCATAGCCTGAGCGGGCCACATTCTCGTATTAAGTCAAACGATGTTGAAGTTCGGCTGAGGCTGTCAGACATTCTGTTCGTACCAGAGGTGACCATAAGCCACCCATTGATCCATCGTCCAGCCATCCGGCAGACCCCCAGGAGGCAGCGGCATTGCACCGGGCGGAACGGGTGGTAGTGAGAGAGATGGTGTGGTGGCGACCAGAGCATCTGAAATCTCATCATCGGAGACGGATGTGCTGAGGACCTCTCCCGAAGAACCCGTGTCCATCGCAGCAGCTCGCCTTTCAATCTGGGAACCAGAATGGAGTGCCGAACCCGTCGGAATGAGTTCCTCTTCAGGCCGGATCGACGATGCTGTGCTACCACGCATTCGGGACATGGCGACACCGAGTCCGACAAGCGCGAAGAGGAAGATGACTGCCAGCGTCCACTTCGGCAGGCCGAGTCTGACGAGTAGACAACCGATGCCGCTGCAAGAGCTGTCACGAGCCCGGCTGACTTCGAGGACGAGGACATCGTCGGTGACGACATTGATCCCTCCCTCATCGGTTGAATTCGCCAGTACGGTGAATGACATCAGCCCTGGCTGAGCCTCATCATCAGGGCTGACCGTGACGATGACATCGACCGAGCCGCCTGCGACTATCGAATCGATTGACGACGGCTCGATGCTGATGCGCCAATCTTCCAAGCCTTGGATCTCCAGAGTGACTCCAGTATCCACGTTTCCGAGATTCTGCACCGTGATCGTGAACCGGCCCTCAGAGCCGGCATCGATGTTGCTCAAGCTGCTCGATTCCGGCGCTAACTCGATCCATATCGAAGGAACGACCTCGACGGCGAGTTCGAAGGTGTGGACGACGATGTCCTCACCCGGAGTGGTCGCCTCAAGGATTATCGAAACTCGCTCATCGAGAAGGCCGATCGGCAGATTACCCGGCAGTTCGAGACCGATGGTGACCAATGCCTCGCGGTTCATGTCGAGTTCGGCGGGGATGATCGACTGGAATCCACCAACCCAGCCTTCGGGCAGGCTGCCGACGGTCCAATCGAGGATCAGTGGGACATTTCCAGCATTCCGAACCCAGACTTCATTCGTGCCCGTCTGACCTAGGGCTATGCGAATCAGACCATCGTCTGAAGTTTCCAAGGCAGCGACTTCCTGGACTATGAATCGGGTACCATTCGTCATCGTCGGACCATCACCAAGAGTAGTGCGAATCGTCAGAGTATTCCTCGTCCCCATCTCGGCATTCATTGGAACGATCATCTCGACGATGACCAGAGCACTGGCGCCGGCATCGACCGAGAAGGTCAGTGAATCCGTTGAATCCTCACCATCGAAGGATATCTGTGCTGCCCAGGTGTTCAATGCCGAAGACACTGACATCTCGAAATACATCTCGATGTTTCCTTCATTGGACAGCAGAAGCTCAGTGACGACGATGTCGCCATTGAGCACGGCACGATCGTCCGCAAGGGCCATGGCACCCAACACATCACCTTCCGAGTTGTATAGATCAACGCTGAAATCGTGGCTTTCGAAGACTGTGACAACCGCCACTTCGGTCGTCGTCACCGATGCGTCCTGCACTGAGGTCGTGACGCATGTCACATCCTCTGTGAGACCTGCAGCAGGTTGTCCATCGACTGCCGCTGGTATCCTGACATGGATCGGCAGAGGCAGGAACTGTAACCTGCTGAGTGGATCCAAGACGACTGAATCCGATTCGCTGCTACCGATGTGTATCCTCCAGCGCTCATCACTGCTGCAGGAGACTGAGTATTGAGTCGGTCCGTTGCCCGTATTACGAATCGAGAGCGAGTAGGTGGCGAATTCGCCGGGCTCGCCACCAAGGTCGTCGCCGGTACCGGCGAGGATCGTATAGAGTCCTTCGACCCTCTCGACGATGGTCGAGAGTCTGATTGTATGAGCGACCGTCGGCGCATTCTTGTCGTACAGATTCAGATCGTTGACGAATGTGCCGGGCAGTGCGTATCGCGCGCCAGCTCCATCGGTCAGATCGGCGTCGACATCTTCGAGAGTCAACGTCACGCGGACCGAATCTCCAGCATCGCCGAAAGGAGCCAATTCCCAAGGTCCGGACTCATTCAGGAGTTTCCACCACTCATCGCGCGGCGCCTGCATGATGCCATTCTCATCAATCCTCTGAACAGGTGTGACCGAGAGTCCGACGCTGATCGTCTCGGTCCCCTCGTTGGCGAGAACGAGATTGTAAGAGACGAGGCTCCCCGTCCGAGGATCGAGGGTTTGAGTATGTGCAGAATCGAGTTCCGCCTGATTCGACGGATATGATCCATCTTCCATCAACGGCGTCAATCTGACGCCTATCTGAGTGATTTGAATCGTAATCTGGATCTTGTTGTTATCGACGCCGATGTTCTCATCGTTGAGTTCGACCACATCGTCGCCGGTGTCGAGTCTCAACTCGAGAAGGTGATCTCCTGTGCTCAGGAAGACGTGAGGGAAAGAGAAGGAATTCGTCGCACCGCCGGCGAGTGAATTCTGTTGTGATGTGTAAATGATGTTGCCTTCGGTCAGATCTTCGATTTCGACCGAGTACTGGCCAGTCCCCTTGGCCGCTTGATTCCTCCAAGCCGCCTCGACCAGAATAGTGTCCCCTTGCAGAGGGTTCGACACCGAGGTCGTGAGCGAACCTGCGAAGACAGTCAGATCGGATGATGTCTCTTCGTGCAGCAGACCAGTCATGACGAGAGCGAAGCCCTGAGTGATTCCACCTGCGTGGCCGACTGTGATCGTCCAGGTTCCACTCTGTCCAAACCCGATTTTGATGCGCTCGACATTGTTGAGTCCGTCGGTAGACCCTCCGGTTGCAGAGTAGCCATTGGCGAAGACGTTGCCGTGATACACAGTGCCATCGGGGGCTGTTGCGGTCAAGTCGAGGTCGTTGACCAACTTGACCGCGCTCTGGTTCGATATCGAAGAAGCCTCAGCATCGACCCAGACCAGTGTCAGATCGAATTCCGCAGCATTGTCTACGACGAACGTGTAGACGAAACTGTGACCTGGATCGAGTTGGCGTGAGTCGTCGTATAGCAGATCGAGCGAAGTCGTGCCCTGCATCGGCGAAATCGAATTAGCCACATCGATCTGCCCCCAACCTTCAGCGGCATTCGGAATATCGGCAGCGCCGAGATCCGTTGCCGCATTGATCAAAAGGGCCTTGATGAGGTCGGAGCGAGGCTCGTTGATTCCACCCTCTTCACGCAGATGTTGCCGTACCATAGCAACGCCACCAGCGGCAACAGCAGTAGCCATCGAAGAGCCGTTCAGCGCCATATAGAGAGGTGTTGAGCCGTCATCGTGCAGCGCGGCGGAACAACTGGCACCAGTCGCTGATTCGGCCTCCTCTGCCCGAGCAGAGCAGATCAGCACACCCGGCGCGACGAGATCCGGCTTAATCCGCCCATCGAGAGTAGCTCCCAACGAAGAGAAACCCGGAACAGCACCAACCGCATCCGAACCGAGCGAACCCGTGGTGGAAGCCCCAATCGTGAGGACGTTCTTCGCAGTTCCAGGAGGGGTGATCGTGTCGGTGCCATCTGCTCCCAATTCTCCTGCTGGGAAAAGAACCATGAAGCGTGGATTATCGACGATGAAAGCGTCAGCTGAGCGTGAGTCAGCTGTGTATTCTCCAACCAGATTCTCATTGCCCCAGGAGTTCGATTGAATGCGCGCGCTGTTCTGCCAGGCGTGCGTGAACATGTCGTAAAGCGAGCCCCAACGCGCAAGAATTCCAGACGAATCGACTTCGAGTTGGTAGAAGTGGAAAGAAGCCGCAGGAATCATCCCCATCGCCCCCGAATCCCCTGTGCCGTCGCCGAGCAAGGTCGCCGTCACATGAGTGCCGTGTCCTGAGTTTCGGTCGGCTGCTGAGTTGTCAGGTCCGAATTGGTTGTAAATTCCGCGGACCCGGCCGTCGAAGTCACCGTGATTGGCATCCAAGCCAGTGTCAGAGATCGCGATGACTTCGCCTGAGCCATTCAGCGTGTTATTGGAATCGACGAATGCCTGTGTGATGCCAGCGATGGCGCTGGCATTCGAATTGAGAATGGTGATTCTTGATGCTTCTGAAATGTAGAGGATTCTGCCGTCCATCGCCAAGACGGGAATCCAGAACGCACTCACTCCACGAGGCTGGCAGAGGTGAGCGTCACATATTCCTCGAGGACCTGTTTGTGTGGAGATCGATTCGAGGTCGGCCTCAAGATCGGAGAGTTCAGAGTCCGAGAGGTCTGCTGCGGGTATCAGATCAAGATCGACGTTGAGTGAGAGTCGTCCTGCTAAAAGTGCGACATTCGGTGCGACTCGCCATGCGATCGGCATCTCGCCGGCCCATCGGATTTCATCCCTGTCGTTGAGAATCTTCAGGATGCTTTCGGTATCGCGGCTCGCTGGTATGCGAATGACGAAAGCATCGTCGGGTAGATGATCCGCGATTGAGATGCCAATGTCTTCGAGAATCGAAGCCACGGTCGTCATATCGGCTGAAGCCGCTTGAACGACGGCATATCCAGTCCGCGTCAAAGCCTTCGAATCGTAGAGAGTCTCGGGGCCGAGCGGCATCGGCTCACTCAGTGGGTCGAAGCTTCCGTAAGGCGAGTAGATCAAGCCAGTCGTTTGTCGCAATTCATAACTGGATTGGAAGGCATTTGAAACCGCCCCCCAAGTCGCATCGTCCGCTCTCGAATCGCCATACTTCGCCCCATCGACGTCAGCATCCCCAATCGCCGCCAGAGCAGCGCCACTCCAGCCACTCATCATCAGCATCACGAGGGCTGAAACGACGAGTCGTCGGTCATTCATGAGGATAGCCGACCGATGAGGGGCTTTTGACCGTTCATGCTGATTGACCAGAGGTCAAATCGGCTTGTCGACTCGAAGTTCGCCTCGAGATCTTTCCGAAGTTCGAAATTCGAATGGTGACGAAAACTTCGAACTCAACTCAAAGACCGTAGTACTCATCGATGGCTGCGTCGGTCTTTGCAACACTTGCGCGCCAGTCAGTTTCAGTACCCATCAAAGCGCGAATACAATCGACATTCTCAGGAATGACATCGCTCTCTTGGTGAATCGCTTGGAAGTAGTACAATCGGTCACCAACCAACTTCACTCCATCCTCCCAGACGAAGATCTCGTGCAAGTCACCCCATTTGCGACCGATGTCGCGAGCCATCTCCATGACTTCGGCTGTGGTCGTCAGACGGTTCTCAGCACCGTGCATGACGATGACTCGCGGGGTGTCCTTCCACATCTGCAGAACCGACTCGGTGGTCAGACCATGATTGGCAGGAAGGTCAGCGATTATCGAATGAACATGCATTATCGTCGTCGGAACGGCGACGGCAAGCGAATTGATCTCGATCTCAGGCTTCACCGTCATCACATCGGGTCCGTGATGGCTCGGAACATTCAGAACCGGCTTGATCGCATTTATCGGGCCCTTCTTCGAATCGCCCGGGTCAGCGGCCCGTCGTATCATCGTGCATTCGACCCGCAACGAGCCACAATGCTCGTAGAGCGGCACAAGAGTGCGGGAGAGTCCGGTGGTGTTGCAAGAAACAACTCGTGTTCCTTCGGCGTTCAGATTGGCCTCGTGATTGGCGCAGGAAGTATACGAGAGGCCTGTCAGTGAATGCTTCTCGCCGCCTTGAAACATATGCTTGATGCCCGCCGCTTGATACTTGGCGAGGTTGTCAGCACCCATTTTCCCAGGTGAACAATCGACGACTACATCAGCTGCGGCGAGCAGATCGGAGATTCCTCCGCTGCACTCGTAGCCCTGCTCGCCGAAGGCTGCGATTCGCGCCTCATCATCGAAGGTGCAATACAAGGGAAATCCCTTCTTTACAGCGAGGTCGCAGCCAAAAGAAGGACCTGTTTTGGTGACACCGATGATCTCCATGTCATCCTGTGCATCGATGGCGTCTGCGACGCGCTTTCCAATCGTCCCGAATCCATTGATTGCGACTTTGATCTTCCCCATCGGCTGAACCCCATGCGCCCTTTGGGCGTTCCAATGCCCTCGCCTGCCCTCTATCAATGATGCTCTTTGGTTTCGCCTCGTAAAATCCCCATCACTTCACTCGCCGCAACCCGAACTGTTTGATCAGTCGAGATTTCTCGTCACATCGTCTGTTAGAGAGTCGAATGGCCCGTCAGTATGAAGACAGTGGCCATTCCTCTCTGCGTTAGGGAGTACCATGCGCGAGGTCACGGCGAAGAGTGTCAAGCTGAATCGTGACCTCGACGGAATGCTCGAACAGGCACTCGAGCGCGACCTGCTGGTCCGCATCGGATGGGGCAAGCAAGGTGATGAGAAACCAAAAAAAGGGGAGATCGGTGTGATTACACATTTGCCGCCCAAGTCGCGAGTTCTGCTCTTGGGAGACTTGGGCGAATGCGCCGGCGCCATGAACGAAGGTGGCACTTTCACTCTACAGGGCGGCTGCGCATCGATGCTCGGCGCATTCCAAACCTCTGGTCGAATAACTGTCGAGCGAGACGCCGGTGACCGTGTCGGCCACCGGATGTCAGGCGGCGAGATCATCGTCCAGGGTTCGGCCGCCGAGGAGGCCGGTGCAGGAATGCGCGGTGGCGTCATCATCGTACGCGGGCACGTGGGGAAGATGGCTGGAGCGGCAATGGAAGACGGTGTGCTGATCATCCTCGGTTCTGCTGGAACGGAGCCGGGACTCGGTATGCTGGGAGGGCGTGTGATTGTCGCTGGAAGTTGCCCTCCACCCGGTGAAGGTACTGCGATGCGCTCGATAACGGAAGACGAACTTGAAGAATTGTCAGAGCATCTCGAGCCTCTCGGCCTGCAATTGGATCCCGATGCTCTTGTTCTGGTTCCGACGGAAGCGGGACCTCCGATTGGTGAGAGGCCTGAATACTCCGTCGCCGAAGGATTCGACGGTATTGGTCTGGTGCCCTCGAGTCGAGACCGGCTACCGGAACACAGCGCTCTCGACACCTTGTCGCTGATACTCCCAGCAGGCCTTGAGGAGCATGGATTATTGTGCCCACTTCCATGGATCGTGGAATGCGAGAGAATGACTGCTGCAACCGGCCGATATGGAACGGTTCAACCTGGTCTGGTGAGAACTGAACCGAGGTATAACGACCTCATACTCATCGACGAGTCCAATCTTCTCCAGGCTGCGAATGTGATTCAGAACTGCGCCGGCATGGTACTGGATCTGAACGGTTTACCGGCCATCAATGATGCTGAGGTCGAAGCCCTTCTGGTCTCATTATACAGCAGGATGAGAGACGACTCGCTGGTCTTCCTCAAGGACAGCGTGGCGCGAGTCGATCACTTGTTTCGACTGGTTGTCGATCTCGACCTCGACGGAGCGGTGGTCGATGCTGCCTTGCCCGGTGGCGGAAGAGCCGCTTCTGCTCTGCCTCGAATCGGCCTTGCCGCTCAAGCGATGAATCTCGTCACTCAGGGCCGAAATCTCCTCATAGAACTCGATGAAGCGCCCACTGCCGAGGATCTCCTGATCGCTATCGGAGCTGGCTGCGTCGCCGTCGTGGCTCCGCCAGCCGATGATGATATCGAAGCGGTACTCGGCTGGCTCGATGGCACTCTACGCGGCTGGATGCGCGAATTGGGCGTCGCCGATCTTGCCCAGATCAATCGCAGCAACCTCAGAGCCCTCGATTATGACACAGCCGCGATCTCCGGCTTGAGGCTCATCGGCTACGAGCGACCTCTTCCCATGTGGCTCGGAAACTGAGGTGAGCAGATGCCGACGATAACCTTGCAGCACTCACTGCTGCGCTCCATTCAGGCTCGGCACGACGACGAATATGATCCAGACGATTGGCTGTCCCGTCTCTCACAGATCGGTTGTGTCGTCGAAGGCAGCGATGAGAATGGAATAGAAATCGAGGTTTTTCCGGACAGACCCGACCTGCTTAGCCACGAGACGATGGCGAGAGCAGCACGTTCTTTCCTCGGCTCAGCTTTGCAGCCACCATTCTTCGATGTCAAGGACAGTGGCATCGAAATGAGTGTCGATACCAGCCTCAAGACGGTTCGTCCAGTCATTCTCGGCGCGGTAGTTCGTGGCGTGGATACGGGCGAGACTGCGGCTGAGAAAGATGAATTCATCCAGTCACTCATGGATCATCAGGAGAAGCTCCACCTGAGCCTCGGCCGGCGTCGAAGATTCTCGTCGATCGGAGTCCATGACCTCGCGACCTTGGCACCGCCGTTCAGAGTCATCACTGTACCGGGCGATCATGCCTTCGTGCCACTCGCGATGAGCCAGGAGATGAGTATCGATGAAATTCTCACAGAGCACCCCAAAGGCACCGAATACGCTCACCTGATGGCAGATCTCGACGTTTATCCAGTGATCCTCGATTCAAACGACGACATCCTTTCCTTCCCCCCCATCATAAATGGCGACCACACGACCGTGACCGCTTCCACCACTGACTTCTTCATCGATGTGACAGGATGGAATGAGCGCTCTTGTGAGGCTTGTCTTCTGCTTGTCTGCTTGTCTCTTGCGGAACGCGGAGGCAGCGTCGAGAGTGTTCAGGTCACCGGCTGCGACGGCAAGGTCCGACTGACCCCGGTGGGAGAAGCGCGCGAACACCGTATATCTGACCGACTGATTGAGCGAATCCTCGGACTTTCCCTTGAATCGGAGCAGATCGCCAAGGCCATAAATCGGATGGGAGGTCAGTTACTCGCAAGCCGAGCGGTTACCGATGGTGTAGAGCGCGGCGAGCGCTGGGCCGACCTCGTGGTCGGGGAACGCGAGCACGTCATCGCCATGCCACGCTGGCGCTCAGACATCATGCATCCAGTCGATGTCATCGAAGACATAGCAATCGGATACGGTTACGACAATATGCCCAGAATCCTCTCAAAAGTCCACATGGACGCGATTCCTCTGAAGTCCTCGGATCTGCACCGACGAGCAAGACAGAGTCTCCGCTCACTGAACCTCCAGGAGACCCAGAGCCTCACGCTCTCCTGTGAGCGTGACCAGTTCGGGAGCGTCCGCTGGAATCCGAAGGGCGGAGTGACGAAGATGACCAACCCGATCACCAAGGATCACACCATTCTGCGACAACACATTCTTCCAAGTCTCCTGCAACTTCTCAGTGCCAATCGCCATCACGAATTGCCGCAGCGAGTCTACGAACTCGGAACTGTGGTGATCGATGCACGGAACAAGAGTCGAGCCGCCTGGGCCTGCGCGGAAGTCGACGCTGGATTCGCTGCGGCCAAGGGGCTCGTACAGGCTCTGCTCCGAGACCTTGGTGCGGACCTCTCGGAGGTGGTTTGGGAAGCCCTTCCCGCAGGCGAAGGGCCATGGATCTTTGGCCGGGGAGCGAGAGTTCTTCTCGACGGTGTGGAAATAGGTCAATTCGGCGAGGTCGATCCCGCAGTCAGTTCAGAATTCGGCCTGCGCGTGCCGATTCAAGCCGGAGATTTCGACATCGACGCCTTGGGCCAAATCATTCCTGATCCGGTGCTCTGAAGCCATTCGCTCCAAAGCAGCGACCGGTTCTAATCGTCTCCACCGAGGAGCGCCATCGCTTCGAGGAAGGATTTCTTCTCGAGATGTGATCTGTCGACCATCTTCTTCTCCTGAGAATCATCCTTCTTTCTCTCGTATTCCACGACCAACTGCTCCTTCGATTTTGCAGGAGCCGGCGGCGCGGTGGTTTTCTTCCTGAATGGCCACACTGATGCCATGAAGGGTGAGCAGCACCCTATCCCATAGACCCTTCCTTTCCTGGAATCATCATCGAGGGGTAGGGATGAAAGGCACAGAACGAGGGGCCTCGCTCATGAATGAGCGTCAGATGGCCCTTCTGCTCATTTTCGTCTTGGTGACCTCTTTGCACGCGCCGAGCCCTCTTTCGGAGCCGTCCCAAAGCGCAGAATCCGCGGCTAGAACCCCCACTTTGGACATCCTGATGCTGGGTAATTCCTACACCTCGAACAACCAATTGAACATTCGAGTAGAGAACCTGCTAAATGCCGCGGGGCATAATTCCGATGTCGAGGCTCTGACGAGCGGGGGTAAGACTCTCGCATGGCATGGTGATGAAGCAGCGAAGTCGGGCACACAATGGAATACGAGTCTGGCTCAACGACATGATTACGTCATTCTGCAGGATCAGAGTCAGGTTCCTGGATTTCCGACCAGTTCCACTTATTGGCAGGAAAGTCTCGATGGCGCAGAATACATCGATTCGCGGGTCGAAGCAAAGGGTGGCGATACGATTTTCCTCCAGACCTGGGGATATCGATTCGGCGATGAGAACAACCAGTGGAGGTATCCAGATTATCCTACGATGCACGGTCATCTGCGTGATGGCTACCTGATGTACGCGGAGAATCTCAGCACTTCACAGCGACCAGTATTCATCGCGCCGGTCGGGGAGGCATTCGCATTCATCTATGACGATTCTGCGAATTCAACCGCCAATGGCACACCGTTCTCGGCTCTCTATGCAAGTGATGACAAACACCCTTCGATCCAGGGGACTTACCTTGCAGCCTGCGTCATCCATGTGACAATCACGGGTCAGCCCTCAGTCGGCTTGCCAAGTACTGGCGGAATCAACGCCTCTCGGACATTGCTGCTTCAGCAGGCGGCTGATCATGTCGTCCTCAACAGAACCGCATACTGGGATTTCCCTTGGGAATTCGATATGGATGATGTGACATTCGGGGTCGAATCGGGTTCGATCTTCAACATCGACCCCGGCGCCACCATTGGCATTGGAGTCAATTTCACCAATCGTGAGGAGATGGACACGACTGCACTCGTGGACGTCAGTGGGCCGGTCGACTGGACACTCAGTTGGTCCAATCCAACGACGCCTGAAGTCGGGCATTCATACGATGCACCTTCGGACGAGACTCAGTGGCTCCAGTTCAGCATCGAAGCCCCGATCGTCGATGGCGGCTTTCCCCTCGCTGGTTCACTGCACGACTTCAGCGTCCATCTGGTCGGCGACTCGGACGGAGCTGAGGATTGGTACAATTTCTCGATGCGCTACGGCATCTTGAATGCCATCGAATTGGTCGAGGGAGGAGGAAACGCTTCGATCGAACCGGGTGGTATAGTAAATCTCAAAGTCTTCGTCAAGAATATCGGCAACACGCCGAACTCACTCGGAATCAACATGGCTCCGCTCGACGAGAACGGTAACCAGATCGGCACCGCAGGTCACTCCTTCGCACACGAGGGTTGGACGGCGATCATCTACGACAGAAGTTCGCTCGAGGACATGGCTCCTGGTGAGACTGCGATGGTTCGGCTGCAAGTCGAATCTCCATTCCTCTCATCTGGATTTCTGATGATGGAGATTCAGATCTGGGCTCAAGGAGTCCAAGAGGTCGAGACCTTCACTCAGAGTGTCATCATCGTCCCGAGATCGGGAGCGGCGTTGGGAATCACCGATGTCGATTGTCGATTCGATACCGCACCTGGCGAGACGTGCATGGTCGATTTATTCATCGAAAACACTGGAGATGCTGGCTTCCTCTTCAATCTCAGCATTGTCGAAATGCCGGATTGGCTCAGCGTGAACATCGCCGATTACACCCGCTTCCTAGGCCCCGGACAGACCGTCCATGGAATCGAGGTGGAGATTCTGCTGGATTCTGGGCTGGCCGCCGGCCTTGCTGGTGGCGTCACAATTGAAGTCGAAGTCGATGGCTGGGTTCCCGCTGAAATCTCCTTCGATGTGGCCGTCGCAGCCGTTCACTCCTGGCAATTGATGCGCTCTGATGCTGAGGTTGTCGATGGGCGTTTGACCGCCTATTGGGAGATGATGAATACCGGAAATGGTGCCGATGGTCTGGTCGTTAGTGTCGATTGCAATGTCTTCACCGATTTCGGAGTAATTGCAGCCACGGGTACCCCTTCGGAGAACATCGGGGACGAGACCCGCTCGTTCCAGATTCTCGATGTCCCTGAGGGAACGAGCGTGATCTTCGAGGTCTGGATGGATGTTCCCGAGCAAGCACCGATCGAGACAGAGGCGATTCTCACCGTCGAAGCGCGCTCGATTCGAGACCCTTCGGTCATCTTCAGTGTGGACCACTCTGCGACGATCGCCGGTGCCTCAGGAAGCGATCCCACAGGCCCAAGCGAAGATGAACCATCAGCATTCACGAAATTCATACAAACATGGCTTGAAACAATCCTCATTCTAGCTATCAGCGTGATAGGTTCCGTCGGGCTGGTGCTGGCGATTCGCCATCGAATCGAGAAAGAACGTGGTTGGCATGGCAGAAACAACCCTGAAGACGCGGTCGAAGAACCAAAGGAATGGCTGACGAAGTTCGAGGGTGGAGGTGAGGAAGCACCAGAAATCATCGAGAGTCCGACAACGGATGTAGCGAGTTTCCGTGCAGAATTCATCGAGAAATCCGGTGACCATTCACGCATCGCCGAACCCGCACCGGATCAAAACGTAATCGAGAGTGCGGGGGAGGTTCTCGAGGAAGCCCTCGTCGAGGATGCAATTCTGGATGCCATCGAAATCGCCGACGCAATGCAAGAAGACGACCTGATTCACCCCGACAATCTGCTTCTCGACCTCGACGATTTCAACGATAGACTCGACAATCTAGGCAAAGAACTGCGCGATGATGAAGACCCTTGAGCCTATCCAATCGGCCCATGAGTGACTGGCTCATCGGCATTGATGAAGCGGGTCGAGGCCCCGTCATCGGCCCACTCGTCGTCTCTGCTTTGGCGATTCCCGCTACGGATCGATCATCCTTGGTCGACCTGGGCGTTAGAGATTCGAAAGACCTGACTGTTCATGCCCGAGAGTCCATTCAAGAGTCGATAAGACAACTCACAAGGCAGCGCGACTGGGGCATCGGCACCATCGTCTGCGAGCCGGCACGAATCGATGTCAATCGACTCGATTCCGACCTCAACCGCCTCGAAATCGAGCTCTTTGCAGAAGCCATACGCTCCGCAATCGACCCGGATGACGGCGGAATGATCCTCGCCGATGCCTGCGATGTTGACGAGGCGAGGTTCGCACGACGTCTGAGGGCAGCACTGGGCGGCGAATGGGCGCATTGGGAAATCGATGCGCGTCACGGCATGGATGCAACCGACCCTGTCGCAGGCGCTGCTTCTATAATCGCCAAAGTGACACGGGATGCTGCCATCGCCGAACACAGCGCTCGCCTCGGAATCGACCTCGGGTCAGGCTATCCCTCCGATCAACGGACCCGAGCAGCACTGCCAGACCTGCTCAACGGCGAGACCCCACACGACTGCTTGAGATGGAGTTGGTCGACAGTATCCGACCTCTGGCAGGAGATGCACTCTCGCCCAGTTCCTGTCCGCAGCCGCTCTGGTGGCGCAGTCGCGCAATCATCACTCGATGACTGGTGAGTCACATAAGCGTCAAATGCCTCATTTCACGGGTCAACCTCTGATATTGATGGCGGATGCACAGGATTGGGATGCTGACACCATCGCCACCGTGCGTAAGTACGCCCTGCAGAATGCGGTCGAATACGACGGCGCCGGACAGGCAGGTTCAGTCCTCGGCCGACTCCTCGGAGAACGCGCCGACCTGCGAGGCCGAGCGCGCGACCTCAAGGAACTCGTCGAATCCGAAGTCGCAGCTGCCAACCAACTCGCAGCCAGTGAAGGCGTCGAAGCAGCCCATGCAGCGCTCGCAGCGACGAACCCCGAAGCGCTTCAACGCCAGAAACAACAGAAGCGCGTCGGTCTCAAGGAACTCCCTGAAGCGATCAGAGGCGAAGTCGTCCTGCGATTCGCCCCGAACCCCAACGGGCCGCTGACACTGGGCCACGCCCGTGGCGTCGCCATCAACTCCGAGTACGCCAAGATGTACGACGGCAAGGTGGTCCTCCGTTTCGACGATACCGACACGAAGGTCAAACCACCCCTTCCCGAAGCCTACGACTGGATCGAAGCCCAATACGAATGGCTCGCCGGCCGCCCCGCCGACATCATCATTCGCGCCAGCGAGCGAATGCCCGTCTACCTCGCACACGCAGAACAGATGCTGAGCGGCGATTTCGGCTACGTCTGCCGCTGCACAGCGTCTGACTTCAAACAATTACGCGACGCCCGAGAAGTCTGCCCTTGCAGAACTCGGAGCGTCGAAGAGAACCTCGCTGATTGGCAGGCCATGAACGACGGCGAGATAGCCGAGGGAGGTGCGGTCGTGAGGGTCAAGACCGACCTCGAATTACCAAATCCAGCGTTGCGTGACTGGCCCGCGTTGCGTATTCAACACACAGCACATCCCATTGTCGGCAAGGCTCACAATGTTTGGCCATTATTGGACTTCCAAAGCGCCATCGAAGACCACGAACAAGGAGTCACCCACATCGTTCGCGGCAAGGATCTGATGGATTCTACCCGTAAGCAGACGCTACTCTACGAACACTTCGGCTGGACCTACCCCCAAACCCTCTACTGGGGGCGCGTCAAAATTCACGAGTTTGGTGGATTCTCTACTTCCGGCATGCGCGCGGCGATTGAGAATGGCGAATATTCCGGCTGGGATGACCCGCGTCTGCCGACTCTTGCAGCGCTGCGCAGACGTGGCTTCGATGCCGCTGCGCTGCGCGCATTCTGGATCGATCTGGGATTGACTCAGAAGGATATCTCGATTTCGATGCAGACGATCGAATCGTTCAATTCGAGTGAAATCGATGCTCGTTGTGAGCGCCGCTCGTTCGTGCGCGGCCCGCGCTTGCTGTCGCTCGATGCAAGCGGCTGTTCTGGCGGGCCTGGCACGAGCATCTCGAACGCCCGACATCCTGATGGTGCCGTCGAAGGGTCACGAAAGTGGGAACTTGGAGATGGAGCGATTCTGATCGAGGCTGCAGACGCAGACGATACAGGAGGTTCGCTGCGTCTGAAGGATTACGCAGATGTAGACATCGACGCAGGAACAAGCGTGGCAAGGGTCGAATCATGGTCGCGAAGTGACAGGCGCGCCATAGTTCACTGGCTGCCTCAAATTATGGCGCGTAAAGCGCGCCTGACTAGAGTCATTGGACACGACTTGGTGGTTGAGGAAGGTATGCTTGAGGGCTTCGAATTAGTCGACGGGGCAATCGTGCAATTAGAACGCGTCGGCTTCGCACGCATCGAATCACTGCCCGATGACGGTCCTGTGGAACTGCTTTTTTTGCACGGCTGAGCCTCGCGTGCACGGCGCCTTTGGCGCCGAGATTCGATAATCGACGCCTGCGGATGCCGGCAGGCGTCGGTTTCAAGGACAGGGGTCGAGCCAGCGAGCCGCATGACACACCGTCATCAGGCTCGCGCCGCGCTTCTGACGGCCTTGCTGCTCATCACCAGCCTGCCTATTCTGCCAGCCGCTGCAGAGGCAGAAGGGGCTTGTTGCGAGATGGATGAATTCAATCTCTTTTTGACTGGCGAAGCCGAAAACGGCGGCCTCACACCCTTCGAAGCCGACTTGGAGGAGGAATTCGAGACGTTCGTCACACCCTCGGTCCAAGGCTTGGTCGAGATCGGAACTTGGAGCGTCGTCTGGGGCTTACAGGGAAATTACCCAGACGCGACTTGGGAATTCAGAATCCCATTCGAGGTCGAAGCCGCCGCTGGCATCCAGATCAATGCAACCATCGGCGTCCACATCGGCGGCACCTACTTCGAAGGTGACGCCGGCGCTGGACTATTCCTGACCAGTAATGGCGAAGTTGTCATACCAGTCAATGTCGAAGCCGGAGAAATCCTCAAGAGTGAGACTGTCGAAATCTCCTTCTCGGTTCGCAGCCTGTCTTTTTCGAGCCCCGGAGACGATGCGGGAATCCGCTTCATCTGGGGCTCGACAGATTACCCAGCAAAAATCTCGATGAAATTCCCCTTGGTCGAGATCGACATGAAAGAAGCCAGTGTCAAAGGCCGACTCGTCTTCTTCCCAATCGTCCTCAAGTCCGGCTTCGCAGACCGTATGTGGTCAGCTTCAACGGGAGGCATGAGCGTCGCCAACACAGCCATTTCCGACCGACCGATCGCAACTCCGGTCAACGACGGCGTCGAGGTCACCTTCGTCTGGGAGATCCCCGAGTCCACTGACTCGGGCAACTTCCGCACGGATTTCCATCTCATCCCTCAGACTTCTCTGCGCATCGAAGCCTACCGTACACATGACATCACAGCGGGCGAGGACGGCGGAGGTTCAGGGGGTTGGTATCCAGCGGCTGAACCATTACGGTCTGGTGGTTCTGCTCTAAATGTCGATATCGATGCCAGTTTCGACGGTGATTCCGTTGAGCGCGTGGTGATTATCGAAATCGATGGCGCGATGTCGCAATGGATTCGTTGGGGGCTCGATAACATCGGCAACGACAGTCTCTCATCGAATAGTTGGTGGCGGAATCTGCGGACTTATGCCGACTCGATCCCGAGTTCGGATTTCCACAACGGAAGGGTCGATGATTCCGAATTATTGGCGCTTCAAGGACATTTGATCGGTTCTGCTTCAGACATGAAATCATTCCTCGCTAATGGGCTTTCAATCGATGCCGAAGCTCTGTTCGGAGTCAATCCAATCGATCTCGGACCGATGGACATCAACATCGATCTGGGCCATACCCGTGCCTTCAGTTCAGAGGCTATCACGCTGACATTCGACACCTCGAACAGCGTCGCAGAAGGTCAGCGACAGCAATTGATAGAATCCTTCGTCCGCAAGACCCAAGACGACTATTACACCGACGTCTCACTCCATGTCGAGATTCGCTCCAGCGCCCTGCAGGGTTTGGGTGGAGTGGCCGCTGAAGATATCGATGTCAAGCATCGGAGATGGATTCTGATGGAGATGATAACGGTCGATGAGTCCGACCTCGACCCAGACAAATCATTCCGTGTCGAGTTCGTACCCACGGGTGGCGCCCTCTACAGTCCGCTGGTCTCAGCGATGGTCTCTGTCTTCATGCTCTGCATCGCTCTAGGGCTTGGGCTTTTCTTGACCAGAAAGCGGGCGAAGGTGCCCGCCATGCTGACTGTGGTCGTACTTGGCGGGCTTTCTCTCGCATTGTATGTTCTCGGCCTCGACATGCCATTCGTGCTCGGCGTCGTGGCTTCGAGCATGTTGCTCGTCTTCCCAGTCGCTCTGGTGTCGCCGCGCAGCGATTCAAAGAAGCCCCCACGCAGTCGGCACGGTGGTGCACGCGTCGATTGTCCCAAGTGCGGTGAATCGATCCAAGTTGATTCAGACGTGCGGCCACTTCGACTACCGTGCGAAGGCTGTGACTCAATCCTGCGGCTCGAATGAAGGCGCTTGGCCACTTCTGAGAAGAGAATCCACCAATTCACCGGCAGCCGCCGATGCTCCCCTCTCTTTCCACATCCGTGCCGAGCGAGTGATCTGACTGGCCAGGTCTGATTTCCAGGATGGGGCGACGACGCGATGCCAACCTAATTCCTCCATTCGCGCCGTCGAGGGAGTGCTGCTGGCCAAGACGGGGCGCATCAAGTGAGAGAGGGAGCGGGCGCGCCCCTCGAGATCTAGAGTTGGCCATCGAGCCGAGATGGCTTCCAAGGCGAGCGGCTCGATCCAAGGCGTTGCGCTGAGGTCGGGATCAACGACCTCGGGCAGCGCCACGACGCTGACCGTGCCCTCCTCGACAAGCATGTCGCGCAAGGCTGTGAAGACAGGATCGTAGGTGGTGTCGAGGGCAGAATGCAGCCAGTTACCCGAAATAAGCCAAGGACGCATTCTCTTCAGGCGCTGGCTTTTCGGAGTGATCGCTTGAGCCAGCGCATGGGCCTGCGCAACGGTGGTCAAAGGACCACGATGAACATCGCCTCCGTGACCGTGCAGCCCCTCAACCACCTCACCTGCGATGGTCAGTTGCGGTGGGCCTGCCCGAAACGATGGCCCCGCATCATTCCCAGGCCCTTGGATATGCACCCACGCCCCATCCTCGGGCGCTTCGAGGCGGAACCTTCGGCGATATGGCAGCCCGGAATCGAGCAGAGCGGCTTCGATAGGAGCGAGCGAGAGTGCACCGGCCAGAGAAGGTGCAGCAAGCAGCAGAATCGGTGCGCTCGACCCCTTGATCGCCGCCGCCGCATCGAGCAGAATAGAAGCAACCGAAACAAATTGCTCGGCTTCGAGTAACGAGTGCATCGAATATGCTGGATGAGGGGTGGTTCAAATCCCCATCGATGGAGATTTCACTCGACCATCAGTCGGAGTTGGTCTCTCTTGTAAGCCCACTCCGAGTCGAGTCGACCCTCGGACTGGTAGTAGTGAGCGAGGCGACGAATCCTCGCTTCGGTCAACTCTAGTTGCCGAGCATTGTGTAGGTCCTTGCGGTTGGAGCCGAGGTGGTCCATCATTCGCAATGCCTGGCGCATGAGATTCATCATGTCTTCAGGGAATTTACCGCCGATCTCATTGCGAGCAAGAGTCTGAGTGATGCGCTCGCCAGTGACGAGGCGAACATCTGGAACTGCGTGTTGATCGCGTAGAATCGAGCCAATCATCGCGGTCGAGTGGCCCTCGCCAGAGAGCTTCAGAATGAGTTCTTCGACCGTCGCTTTGTCGGTCTCAGACCACTCGGGTGCAGCTGATACATTGGGCTTGACTGAGCCGCTCTTTCCCTTTCCGCCACTGTGCATTCGAGCCATTCATGTCACCTCAAGCGGCTCGCCGACCTGCTGCCCCTCTTTAATCGCTGCGCATCCCACCCAAAGGGTGAGGCTTCACAATCGGTGCTGTGCCTTTGCCAGTCTTCCCGGGCCATTGGGGAATTCCCAACCTGCTGCTTGTGCCCTTGCGCTGCCGACCAACTCGCCGTTCTGGTAAACGAGAAGCTCGTCGCCGGCGCGGATGTCATCGTCTGCTCGGCTTAGATTCGTCGAGAAGATGTCTCCGCGCCAGACCGTTTCGGGAGTCAAGTCCACCCGGGGTAATGCCTTGGATTCCGCTAATGCTGGAAGGCATGCTTTGGAGAAGGAGAAGCGGCCGCTACGGGGGTTCCAGAGTGCAATCTGGTTACCGTGTCGGTTGATTCTGAAAATCGGAGGGCGGCCGGAAATCTTTGTCTCCTTAAGCCAGGCGTCGGTTCCGTGTTGGAATCTTGAAAGCGCTTTCAATTTGTGTAGGCGGTGCAGGCTTTCCTTTGGGTTCGGGAGTTTGAATTCTTCTGCTGCTGTGCGGACTGCTGCTTCGAGTCGATCGATGGCTGATTGTGAACCGGCAGATTCACCTGTTCGGGTGTCGATTACTTCGATCGTGCCCGCTTTGAGTTCGAGTCCTGAATGGTTGATGATTCGCTGGAAGCCATTGCGAGTCGCGTAGCGCTCGGTCATTTCTTGAATCACACGCAATTCGTCGACATCCCATTCACCAGTGACCGGAATGTCGTAGTGCGCTGCGGGCCAGATATCCTCGAGCTCGCGCGGGACCAAGCCCAAAGGCGCTGTGACCATCACTTCGTGGACGCCTCGGGTACTGATTGCCCTCTGAAAGCGGCGGTGGCTCTGCGAGAGGCGGTAGGGTTTCTGAGCCGAACATGGGAGCAGTACCAGAACCTTCGATTGGTGTTCTGGTGGGGTGTGGATTTCTGCGACCCTTCGACGCCATTCGCTGATGAGCGGGTCGTTCCGACTTGTGTAGGCGTGGGCGCGCAGGCGTCTTCCTTCTGGGACTACACTCGCGAGTCCTGCGCGGCCTGCGTTCTGCGCCGCTGCCTCGCTGAGCATCGCATCATGGCGGCGCAGGCGCTCGACCGAGCGTGGGCTGGAGAGCGCTTGGCGCTCGACTAATTCGCGCAGTGTTCCGTTGCGGATCGCTGCGCGGGTCGCCGCCAATGCTCGTGACCAAGCGGCGATTTGCGCATCCATATCGGAGGATTCGTCGGCGGTTTCCTCTACTTCTCGCGGCCCATCTCCGGACAGCAGTACGCCGTGGGCCGCAGCCTGTCGTGAGCGGTTGAGATCGAACAGGTCTACACCCATCCAAGTCAGGAGGGCGCAGTTGTCTGGGCCACCGATTCCGGGGGTCCAGATCAGTGAGCTGGTGAAACGTGTTCTGATGGCGTCGAGCGCCTTGATCAACAGACCGGGGCGTTCGGCCAATTGTGGTGCATCCAAGAGGGCGATTACCGAGGGTTCGAGCGAATCGTCCAGTAGGGCAGCATCGTGGTGCAGAGCCTGCCACGAAATAGGCAACAACTGCGCACCAGCCGAGCCCTTGCCACCATCCGACTCTATGAGGCTCGGAGGCAGGATCAGTCCTTCTTCAGCCTGCCAAGTCTCGGCTCCACCAAAGGGCAGGCAGAGGTCGCCTCGCACTTTCATCGACATCGAAGCCGGAATTCCTTCCGTATCGCGCGAGGCGCAGAATGGCGCGAGAGAAAGCGGCAATTCTGGGTCGCCCTCACTCAGAACCAAGGCTGGAGTCCATGAAGACGGAGCACTGCGGTCTCCGAGCGCGAAAAGACGCCCGAAGCGATGCCGCGCAATGACACTGCGCGCCAGAGGACGCTCGTCGGCCGACTCACTCATCGTCCGCGCGAGCGATGCGTTTCGCTTGAAGCATTCTAAGGGAGAAGCCAGCCCGCCAAAGCGTGCAACGAGCCCTCGCAGGCCTTCTGGCCCTACTCATCCTGACCTCTGCAACGGCGATATCGTCCGCCCAAGAAGAGCCTATCGAAGAGAAGGTCATCCTATTCGAATACACTCTTGAGATTGTAGATCCACACCCTTGGATGTCTCGAATCACTTGTCTGAAAATCAGTTGTGTTGGAATGGAATTACAATTGGAAATGGAGGGTCACCTCTATACAAATAGCGATTCACATGAGGTGGAACTCTCTGCATTCTTACTAGGTAATGTCACAATTCGTCTCCTTGTCGACGATGGAACCTCAATAGACGATACCAAAAGCGAAGTGGTCAGCCCGTTCCCCGACAACCTGACCACAATTGAAAGTGGATATGATGAACCTGACACAGTGCCCTCCGCAGGTCAAACAGTAGATTCCCGAGCATTCGAGGCGACATGGCCCTGTACACTGATTATTTGCGACGCAGGGTCAATCGTCTACAGTTACGGATATTCCTTCATTGGGGCTCTGGAAAGTGGTTCTGATAAGGATGCGATTCTGATTCTTGGCGAAGCCGGGGATGTCATCAGAATCCCGATGATTAGAACGAGCAGTGGGGTTGAATACGAATTCTGGCAGCGCAATGACGCATCGAAATCATTGATTGATATTGAAGTCAATGAAGAACTTGGTTGGCATCAATTCGATTATCCGAGCGATGGTGAACTCTGGATCAGATTCACACAGGACGCCGAGGGTGGTTATGCAGCATATCAATTCTCGATGATTCGATATTCCGCAGACACCGAGACCCCTTGGGGTGAGTTGAGCAATCCTTGGCAAGGTGAGCCAGCATTGGATTTTCGCGGGGCGGACGGAGAACCAGCGTACGATTACTTGGGAACATTAACCTCGAACGACGCAGAAGGGGATGCTCTTCTGTTCAAGGCTGGATCTAGAATGGAAATTGGGTTCACTCTGTGGTCTAGCCCGAGTGGCGCCACTTTCGAAATCTGGCTACACGAAAAAGACGGAAGCAGCATACTCGCTGTCGAAGATGGCGTAGATCTTTGGCCGTCTCACGTCATAACTAGTGAGGAAACCATCGCTATCGAGATTCGCATAGTTGCGATCACGACCACATGGTGGCGTCTTGCTTTACATCAGGAAAGAGTAGGAGATGGAGATTATCTCGGCGATGCGCCAGATAAACTCTGGACCGATGAAGATGAAGCCGGCGAATTACCGCTATTCCAATTCGGTGAGGAAGTAAATGCATACATGTTATTGAATGAGGATGTAGATGTCTTCGCCTTCGAGATTAGCGATGTCAACGGCTCGAAATTCTATCTGAAAGAGGAAATTCCCTCAGCATTATTCTATCAGATTCTGATTCTGAATCAAACCACGGGCGCGATCGAGAATACCTCACTGGGGATGCCCATCGATGCGCCTGCCGGAATTCATGCTGTTCGTGTCGAGCGAACGCCGGATTTCCCAGCCTCTGGACGTTACGCCTTCACACTCGTCTACTTGGGAGATTCACAACCTGCTGTACCGGTGGAATATATTGACCAATCAGATCTGTTTCTAGCCTACTACGTCTTCGCCGGCGTCTTCCTACTGGCTCCTGCTTTCGTAGTCTTGTATTGGAACCGACGCCAATTCTTCGGCGGGGCTGCAGATATCGAGATCGAAGCACATGAGCGCCGCCGCTTGCGCAGGTTGCGCGAGCGCCTCACCGCATTGTTGAGTGAGGAGGTGGTCGACGAGCAAGTTCTCGAATCCGCCCTGCATCAATTGGGTGACAGTCCTTGGCAAGCTGTGGTTGCCGACTGGGGCGAGCCATTGCTGAGGCACAACACGGCCCAGGTCGAGATCTGCATCTGGCGAATCGCCGAGGGTGGCGCCACTCTTCTCGTCGGTATTCGAATCGCCGATTCGCCTTGGGAATTGGCTGCGATGCGAGTCCATGCACCCGAGGGTGCGACTTTGGCAATCGCAGATGTCTCACCCAGACATCTCTTCCAAGGTGACGAGATCTTCCTCGACACTCTGCGCAAGGGAAGCAAGACATTCCTTCGGCTGACCCTTGAAGGCGAGCCGTCGAACCTCGGATTCCAGTTGTCGGGATTGGTCGATGGCGAGCCGCTCGCTGCGGTCCCGAACCGAAGCATCGAGTGGTCCTGAATCCTCTGGTATGCTGGCTCAGGAGCGACGCCTGTCGCGAGCCTCATCGATGATATCGTCGACGAGGTCGCCGTGACCACTTCCGAGTTCATCTCGGAGATCCTCGAGTTGCTTCTTGAGGGCGCGAGGAACCTTGCCGGGCATGACGAGTTTGAGGAGCACCATAATCGAGCCTCTACCGCTTCTGGTCCTTACTCCGGGCATGCCGCGCCCTTGGATGGTGATCGTCTCGCCAGGGCACGAACCAGCTGGAATCTTGACTTTCAGGTCCTGGCCATCGAGGTGTGGAATCTCCTTGGTCGCACCGAGCACGAGGTCGACGTAACTTACAGGTAGAGCCATCAACAGATCTGCGCCATCGCGCTCGAACCATCGATGTGGATTCACATCGATCTCGATGTAGAGATTGCCCGACCTGCCATTGGCTGACCTGGACGCTTCACCGTGACCGCTCATGCGCAGTCGAGTACCAGTATTGATGCCGGCTGGAACTGAGAATCTGACTTTCTTCGACTGCTCCGCCCTGCCCTCGCCTCGACAATTCTTGCAGGGATTCTGGATGATTCGACCATCACCCGAACAAGCGGCACAATCGCTGGTCATCTGCTGATGGAATGGACCGATCCGCTCGATTCGAGTGATTCGTCCACGCCCATCGCAAGTAGGGCAAGTTCGGATGCCATCAGGAGTTGTAGAACCGCTACCTTCACACGACGAACAGCGGTTCAGCACATCGATTTCAATCTCACCCTCAACGCCTTCAAAGGCCTCTTCAAACGAAATCGCATGATGGACGAGAAGGTCGGCACCGCGAGCGGGGCGAGTACGGCGGCCACCACCACCAAACAGCGAGCTGAAGATGCTGTCGAAGCCGCCGCCGAAGAGGTCATCGATACTGATGTTCACAGTTTGGAAACCGCCAGAACCAAACGGCGAGCCACCCGGCCTGTCATGACCGAACATGTCGTACTTGCGTCGCTCCTCAGGTACCGAGAGAATTGCGTAGGCCTCTTGGACTTCCTTGAATTTCTTCTCAGCTTCTGAGTCATCAGGATTCTTGTCCGGATGGAATTTTCGCGCTAATGATCTGAAGGCTTTTTTCAACTCGGCATCATTGGCTTTTCGCCCAACGCCGAGGACCTCGTAGTAATCTCGCTTGCCACTCATCAGACCACCACTGTCCACCGGCTTCGAAGCACCTGTTTTCAACCCCACGCCGCGGTTCAGAGGAAGGCGCCGCAGTTGCTGCAGTACGCGGTGTCACTGTTATTCACCGTATCACATTCCTTGCATGAGGTCACTGAACGAGTTTGAGGCGTCGTTGCCGGACCAGCCCACTCTGTCGATGCTTCTGTAGTAGCCCAAGTTCCGCGACTCGCCGCTTTGGCCGATTTTTTGGCGCGGGCGGCTTCAGCCTTCGCGGCGGCTTTTGCTTCTGATTTTACTGCTTTGGCCTCTGCTTTTTCGGCTTTCAATGCGGCTTTCTCTGCGTTGCGTTCTTGCTTGGCGCGAACTCGCTCTTGCTTGGCCAATTCGGTGGCGAGGCGGCGCTGTGCAGAAGCTTCGGCTCGGGCGCTGACGGCGCCCGAATCGCCGGTTCCAGCAATCTCACCAGCCAGCGCATCATCGACGATGGTAGCGACACCCTCGACGTGGACATCGATGTCCATTCGGGCGTCGCCCTCCTTCAGTTCGAGTTCATCGCGTTCCTTGTTCAGATCTGCGATGCTGCCGGACATGCGGTGTTGCATGCGGATTCCGGCTCTGCCTTTGGTCGGGGTACGTGCCTGCATCTCCAATCGCTCCAGAGCTGAATCACCCTTTGACCAGAGTCCACGATCCTCCATCTGATACATCTTCGAGAGGCTCTTGATGGCGCTTGAGCGATGAAATTCATGATCCGCGACCACCCGATAGCGCATGAACATCACAATCCCAAGAAGAAGGGCCAGACCATGTATCACGGCCTGTGCGACAAGATCCTCTTTGAGTACATTCTCAAGCGCGGTGATGCTGAATCGAATCGCGAGGACACAAAGAGTTGGCGCCGCCAGCAACGCTACTCCCATCCACGGCGAGCGCTCGGTCATGGCGCGGCCTCAAACGATTCCCGTTTGAACCATTCGTGACGGTGGGAGCGATTACGTCGAGCAAATAGGAATCGGAGGCTATCCCAACGAGTCTGACGACTCGAAAACAAAACCCCCACAGAGATGATGACCTGAGTCCACCCCGAACGCTTCATGGAGCCTGCCATCACGGTGGCGACGACGCTGCTTCCGCATGAAGAACCGCAACGCGTCGTCGATTCCATCCAAGCGATATTTCCCGACTGGCAAGCAGATGTGATGCCCACGAGGGAGGAGTTTCCGAGTGACCGAGGAACGATGCGGTTGGTCGGTGAAGCAAAGTCGCTGGAGCTCGTTTTCAAGGTTGCAAGCAAGCACCGGATTCTCGACACGGCACTCGATGCGATGAGCCTCGATCTTGACGGAGATTCCACTACATTCGCACTCTCTCGACAGGCGGCTTTCGCCGGAAAAATAGCATTCGTCGTCGATGAAAGGCCGATCGGCGGCGTCATCGATGTCAGTCTCATCGGCGAGGATCTCGGCCTCTGGCTTGAGCAACAAACCTGGCATGAAGGGCGGATTCATGTGCCGAGAAGCGTCGGCGATGGCTACGGGATGGCAGCCGACGGGAGCTCGACAGAGTGGTTCAACAGGCATGGCAGGCCGACGATGAACGATGATCAGGATTGAGGAATCCCGCTCTCGATCCATCGCAGAATCAGGGGCTCGTCGGCCGGAAGCCACTTGACATCTGCGAGATTCTCGCGCGATAACCAACGTACTTGGTCATGTTCTGTCGGCTCGACCGAAATAGGATCTATGACGCCGCAATCCCAGATGTGGAGGTCTACTGTTCGGTCCTCGTAATCGTGTGACAGCTCGGCTATTTTGGCGAGGGGGATGATGTTTATTCCGAGTTCTTCGAGCAGTTCGCGAGCCAATGCATCTTCCTGTTTTTCGCCTTTATCGACCTTCCCTCCGGGAAACTCCCACCAGCCTCCCCAAGCGTCCTTAGGTGGTCTACGGCAGGTCAGGATTCGACCTGCTTCGTCGAAGAGCAGTGCTCCGACGACTTCGAGCCGCGGTTTACTGGCGATTGCTTGGGCGACTCGGCAAACGATTTCGAATTGGGAATCGAGAGGAATGTGCTCTGGCGCGGGTAGGTGGATGAACAGTGCGGGTAGATTGCGGCCGTCGGATGCGATTGCTGATGAGCTGTGGATGGCGTTCAGGGTGCGGAAGTAAGTCTCATTGCAGATATAGCCGCCGGCATCCGTGCTCCAGACAACTTTCTCGTCGGCGTCGAATTCTTCGTCCAAGACGTGTATCGAGGTCGTCGTTTGGTGTACTTCCCGGGCACCTGCGACGACCTCGCCAGATTCTATTCGGCCCGAATTGTCAACCTCGGTGAAGTTGAGTGTGTTGCATGCGTACCTCTCGAGACTGATGTACTGTCGTTTGTCGGCCAATCCGAGATGGACTATAGCATCGAAGCGATAACCGTCTGAAATCATCTCGGCAACGCTTCTCGAACCAGCCTCATCGACGCTGAGTAACATGGTTTCAACATCTAAGCCTTCGATTCCACGCTCGGCGACCATTTCGAGTACGATTTGCGAGACATTCTGCTCGTATGTCGAGAATGGCGGGAAGCCCGTCAGCAGAACTCGAGGCGGCACACGGCGTCCTCGTAACCGCACATTGTTGTCCTTTGCCCCACCCAATCCGTAGTCAGATTCATGCGCCAGTGTCGGGAGCGGTGGCTGATGAGCAGCGAGTTCGTGGTCGAGATCGTCGACGATGACGACGATGATTCAGGCGTCAATCCGATTCGAGTCGTCAAGGTCATCTGGTACGAGATCAGCGGTGGAATCGGCCCTTGGGGAGCCCTACGGCCGATCATCGCCTTCCTGCTGGCCTTGATTCCCTTCCTCTTCATCGGTCAGCACTTCAACCGTCAGCACCGCAAGGCTGCCGGTTGGTTCGCCGTCCAATTCCCGTTGCTTCTCACCGTCTTGCTCTGGCCGGTGCTCTATCTGTGGTCCATTGGCGATGCGTGGTGGGTTTCAAGCAATATCGTGGCCAGATCAGAAACCATCATTTCTTGAACGGGCAAATTGTAGCGTCCCACCTACTAATCGAGTCAAGTGAATGGAGTGAAAAATATGTCCGGGAAAATACGACAGTATCTTGCAATTGGAATGATTCTTGCCTGTCTAGCGCTCGTAGTATGGGGAATGTTTGGTCATTCTTGGCGTACACATGAAGGGATGAATCCCGACGATGATCGTCTCCATGGGTCCCATTTCGGTCTTCATGAAGCATATTATTCAGTAGACGGAGACCT
>DAHR01000009.1:0-2526 GCA_002498525.1 Euryarchaeota archaeon UBA58
GCCGACATCCCCAAACCCGAATCCGGTACAGGAGCCGGAGGCATGGACGGCATGGGCGGCATGGGTGGAATGGGCGGAATGGGTTTCTAGAACCAAACCATCTCGAAGAGCCTACGAAGCGAGCCGGTTGAAGCCGGTGATGTGCACCGTACGAAGTAGAGGGTACCCTTCCGACAGGCCCACTGAATACCCTTCAAACTGTATTTTGAAGTTGGATGGGTCATCGGATAACCCCTTGCAATCTATCCGAATCGATTAGTTGAAAGTTGTTGTAAATCACTGCTGCATCATTGGCTGGTTAGGCAATATTCCTTGACTTTGCGCCATCAAATTGTTGTTGTATTCTGCGGTTCTTGTTGAAGAAGAAACCATACCCATTATCCAAATGATTAATGCGATTGGGATGCCAAGTATTGTAAAAAGTAGGAATGCACATCCAATTGCTCTGATGACACCGACGCGTCCGCCACAGAAGTTGCGACCTATCCTGACACGACTCCCGTGGGATTCGTCATCGTGGACGCGAACCAAGCTGCGATCGCCTCCAACCGCGACATGGCGGCCGCTGTCTTTGAAGAGTGATCTGCCCGCGTTCTCTGCCTGACGCCATCAGGCGCTCGGTTCTTGGACTTCGCGGGATCGTCGCCATGCCTGAACTTGCGCGACGGACCCATCCACGTCATCGACTTGGAGATGGACGAAATCGCCTTCCTTTGCCTCGTTGAGGGCGGCGGCGATGGCATCGAACTCGCTTGCGCCGTGGTCGATGACGTTCGCCATGTCCATGCCCTCTTGGTCGAGTCCCTTCCGTACGTAATCGGTGGTCTCGCCGATGGTGCGGCGCCGTGGGTCGGAATCTCGCAGATGCACCCGGCTGTAGAACGCGCCGATCGCGCGGCCGAACGCGATGAGTGTGTCATCCGTGCGTGAGCCCGTGCCGGCACACACGACGATGCGCCGTTGATGCGGGGTGCGCTGGATGACATTCTGGATCGCGAGCATGGCGGGCACGTTGTGGCCATAGTCGATGAGCACCGTGACCCCGCGTGACTGGAACATGTTCATGCGACCGGGGTTCTGCTGAACGGTAGGATTGAACGTGAGGAGGCCCATGCGGATCTCGTCGATGGTCACGTTCATCGTGTAGGCGGCAGCGGCGGCGGCCAATGCATTCTGTAGATTGAACGCGACGCGACCATCGTACGTCAGTGGAATGTCGCGCGCCGGAACCACCGGGATTCGACGGTCACCTTCGATGAAGACCACGTGATTATCTTCCACGGTAATCGCGGTGCCGCCAGCACCCGTGTGAGCGACGAGCGTCTCATCCGTTGGATTAAGGGCAAAGAACAGCGTCTTGGCGCCGCGCGTGGGCGTCATCAGTCGGACGCGCTCGTCTTCGGCGTTCAAGACGACCCAGCCGTCGTCGCGGACGGCATCAGCGACCACGGCTTTGACCTTCGCGAGATCGTCGATAGTGAACACGCCTTCCGTGCCGATGTGATCGTTACCGACGTTGAGGACGATCGCGCAGTCAGCCGCGTCGTATCCGAGTCCGCGGCGCAGGATGCCGCCCCGCGCGACCTCGAGGACTGCGCTGTCGATCGATGGTTCCTGGAGAACCATGCGTGCGCCGGCGGGTCCTGAGTAGTCCCCTGCTGCGACGCGCCGATCGCGAAACCAGACCCCTTCGGTGGAGGTCATGCCGACGCTGTGGCCGTGTCGCTTGAGGATGTAGCTCAATAATCGGACGGTCGTCGTCTTTCCGTTGGTGCCAGTGACGGCGATCAAGGGAACGCGCGCTGAACTGCCCGAGGGAAACAGCATGTCGATCACCGGCGTCGCAACGTCGCGCGGTTTGCCTTGTGAGGGGCGCAGATGCATGCGGAACCCAGGTGCTGCATTGATCTCGACGATGCCACCGCCCGCCTCGTGCAACGGCACATCCAGCGTGGGGGTGACCACGTCGATGCCGACGATGTCGAGACCCGACAATCGAGCGACTCGTTCCGCGAGGTAGCGGTTGTCCGGGTGTACTTGGTCTGTGATGTCGACGGCCGTCCCTCCTTGGGAGAGATTGCTCGTCGATTTCAAGAAGAACTCGACCCCGTCCTCGAGGATGCTGTCCATAGTGAGCCCGGCGTCGCTGAGGAGGCGCTCACTCATGGCGTCGACGCCGATCATCGTCAGCTCCCGCTGGTGACCATAGCCCCGCAGTGGGTCCTCGTTGACTTTCTGGACGAGTTCCCCGATAGTGTGCGTCCCATCACCTGTGACGAACGCTGGGACCCGTCGTGCTGCCGCCACCAATTGGTAATCGATGACCAGAAGGCGATGATCGAATCCGACCAGGTGCTTTTCGACGATGACGTAATCGTGCCGCATGCGAGCGGCCTCGTAGGCTGTCTTGAGATCGTCATCGTTGGCGACGCCCAATGTGATGCCCCGTCCATGGTTGCCGACGAGGGGCTTGACGACGACCGGATACCCGATCTCAAGGGCGTTTTCGAGCGTCGCCTCCCAGCT
>DAHR01000009.1:2623-9488 GCA_002498525.1 Euryarchaeota archaeon UBA58
TCGACGCCCAACGCCGACGTTTGTGACGTCATCGTGGCTTGGATGCGGCGCTGGTGGCTGCCCCATCCAAGTTGGACGAAGCTATCCCTGTTCAGCCGGTAAAATGGGATGTCGCGAGCCTGAGCAGCCTTCACGATCGATCGCGTGGAAGGGCCCAACATGTGGTCCTCGCGGATCTCTTTGAGGGAGAAGACGGCAGCCTCGAGATCGAACTCTCGCGCAGCGATCAGCGATTCCACAAGGTTCACAGCGATGCGGCCCGCTTCGAGACCCGCCTCTTCGGAGCGGTAGCGAAACACGATCGTGTACACGCTTCCTTCATCACCGAACTTGCGGGTCTTTCCGAAGCCGACCTCCATGCCTGCGAGGCATTGCAGTTCGATGGCCACGTGTTCGACGATATGGCCCATCCACGTGCCGCGCTCGATGCGCTGGAGGAAGCCACCCCTCGTGCCGACGCTGCATCGATGCTCGACGAGCGTCGGCATGAGAGCTGTGGTTCTCCCGTAGAATCCCTCGACCTTGTCGCTGGGTTGGGTTTCCATCTCCCCGAGGTCGAGGAGCATGTGGATGACCGGATACCGACTCCAGATGCTGGGTCCCCGGAGGGCGCGGAGTTCCAAGATCTCCATGGGATCACTCCTCGGATGCGGATGGGAGGAACGAGCGCGACGTGATGTCGTAGCGTTCTCCATGGATGAGCGCATGGATCGTGAGGTTGTGAATGGCGATCGCGTCACCGGTGCTGATCTTGGCGATGTTGGATCCGGACGCGTGCTGTGCGTCGATGACGATCACGATGCCGCTGCCAATCACCTCGAGGACGTGGCCATCCGTGACGCGGACGGCCGTATCCTCGCCGAGGCCGATGGACTGCAGATGTGGATTGGTCGCGAGCACCTGCATCTGCCGGGCGATGCGGCCGCGGCGGATGAAATGGGTGTCGACGACCACGTGTTGAAGAAGGCCGATGCCGCTGGTCGTATGAACGCTGTTCTTCTCAAGGCCCGTCTCGCCGACGCCTTCGTAGATCATCACTCGTGACAGCGCGGAGGCGCCTGCGGACGTGCCTGCCACGAGGAGACCTTCCTCGCGGTAGCGCATCTGGATCATGGCGATGAGAGGTGTTCCGCCGAGAAGCGACGTGATGCGAAGTTGGTCGCCGCCTGTGAACATGACGCCGGTAGCTGAAGCGATCATCTCGAGGTAGCGGGGATCGCTGCCGTCGACCCGCTTGTCGGGGTTGATGATGTGGATGGTTCCAACGCCCAGGTCCTCGAAGGCCTTTCTGTACACGACCATGCGATCTTCGGGTTCGTTGCTGGCGGTCGTGATCACGACCAAGATGCCATCAGCGCCGCCGGCGGCCTCTGCGACTTCGCGGAGGACGTCCTTCGTCGTCAGGCAGTCCTCGTTGCCGCCGATGAGGATCAGCGTGCCGAGGCGCGGTTCTTCGAGGGCCACTGAGCCTTCGGTGCTATGTGAGTCCGTCACGATGAGTGCGCTTCGTACGGTCTATTGAATCTTCAGTTATCGAGCACATCGCGCAGGTCTCATATCCGATTCGTCAATGAACCGGCAGATCCTGGCTGTATTTCATGCGGCTGCATCCTCTGGTGAAGATCTGCAGTTCCGCCTTCGTCGGATAGATACAATGGGTACCCATTGAACCGGTGAATCCTCGTGGATCTAAACCCCTGAGCTTCCGGACTCAGCGTCCGATGGGAGCCACTGAAAGCCCTTCGATCTATGGAATCTGACACTGAGGTTCCTAGGAACTATGGTACAGTATCCCGGCGTAACAATCAGTCGAGAGGGTGGTTGAATTCTGCTCCGCAATTTTCACAGACAATTATGCCCAAGTCTTCGTGGAGATGGGTGACTCCCCCACATGTCGTACACATTCCCATGGATTGATATATGCTGATGTGGTTATATGTTTTCCTATTTTCAAAGACTGACTGAGGGGCGACTCATTCGCTACCCTTTGATTCGTTTTTCAATCCCGAGGGCGATCATCAATCTGCAGCCCGGGATTGCCAGTGAGGATTCTCCACCATCCACGCAGGACGCCCATGCCATAGTTCCAGTGCAGGGTGTAGGTGGCGATCGAGGAGAGGAAAATGGTCTTGCGGCTCTTGCTCGGCGAGTTGCCCTTGGACGAGCCGTACCAAGCGAGGAGATTGTAGAGGAAGATCAGCGAGATCAATGAGTGAACCCCAGCCCGAGGCCAACCCATCGGCACCGTCTCGAGGCTGATGTCCCAGAACTCGGGCCAGGCCAGACCTCCGTTCGCGAGACCCCAGAAGAAGAAGATGAAAGCCGCGCTGACGATCGGCGGAAAGAGCGCGACAATGGTGTGGGTCGGAGCCTTCAATTCGGGGTATTGATGGCTTGCGAGAGTTCGTACGAGGCCATAATTGCCAATCTGTTTCTTGACGCTTGAAAGGTCTCGACGGCGATGCCACATCACGGCTGTTCTGTCGGTCCACAACTTGTGTCCAGCCATGCGGATTCGATGGTCGAGCATGACATCTTCTGCACCGATAGCGCCCTCATCGAAGCCGCCGATTTCTTCGAGGACGCTGCGGCGGTAAGCCGAGTTGACCCCTGGGAGTTGAGTGACTTCTTCGAGGTCTGAGGCGCCGAGATTGCCGTAATTCGTTCCGGCGGTGAAGAGGGTGCTGCAGAATGCCACATCGATGACTCGCTGCCAGAGCGTCGACTGCTCCACAGGTGCGAAGTTTGGTCCCCCCACCCCTGCGACTTCCTCACGCCCGAACCAGGAAACCAGTTTCGCAACCCATTCCTCGGGCACGATTACGTCATCATCGGTGAAGAGGACGATTTCTGATTCGGTTGCGGCCAGCGCCACATTGCATGCATCAGCTCGCGTTCTGGAACCAGCATCATCTACGAAGCGCACGCCTGCGGCTTCGGTAATGGCCCGCCCGGGGTCATCGCTTGGCCCAACAACCACGACTTCGAGTTCACCAGAATATGTCTGTGAGCCCAAGCCTTCGAGCACTATGCCGAGTTCGTTTGCATTCTGAACACTCGGAATGATGACGCAGACACTCGGTTCAGTCACGCTTCGGCGTGAACGCCATCGCTTTCAATCACACTCACTCTTCGTCAGCGAAGAACTTCATTGAGGCGTCCCAATCGACTCTGAGAATCGATTAGGGCTCGTTGCTGACTCTGGGAGCCAAAAAGTAGGACCAAGCCGCTCCGCCATCATTGCTGCTCCAAGTCAAGCGCAGCGGATATCTGTCTTGGAACTCGAGCGAGACCTCATCGGTCAGGCCGCTCGCCAACTTCCGACTCAAGGGCTCGAGGAATTGCAGTGAATAGGTCGACTGCGTCGGTTTGGGCGCGATCAATTCGGACATCTCGCCAGCATCGAAGCGGACATTCACAGCCTCACCAGCCTCGACGGTCACAGAGAAGGTCATCTGGTTCTTGTCGAGGCTGAGATCGACCAGTTCGCCGACGAACTTCGCCGCTCGCAGAGCTCGCGAGAACCGCTCAGCGCTGAGTTTTGCCCTACAGTCGAATTTCAATTCCGGCATCCGCGGCTCGGCCATCGAGCTGGTGTCGAGTCCGCGCAGAATCCTGTGGACCTCGCCGACTCGAACATTGATGGCGCCGGTAGCGCCATCATAGTCGATTTCGACGAGATCGTTGGGGCCAGCGAGAGTCAGAAGATCGCGGAGTTTCCCGAGTTCGAGACCGATTTCAACTGGCTCGACCTCGTATGTCTCGAAGCATGCGTCTGCGATTGTCACAGACATCAGCGCGACATGTGAGCCATCGACGACGGTCGTGCTGAGGCCATTCTCCCCCCAACAGAGTTTCGCCTCTTCAGTCAAAACCGATAGCAAGTCCACTATCTCTCGCATCAGTTGCTGTTTGGCGGTAACCCTGAGCATCTCCATCCCTCGACTACTGCCCCTCTGATGGACAGTTATTCAAATTTCGGCCTTCGGCTTCCCTCGCTCTAACATCGATTTCAAGAGAACGACGGAAGCCAAAGGATGGAAAAAAATCATTGATATTCTCGGAAACGATGCCCACAGCCCTCACAGGTGCAGATTTTCGTTTCCGGTTCATCGCTCGAACGAGTTTGCATCAGAACGATGAAGATTCGGTCTTCGTCACACTTTGGACAGAGGTAATCTCCAACCCAAAGTGTGCCACGCGCGACTTCCTCCTCAACGACTTCAGTCAAATGTTTGAGCGACGCGACCGAGGATTTTGCAGTGGCATTCGCGAGGTCGACAACTTCTCCAGTCATCGGGTCGACGAACTCAGCACCACGACCATCGGCTCCGGAGAGAGGTCCTTCGTAGCCGCACTTGTAATTCGGGCATTTGATGAAGTTCTTAGCGTCGGGGAAAGACAGAGTACCGCATTCCGGGCAAAACATTCTCGTTCCTCCTGTTTACTATCTGCGTACAGACCTTACAGCGCTCATCCAAGCCGTACTTCAACTATTCTGATTGGAGGAATCGAATGATTTCGATTGGATTTTGATGTTACGATGCGCCAGTCGGGTCTCCACATGGCGTGAGATTGAAGCCTGTAGTCAACCCCGCCACGGGCGTGCGGTTGTTGTTCGATTGGAGGTTGGCGCGCGTCGTTGATGCAAATGGCGTGGTATTCGACGAGGTCGTGTGGTCGGGAAAGCGCTCTTCTGGCGCACTTGCAGACCGACTCTTCGATCTGCAGCGAGGTCGGCTCAGCCCCGAGGCTCGATTGCTGTCTCAGCGTTTCCCGGAGGCGAAGGCCGATGGCTTGGGAGCGATGTCCGATGTCGATTGGCCTTCGCTCGATGATGAGGAATCGAAGATGTTCGAAGCGGCTGCTCCAATCTTGGCAAAGCGCGGCGTCGCCAACGCCGCTGGCGATACCGACCGCCGCCTCGATATGCTGGTTTCAGCCGCTGCAGAGTTGCGCGCGGCTTGGACGACGAGCGAAGCGCGCTGCGTCGAATGGACTGGTCTGTTTCTCGCCGAAGTCGACTTGGACGCTCAGCGCGCCGATATTCCTCCAGCGGTCGCCGGAGCTGATTCAATGGAATCCGCCGCTGCGGAATTAGGTGTCAATCCCCCAGTCCACTCACCCTCCGAGGCTGAGTGGCAGGTGCTTCACGACCACGCTCACGGCGTGGTCGATTTGACCGCAAGACTGGATGCGCACGAAGAAGCCATCAGAGTCATGGCTCACCAATACTCGCCTTCACTTGCTGCACTCATCGGACCTCTTGGGGCCGCCCGACTCATCGTTCTCGCAGGCGGCCGCGAGCGATTGGCCCGAATGCCATCCGGTTCACTGCAGGTTCTCGGTGCGCACGCAGCGATGGCGGCGCACCGTCGTGGAGCACCACCACCGAAACACGGAGCCGTCCTCTTCAGCATGCCACAGATAAGCCGCTCACCGCGGTGGGTTCGCGGCAAGATAGCCCGTTTCCTCGCCGGCAAGGCGTCGATCGCCGTGCGATGTGACCATTTTGGGGGTGAGACGTGGACAGCCGAGCAGGTGGCCGAAATCCACCAAGAAACCGAAGCGATAAAAGCGAAATTCCCACATCCTCCGAAACGCGGGCGGTGAGAGAATCGCCAAACCCACTCAACTCGCATGGGGGGTCCGTCGGGAGGGCCGAACCCTGTGGACGCGCAACGCTGTCAGAGGTGTCTCGGTGGGGGCTGAGCGCCGCAAGAGAGATGGTCGAATCGAGTGGCGGCGTTGGGATCCTACTCGCTCGAAAGTTGCAGCGAGCCTGATGCGCTGCAAGGGTGAAGCAGGCGAGCTATTGCCTGAAGTCGGCTCGACCTGCCTCTATCTCGGAGCTTCAACGGGCAGCACGGTGAGTCACATCCACGACCATGTCTGCGGGGCTGGCAACCATCACGGTGGCAAGGTCGTCGCAGTCGATATCTCTCCGCGGATGATGCGCGACTTGGTCAGATTGGCCGAGTCGCGAGAGGGTTTGATTCCAGTTCTTGGGGATGCTCGATTGCCGATGGTGATCGCTCCATATCTGCCTCAGAAAGCGAGTTGGTTGCACCAGGACCTGAGCATCGGTGACCAAGCCGAGACCTTCGTGCGAATGACCGAGGCTTTCCTCGCTGACGGCGGCACCGCTCTACTCTCTCTCAAGGCCGCCAGCGAGCGCTGGATGGAAGGGGGTGATGATGCCCGCTTTGAGCACGCGAAGGCGGTCATCGAAGCGGCCGAGCACCTCGGAATAGTCGAGGTGATCGACATCAAATCATACGAGGAGCAGCACGTCGTCTTCCATTGCATTCGGCGTCAGTGTTAGACTTCTATCTATCCGCCGAAGAGAACCGGCACCATTTGCACGACGAACCAGACGATGGCGATGATCGAGATGACTTGCGCCGCCTTCGCCTTGCCTTGATCTGGATGGCCTGGATGGGTATTGGTGACCTCGAGAGCACCCATCGCGATGACCAGACTGGCGATTGCCACCGGTCCACAGCAGACCAACCCGAAGATGCTGATGCCTAGAGCGACTCCGGCAGCGGTGGTCGGGAAATCTGGCATTCCCATGCCTTGGTTGACGAAGATCTGCTGCGGCGCGCTGTCCACAATGACGGACGGTTGGCCTTGCAACTCACCAGAATCCTCCTCCCACCAAGGCTTCTCTACCTCCTTTGACACAGAGTTGCCTCAGGCTTGCGGGCGTTATACTTGGTGCCAGCGTGGAATCAAAAATCAGAACTCGCCGCTACTTACGCCGATGCCAATTAAAATGACAAAGAAAACGACGTAAAGCAGGATTATGGCAATCGTCAAACCAATGGCAATCCAATTAACAACTTTTGCCGCCTTAGCCATA
>DAHR01000009.1:9607-9791 GCA_002498525.1 Euryarchaeota archaeon UBA58
TCCGATTCCCGCGGGATTGCTCATACCCTGAACATAGAGGACCTCGGGAGCGGCTTCCTGTGCCATCGGTGCGCCCGAGATAATCCGAGTTGCTGGTGAACCGTCATCTTCGCTCATGCAGTAACGTGGGCTTGCCGCGATTTAAGGAAAACCCAATCCACCTCAGAATCTGTCCTTGCGTCAC
>DAHR01000015.1:0-6079 GCA_002498525.1 Euryarchaeota archaeon UBA58
TCCGAGATTGGTATGGTATTCCAGCTATTCAATCTCTTTCCGCACTTGACCGTCCTTGAGAATATTACTCTAGCTCCTATGAGGGCGAAGGGGATGACTCGTGAAGAAGCCGAGAAAATCGCACATAGGTTGCTTGAGCGCGTAGGGATCCCTGAACAACATCACAAGTTCCCGAGTGCACTATCCGGCGGTCAACAGCAGCGCGTCGCAATCGCACGCGCGCTGGCCATGGACCCGAAGATAATGCTCTTCGACGAGCCGACCTCCGCCCTCGACCCTGAGATGATCAAGGAGGTTCTCGATGTGATGATTGACCTCGCGAAGCGCGACATCACGATGATTGTCGTGACCCATGAGATGGGCTTCGCCAAGGAGGTCTGTGACCGAGTCATCCTGTTCGACGAAGGCCACTTGATCGAAGAGAACACACCTGACGAGTTCTTCGATAACCCACAACACGACAGAACCAAACTCTTCCTCGAGCAGATTCTCTGATTCTACTCGTGTCGGCCGATTATTAAGCCGGTTGAGCAATCCGGTGTTTCAGACGGTAGGCTATTTAGCCACCAACACAGGGACACTCACGATGAGTTGCCTCGATGGCCTTCCAGAAAGCTTTGAAGAAGCAATTACCTGTGCGACTAAGGTGCTTGATACCGCTCCGGTATCAGCGCTGATCATCTTCGTAATCGGCATTCCGCTTATCAGTATAATCAAGCGCTATCTGCGCCGATTCTTCGACAAAACCGAGTTCGACGAGGCCCTTGAAAATTTCATTTTCCGGATCGCCGTTCTGCTGATGTGGGCTCTGGTAATCCTCACTGCAGCAAGTGAATTGGGCATCAATGTGACCGGCATCGTCGCTGCATTGGGTATTCTCGGACTGGCTGTCGCCTTCGCCGCTCAGGACACCATGGAGAATGTCATCGCGGGGATCTTCATCATCGTCGACAGACCGTTCCGGGAGGGCGAGCGCATCCTCCTGCCAAAGAAGCTCGGTGGCATCTACAGCAGTTGGGGTGACGTTTCCGAAATTGGCCTGCGTACCACGGTCGTGCGCTCTACGGATGGGGTGATGCTAACCATTCCCAACAAATTGCTGACCAATGATACGGTAGCAAATTTCAGCCACAGCGCCGATATGGAATTACGCGTTCGGATTCGGCTGGGGCTGACACCTACATGGGCTAATGTATCGAAAGCTGAAGAAATAATCGGCGATATTGCTGCGAACCATCCAGATATCAGCAAGACGCCGAAACTGCCAGAGGTTGTCTTGCGCGATTTCGGGGATCAAGAAGTCATCATGGAGATTCGATATTATGTCAATAATGCTAGAAAGATGCGCCCGTCGAAGTCCTACTTCGTCGGCGAGATTCTTCGACGCTTCGATGAGAGTGGGGTGTCGTTGGCTTTCCCAGTCCGAATCAACATGAACAGCGACGTCGATCTCGCGGATCTCGGATTCTAGACAGTTCAGATTCCATTGAGAAGTACTGATCAGAATCGTATCCACTGGGCGATCCTGTCGTGGATGGAGCTGCGAAATGTCAAGAGTTGCAACTTCGGTCCTTCGATGTCGACGGTCAAGGTCGCTCCGCGTGTGAAATGCGTCTCGTCCCAGCCATCGCTGACGACGTAACCGCGGTGCATATCACTGGTCATGATGGTAGGCTCGTCGGTCCATGTCCAATACGAGCCGTCGTCGTGTCGGTCGGGTAGCGGTAAGTCTCGTGCGACGAATAGGTAGTGACTATCGAGTTCTTTTGCAGGAAAAGTCGAGCCCTCGATGTCGGCGACCTGTCTGAACCATGCTCCTTGACCGAGGAAAGTCGAAAACAGCAGTCCGGAGGAATACTGCTCACAATCAATTTCTGCGCCTCGTTGCAGACGATACTTCGACGGTTGATACTGATGCGTGTTGGCGACCAGCAAGTCATTCAGCGCGGGGTCACAGCGAATTCTGTTGCCGCTGGTCGTGACAATTTCTGCTTGTAGTCTCGGCAACATGTTGACGATCGCTTCCTCCGCGATTGCCGATCGAATGTCGGCCGCGAAATTTTGTGGGTCACTGCCCATGTAGAATCCGTACGAACCATCGGAATCATCCGCCCGAGGATGCGAATTCACACCCATCACGGGAGTATCGGAATCAACAGAGTGTGCGATCGACGTCAGCGTTCCATCGCCTCCGAGGACAATCACCAGATCGCGGTCGATGAAATCGGCTCGGCGTACCGTCTCACGGACAGAATAATCGACGCGTAATCCAGTTGTTGCGACCAATTCATCGAGGGCGCTACGGATTGCTTCGAGGGCTTTGTCGTGCACCGCCTCGAAGTTCTTCTTGTAGACGACGAGGACATCCTCAATCACTCCAAACACCCCCCTCGCAATGTGAGCGTCGCGACTTCTCCATATAGGCCCGACGCAGTCTCATTCGCAACTCAATCGTCTGTAAAATCGACGCGGAAAGCATAGACTCATCAGCAGATTGCAGCGACGATGCGCTATGGACCGTGTCTTGGTTCTGACCTTCGCCCTCCTCGCACCGGCAATCGCCGGCTGCCTGCAAGTTCCATTGGCCCCCTGCGAAGGCTCGGATTGTTTCCCTCTATCGAGCGATACTCTCGCCGAATTGCTATCCGATCCCGAATCATTCGACATTCTCGCTCTGGCATCCCACGAATCCAAACTCCGAGTCTCGACAAGTACAGTTTACGAAACCGAAGACGACTTCGCCGAAATTCATTGGAGCGTCGCCAAAGACGACGAGGCTGGCCTGCGCTCTATCGCCATGCGTTTGGTGCTCGGTACATCTTCGATTGACACCGAGGTCATCGAGGGCGGCGAGAGGACGAATGTTCGCCTCGGCAACGTCTGGTTCGAAGGTCGAGACCGCATGCCCGAATACAAGGACCCATTCTTCGATATCGCCCAGAAAGCAACCGAGAATCCCGAGGGGCTCTGGCCAACATTCGGCTTCGACACTACCTCATTAGCCTCCCTCGACTGGGCGATAACCTCTGACGAACTCGCTCTGCAACAAGTCGCCACCGGAAGCAACGGAACCCACACGATTATCCTTGAACTAAGTGGATTACCGCCTCGAATCGTCGGCATCGAATTGTATGGCAATGACGATTCGGCATTTGTGTTGACGATTCAAACCGGAGACGACGTCGTCCTCGAGCTGCAAACAGACTTACCCCGGGCCGCCATCGGTTTCAGTATCGGCGAGGGCACGACATTTTCAGACGGAATCACCATTTGGGCGGGTACCATTCCCCACGAATTCACCTCAGAAGTCGACCCCACCGAACTCTCATTCCACGCTTTCACCACTGCAAACGGGACTGAGGGCGAGTCCGAGGCTGGAGACGAGCGCGAAGTCGCATCGATGAATCTAGGCGACGTGAGCGGAAACTTCACCGACGAAAATGGCGATTGGTGGGAATTCAGTTTTTGGGATTACTCGAATGATGGTTGGTTCTCGGCCGGTGATTTCTACGACATCAGGACTAATTCGACGGCCGACTCCCGCATCGCGATATTCGATTCCTGGGCGGATTCCTGGACCGACGCCGCTTTCACAACGAATTCCAGCTGAACCCCTAATTCGGCGCCCTCGCCTTGAACCACCAGTGGGCCAACGATGGTCAGATTGATGCGCCGTCGGGGCACAGCAGGAGTCATGGTGGCGAGCCAGCATCCTCTCTTTCGGTTGATATCTCATCTCAAGGATTACCGCGGACAAGTGATTCTCGCCTCGATCTGCTCGATCCTCAACAAATTCTGGGACCTCGCACCGCCGATTCTCATCGGCATGGCGATCGATGTCGTGGCCATGAAGGAAGAATCGATGCTCGCCGGCCTGGGCTATACCGACCCACTCGTCCAATTCAAAATCCTCGTCTCGTTGACAGTGGTGATCTGGGTGCTCGAATCACTCTTCGAATACTGGTATGGGATCCTCTGGCGCAACCTCGCGCAGAGCGCTCAGCACGAGTTGCGCATGGACGCCTACGAGCATATCCAGAACCTCGAGATGCAGTGGTTCTCAGAACAGACCACAGGTGGCCTGATGGCGATAATGAATGATGATGTGAACCAACTCGAACGCTTTCTCGACCAAGGCGCAACGGACCTTCTCCACGTCGGAACAACTGTCATCATCGTCAGTGCAGTGATGTTCTTGCTGGCGCCGGAAGTCGCGATCCTCGCGATCCTGCCGATTCCAGTCATCGTCGGAGGCTCATTCCTCTTCCAGCGCAGAATCGGCGTCAGATACGCAGAAGTCCGCAAAGAAGTCGGCAACCTCAACGCCCTGCTCAACAATAATCTGCACGGAATCACGACGATAAAATCCTTCACCGCAGAAGCGCGCGAGGTCGCAAGAGTCAGGGCGGCATCTCAGTCATACCGCGACGCGAACCGTGACGCTATCCGCCTCTCTGCATCCTTCGTTCCTCTGATTCGAATGGCGATTCTCTTCGCCTTCACGGCGACTATGCTGGTCGGAGGTTGGTCGGCTCTCAATGGTGATCTGTCGGTCGGTGCCTACTCGGTCATCGTCTTCATCACCCAACGACTGCTTTGGCCCCTGACTCGCCTCGGCCAGACCTTCGATCTGTATCAGCGAGCGATGGCTTCGACCTCTCGAGTGCTCGACTTGCTCGACACCGAGGTCGGGATCGTGGAGGGTGATCATCACCTGAAAGACACCGCTGGTGCGATTTCGTTCTCAGCGGTGGATTTCACTTATCCAGACCGCGAAACGGTTCTGGATGGCCTCTCTCTGGATATCCCTGCTGGGGCGACGGTTGGCCTTGTGGGCTCAACTGGTTCGGGCAAAACAACACTGGTCGGACTGCTGCTGCGCTTCCACGACCCTCTTTCGGGGGTTGTCCGCTTGGATGGTCGTGATGTGCGCGATCTGACCCTCGCATCGTTGCGAGGGTCGATTGCGATGGTATCTCAGAATACCACTCTGTTTCCCGGGACGGTCTGGCAGAACGTATTGTACGGACGTCCCGATGCGAGTGATGAAGAGATTCTGGAAGCGGCTCGAATCGCTGAGGCAACCTCCTTCATCGCAGAGTTACCGGAGGGCTGGAACACCGATATCGGAGAGGATGGACACCGGCTCTCGGGCGGGCAGCGTCAACGGCTCGCTATCGCAAGAGCCGTGCTCAAGGATGCTCCTGTGCTGGTTCTCGATGAGGCGACGAGCAATGTCGACAATGAGACCGAGGCGGCGCTGCAACGCTCGATCGAGAGAATCTCTGCCGACCGCACGACTCTGATTATCGCACACCGTCTCTCAACGGTGCGTAACGCCGACATCATCGCCGTCCTCGAACGCGGTCGAATCACCGAACTCGGAACACATGAGGAACTTCTCGAGCACGAGGGCCTCTACGAGCGCCTGTGGAAAGTTCAGACGGGTGAGTCAGCGGCACAGGCGGCCTGATTGCAAATACTGTCGGAAAGTCACCTCGACGCGGCGACTCAATTCAAAGCCATCAACCTCCTCGCAATCTTGAATGGACCCCGAAGATCTGAGCACGCCTGAACTCTCTGGCCTCTCCACAATGTTGGGTATCACCATAACCGCATTCGGTGATGGAGAGTGTACGGTAGAAGCAACTGTCACAGATTCACATCTGAACAAGGGCGGCGTCGCCCACGGAGGCCTTCATGCAACCATGCTCGACACTGCCCTGGGCGGCGCTCTCGTCAGCGCTTTGCGCAAGGAGGAATGGTGCGCCACCGCTCAACTCGACCTCTCTTACCTCGATCCCGCCTATTCCGGGAGTCACCTCTACGCACATGGTCGGGTCATCCGCAAGGGACGAAACATCGCACATCTAGAAGGCGAAATCGTCAATCAGGACGGCAAAACCATCGCCACGGGCAAAGGCACATGGGCGATTTGGGTGAATCGTCCGAAGAGCTTGGGTGGTAGTGAATGAACACCACGCCGGCGAAGGATTGATGGCGAGGGCCACCCCGTGGGAATTCAATGTCTCGTCTTGACTCGCTCATCTGGTTGCTGCTCGGGTTCGCCCAATTACTC
>DAHR01000015.1:6164-43959 GCA_002498525.1 Euryarchaeota archaeon UBA58
CAGTTCTGTATTGCTGGGATTGTACTTTCTGATATTCCTCGCGCGCCACCAGAAGGAGTTCGCGGATTCCTATTCCAAGGTCGAAAGGGCGACTCTCGTGCGCAACGAGAAGACCGGTATTCTCGAATTAACGGACCATTCCACTCTTGGCTCCAAAGCGTTCTGGTATGCGATACCTGTTGGACTGACCTTCATCAGCGCCGTCGCTTGGATCGGAACAATGGGTTGAGGAGGCATTGAATGTCGAAATCCAACCGTGATTTCGGCGATATGGTCGACGATATAATCGATAATCCCGCCTATGAGATGCTGGGTGGATATCACATCTTCCTTCGGCGCATCGCGATTCCAATAATCCTCCTTCTGATCGCGATGGTTGTCTACTCCCTGACCAACAATCAACTCGCTACGGGAATCATCACCGGCCTCGCGCTCGGACCGGTCCTTGGCCTCGAGCGCGCACTCGCCGAATGGCAAATCCGCAAGTGAGGAACGACGCCATTCGCAACACCGATGCCGCCGAAGGGGTGAAAGGGGTCATTCCTCCTGAGGTGATTGATGGTATCTCTGAGTGACATCGACCTTTTCTCTCTGCTAGGCTTTGGTGAAGCCGCCGGAATGGAACTTCTTTTCGCCGGATCAGCCCTGATTGGAGGAATACTCTTCCTGCTTTGGTTCGCTCTGATGATGATCGGTGGCGTCGCTGCCGACATCTTCGATGGAATCTTCGACACCAATATCGAAGCACTGGGCGCAGATGCATCATTCAAGGCTCTGACCTTTCAAGGGATCATGGCTTTCCTGATGTTCTTTGGCCTCGCTGGCCTTTACACTCTGAAGGCAGATGGTGGCGATTCCCTCGCAATCATCGCGGGCGGTGCTGCCGGCTTCGCCTCGATGTACGGTACTGGCAAATTATTCCAATTCTTCATCGGTTTACAAGCCTCAGGAACTGTAGAAATTTCTGAATCCATCGGCTCGAGAGGATCGGTTTACCTGCGTATTCCCGAAGGCGGTGTCGGCCAGGTTCAGGTTAAAGCGGGCGGTGGACTGCGAACCTTCAGCGCCAAGGCGGAAGATGGCCAAGGCATCGCCACGGGCGATTTCGTTGAAGTCGTCGACACGATTTCTGGAACCCTCATCGTCAAGCGAGTTTGATTTCGCATCTCCAGCCCATTTTCACGGCAGCGCCGGCAAAGCATTCATCATGTCAGGCGGTTTGTCAAGGGTCGGAGCGGTGTTGAGTGAGTAGCCACGGTGTAATTGGTACGATAGCAATCTTTGCGATAGTCTTGGTTTTGGTGGCCACTGTCATCTTCTTCGCACAGCGCTACAAGCGATGCCCTCCCGACAAGGTGATGGTCATCTATGGTCGAACGAAGGGTGGAAAAGCCTCACGCACGATTCATGGTGGTGCCGCGCTGGTCTGGCCGTTGATTCAGGACTATGCATTCCTTTCCTTGACACCGATGACGATTAATATCGATTTGAAGAACGCTCTGTCGATGCAGAATATCCGCATCAATGTGCCCTCAACCTTCACCATCGGTGTCAGCACCGAGCCTTCAATCATGACCAATGCTGCTGAGCGTCTATTGCAACTCAAACCAGATCAGGTCGAAGAGATGGCGAGAGAGATCATCTTCGGTCAACTCCGTTTGACGGTCGCTTCGCTGACCATCGAGCAGATCAACCAGGATCGAGACTCTTTCCTCGAGTTGACTCGAGCCAACGTCGATACCGAATTGCAGAAGATCGGACTCTATCTGATCAACGTCAATCTGGTCGACATCACAGACGAGTCCGACTATATCGAGAGCATTGGAAAGAAGGCAGCTGCGACGGCTGTCGAGAATGCTCGCATCGATGTCGCCAACGCCGAGAGGGATGGTGCGGTAGGATCTGCCCAGGCCAACCGCGTCAAAGAGATCGAGGTTGCCAAGAATATGGCCGAGGCGGAGAAGGGCCGCAAGGCGGCGAAGGCCGACGAGCGTGTTTTCGTCAATCAACAGGAATCACTCGCCGTATCTGGTGAGAACGCTGCGGCGGCTGAAATCGCCAATTCAAATGCAGACTTGATTGAGGCCGAAGCCGCCGCCAGTCAGCGCTCCGAAATCGCGAATGCACTAGCCCAGGCTGCGATCGAGCGCGCTCGATACACTGAGGAAGAGGAGCGCTTGAAGGCCAGCGACATTGTTCGAGAAAACATCCAGAAGCAGCAAATCGAGATTGCTGCCGAGGCGGAAGCCGAGCGCCAGCGGCGCATCGCCGCGGGTGAGGCAGACGCAACTCTTGCCAAGTACAAAGCGGAAGCTGCAGGAATCAAATTGATACTCGAAGCCAAGGCATCGGGTTATGGTAAACTCGTAATCAGCGCCAATAACGACGCCAAGGCAGCAGCGACGCTGCTGATGGTCGAGAAACTCGAAGATATGGTGGCCGCGCAAGCAGAAGCCATCCGCGGCCTGAAAATCGATTCTATCACGGTGTGGGACAGCGGGGGAGCCGCTGGCGAAGGCAGTTCGACCTCGAATTTCCTCGCCAACCTCGTCAAGAGCGTTCCACCTCTGCACGAGGTCGCAGCGAACGCAGGCTTCGACCTCCCTGAGTATTTGGGCAGCCTGCGCTCGGACGACGAATCTTGAGAGTCATCACCCCGCCTGAGAGACGCCGTCCCGATGGGATAGTCAGACTCATGAACGGTTGATTGCTCGCATTGCCCATGAAGATCGAGCACGTCGTCATCATCGGAGGAGCGCGAACCCCATTCTGCGAGTGGCTCGGCGGCAAACGAGGAGACGGAGAAGTCGGGGGAAGGCTCGCTTCGGTAAGCGCCGAGGAACTCGGAACCATTGCCATCAAGGGCGCACTCGAAAAGACTGGTACAGACCCACAAGCGGTCGACCACGTCGTCATGGGTCACGCACTGCAAACGAGCAGCCAAGCGATTTTCGGGGCTCGCCACGCAGGCTTGAGGGCAGGTATCCCGCAAGAAGTCCCGATGCTCACACTCAATCGACTCTGCGGCAGTGGAGTCCAGGCCATCGTCAGCGGAGCGCAGATGATCATGCTCGGCGAAGCAGAAGTAGTAGTCGCAGGCGGGATGGAGAACCTCAGTCAAGCACCCCATGTCCTGCGCGGCATGCGAGACACATACAGGCTCGGCAGACCACCACAGAGTGGCGATGTCCTACCGAAGAACATGGAGGATTATCTCTTCACCAATCTGCTCGACTCGACCTGTGATTCCTTCATGGCTCAAACCAGTGACCGACTCTGCACACAAGTTGGAGTCGACAGAGAGGAGACCGACGCCTTCGCTGTGCTTTCCCACTCCCGAACCCAGAACAGCGTTGATGCCGGCGTCTGGGCTGAGGAGATAGTCGAAGTCGAAACCCCAGATGGCACAGTAACAGCAGCCCATGAAGACCACTTCGTCCGCGGAACCACAATCGAATCCCTCGCCAGCCTGCGAACCCACTTCGGACCAGACTCTCTGGTCACAGCCGGCAATGCTTCAGGAGTGGTCGATGGAGCCGCAGCGATCGTCATCAAATCGGCGAGCAGAGCAGCTGCCGACGGCGACGAACCTCTCGCCCGCATTGTCTCTTGGGGCATCGTCGGCCTCGACCCAGCGATAATGGCAGCAGGACCAGTCCCGAGCAGCCGCCTCGCCCTCAAGAACGCCAACCTCGTGATTGAAGACATCGACCGCTGGGAGATCAACGAAGCATTCGCCGGTCAAGCGGTCGCCTGCATGATGGAATTGGGAATCAGCTCCGACATCGTCAATGTCAACGGCGGAGCTGTCGGCCTCGGCCATCCCCTCGCTGCGACGGGCACCCGCCTCACCCTCACCCTCGCACTGGAACTCAAACGCAGTGGTGGGCGCTACGGCATCGCAACAGCGTGCATCGGTGGTGGCCAGGGAATCGCCATCATCATCGAGTCAGTCTGACCATTTCACTCGTTATCCGCCGTAGGAGGTGTTATCTCTCAAGCGGCTCAGCAGAACTTAGTGATTACATGAATATACGCCCAAGTATTTTGCAAACGGAGCACACCATCACCGAGCACATCAAAGGAGCGGGACACGCAAACAGGAAACGCAGTATAGTGAAGACCTTGACATGGAGGTGTATTGCAACCACAGATACCATCATTATTACGAGATTAGTAACGGGAAGTTGGACTGCCGGAGCAATTGTGGGAGGTGCAGAAGTATTCACAAAAATGTTTCTATATTACTTCCATGAGAGAGGTTGGAGTGCCTCTGATTGGGGCCTCGAGGACGTCGATGTAGATGTGGCCGCCCTGGCAGAACATCGCCCCGTTCATTGAGATGTCACAAGCGGCCTATCTGGGCTACGATGAGAGCCACCTGTAGCTGATGCTAACAGACGGAATCTGAGGAAGTTGAAGTGATGTTCTAACCTCTGAATCGAAGGCAATGGAATTCAACCGACAGGGATCGCGTTCGATTTTTTGTGGCCTATTTCCGAAGGTCCCGAAATCGGGTTACAGACGATTTTCCGACCGTTCAGGTTAATTGATTGAGCAATCCCGGTTCGCCCGTTAACCATGGGGCAGAGTAGTTCGCGGATATTCATGAAGGCGGTCAGTTGGAGGGCCATAGCAACCCTTACCGGTGTGGCGATAATCCTCGCCATAACTGGTGAATTCGAATACGGTGCGATTTTCGCTGCGGCTGACATATCGCTCAAGATGGTCTTCTATTACCTGCACGAGAGAGGCTGGGAAATGATCGAATGGGGCGCCATCGCCACCGACTGAAAATCCGTTTCGGTCAGTTCAAATCTCGATTAACTCGACGATATCCATCAGATATCGAACCAGACCCACAGCCACAGCAAACAGGTAAGGATAGGTCAAGACTCGCTGAGGTAACATCTTGATCGCCGTCTTCGCCCCCGTCCAAGCAGCCAACAAGACGACGAATGGCAGGAATATCGCCAAACTATCCAGAGCCAGCAACTGATCGACCAATGCCGGTTCTATCAGCAGGTGACAGATGACAGCGATCGGTACCACCCGCATGACAATCAGATATGATGTTCCAGCTGCACGATGCGGCTCGAAGCGCAGAATCGTACGATTCAGCATGGTGAAGATCATACCACCACCAAAACCGATCAGACCCACCGATATGCCGCCAGCCAGACAACCGACTCGGTACTTGAACAGGGTCTCGGCATCAATGAATGGATCACAATCCTCACTCGAGACATCGGTTTGCTGCTCCTCTTTTAATTTTGACAGCCCGCGATAGATCACCCAAGCCAGAAGACATATCGCGACCAGTTTGAGAGCATCATCCTCGAACTCAGCAAACAGCATCTGAGCGAGCAGCGCTCCCAGCGCCGCTCCGAAAAGAGCCAGAATACGACCCTTGCGCCCTACATGGGTGACCGTGTAGCCACCCTGGTCGTGGGCTCTGCGAGAACCGACGCTGACGAACCAGACCAGCAGCAGTGAGGAGACGATGGAGAGACGAAGATCCCAACCGAGGATGTAGTAGAAGGTAGGCACGAAAAGGACGCCTCCACCCAGACCCAGCGGCGCGAACATGAATGAGGTGATGAGAATCACAGCCAGAGCGAAATACAGTTCCATCAATCTCTTTCTCCGATTATGAAATGCTCTTTTCTCGGCGCCAGCGGCCGCTTCATCCAGAGGGGTCGCCGCTCGCCTCGGGGATGAGTCTCACGGTCTTTGGCCCACTTGTTCCAGCGTTTGTAATACTCGAAGGACTTCTGTCGGTCAACCTCGATATCGCCGTACTCCTCACCCTCACTCGGTCGGGATAACCGGACCTTCTGGAGCCAGCAATGGGCTCCGGATATCGGGTCGGGTTGTACGGCGTGGGTGATGTTCTGGTGAACCCCGCCGTCTCTCCACCAGATTCTGTTGGTGTCGGGGTCATCGGATTTCCACGGTTCGATTCCGCTCACCGTTCTCATTCGCATCTTGCCGTTGCCGGTATCCTCGATGCTCACCGTATTGGTCAGGAAGCGGTTGCCAGCATCCTGACTTCGCCGCCAACGCCCGATATGGTGTGAGCAGCCGACAACGCCTGGTTTGATGCCCTCTGTGACCCAGACCTTGTCGACGAACCAGCCGATTTCAGTCTCAATCTTGAGCAGGTCACCCTCAGCGACGCCTAGTTTCCTTGCGTCCTTCGGGTGAATCCAGATAGGATTTCTATGAGCGATTTCAACCAGCCATTTCGCGTTTGCCGAGCGAGAATGGATGTGTTGAGGTAGGCGGAAGTTAGGGAGTAGGCAGTACTCGTCTTCGCCCGTGAGGTTGTCGGGATGAACGTGCGATTTCTGTCGATAATGAGGGATTGAATGCTCTGGGTAGCCGAATTCGATCATCGTCTCTGAGTAGAATTCCTGCTTACCTGAAGGGGTTGGCCAGCCGTCCTTCTCGTATTTCTTGTAAGTCGATTCCTCGATCAGGAAAGCGCCGTGTTTGCGCATGTAACCCAAGGCATCCGTGCCTTCTGCCGCCGCCGCATCTGGTAGTCCGGGAACGCGCTCGAAGAGATATTGGTAATACTCGTCGATGGTGATTTTCTCACCTTCGCGGTATGGACTCATGAAGTGCTCGCGGATGCCCATCGTCCCATCGTCGATCCGCCATGACAACTCGTTCCAGAATTCATCCTCCTCCCACACTTCGCCCGGATTGACCTCGTGAGTGAACTCGACCTCGCGCCCCTCGCGCCTCGCGTATTCGCGCAGAACCGGTTGCCGGAAAGCCACCCATTTGCCCGAACTCGTCGCGTAGGAGTTGACATCGTGGCGCTCGCTGGCGTGCCCCATCGGCAGGACGTAATCGGCGAAGAACGCGGTCTCGTTCCAAGTCGGCGTCAGCGCAATGTGGCAGCCGACCGATTCCTCATTCTGCAGCATCTCCATCCAGGAGAAGCCGTCAGGAAAGGTCCATACCGGATTGAAAACTCGAGTGAAATAGACGTCCATGCTGCCACGACCCTCCTTGATCATATGGGGTAGGATATGGCTCATCTCATAGTGAGCGAGCGTGTATTCGGGTGGGAAGTGAAGTTCGTTCCAGCCGTCTGGATCGGGTGGTTCATCGAAGAGTTCTGGCTTGAATTTTGACCATGAATTGGGAGCGGTTCCTCCCACAGTCCCTACTGATCCAGTCAAGACATTGAGGAAGTGGAGTGTGCGGCTGACCTGCCAGCCACCGAGGTTGCCGATCGCTGCACTGCGCCACACATGTGTGCACAATCGTGAGCCAGCGCCAGCGACGACTTCGCCAGCTTCGATGACCTGTTCGACTGGAATCCGGCATTCTTCGGCAGCGAATTCCGGTGTGTATTCTGCATATTCCACGATTAACAACTCGATGAATCGTTCAAATTCGCAAGCCTCTTCGGGATGAACCGCCTTCATCCAAGCATCCCAATTGACTTGCGTCTCCATGAACTCTCGATCATACAGGCCGCGCTCGAGAATCATCTTCGCCCAAGCGAGGAAGAGCGCCGGCTCCGAGCCCGGCCAAGTCGGCAGCCAATGGTCTGCCATAGCTGCAGTATTGGAGAGTCGAGGGTCGATGACGATGAGCTTCGCTCCGTCCATCATCCCCTCGAGAATTCGTTGTGCGTGAGGATTGAAATAATGCCCGGTTTCAAGGTGCGAGGAGGTCAGGAGAATGACCTTTGCATTGGTGTGGTCGGGGCTTGGTCTGTCGAATTTATGCCATAGCGCATATCCGGTACGTGCGCCGGCCGAACAGATGTTCGTATGAGAATTATGGCCGTCAACCCCCCAAGCTCTGAGGACTCGATTCATGAAACCCTCGTGGCCGGGCCTGCCCACATGATAGACGACTCTGTCGACTGCACCAGTCTTCAACGAGGCGCGAATCTTGGCTGAGATCTCATCGAGCGCCTCGTCCCACGAAATCCGTTCCCAACCACCGTTCCCGCGCGCGCCGACGCGCCGCATCGGGTGCATGATACGCTCGGTGTCCTGGATCTGATTGATGGTCGCTGGACCCTTTGCGCAATTGCGCCCGCGACTTCCTGGGTGGTGAGGGTTTCCTTCGAATTTGCTTACTTGACCGGTTTCTTTGTCAACGTAAGCGAGTAATCCGCATGCTGATTCGCAATTGAAGCAGGTCGTTGGCACCAACGAATACTTTCGCTCGACGCGTTCGGGCCAAGCATTGGCGTCGAGCTCGATATGCTCGTTCCATTCCTCTGCTGCAGGGTACTTCCGCAGCGGTCCATAATTGCCCGAATCATGTTCGCGGTCGAGGTTCGGAATGATGCGCAGTTTCTGCGCGATTCCCTCGATGAATGTCTTCGCCATCTTCTTCACCTCAATGCAGAGTCTCCATCTGCGGTTCGATCACCATACGGTGAGCATGCATGCTCACCGCGGCCAGACAAGCAACTGCGAGAACCAGAGAGAAATGATTCGAAGAGACCAGGAGAATAAGCGAGGCAATTCCAGCCACCAACATCTCGACGAACATCTTTGCCGTCAGGAAGCGGTCTTCCGACCAAGAGCGCCCACGTGCTTGGCCGAACAGCCAAGAGGTGTAAACACCCGTGAGAGTCGCCAGAGGAATTCCTGCGATGGCGAGATATTCGAGATAGGTACGGTCGAGGTCGAAGTAGAGAACAGCGCCACTGCAAGCCAGAATGCCAGCGAAACCGCCGAGGATGTAAGCACCTTTGACCAGCCATGAATCCCAGTTCGGCCTGAGCAGCACGTAGAGGAAGCGATCGGGCCGATCGAGGTCCTTGACCAGCAGGAATCCAGTCAGGCCGAGGAAGATGGTGCAGCCGATGACCAACTGCCACCACAATTCATCGGTCATCTGCAACAAACCGGTGAACATCATCAGCATCGCCATCAGATATGTTCCAGCGGCGACAGCCTTGGTGGTGAGGTAAGCCGAGACTTCCCAACCCCAGAGGATTCCCTTCGAAGGTTGGTCGTACGAGCGCTTGGGCTTACCCGCTTGCTCGTCCAAGCGCTCCATCACATCGCGAACCAAGGCGCGGTCGCGCGGATTCGCCGCCTTCGCCTTCTTCTCCAGCGCCAATTGAACAATCATCGAATTCGTATCGGCGGCCCCGCGGCGCTGTTCGGCATATTTCGCGAAATGCCCAACCCCAGCCGCCTGGTCCGTCCAGAGGTATTCTCCAGAACGCTCGGTTGCATGAGGATCCAACATCTCCTCGCTGGTCTCGATATAGAAGACGTTCGGCCTAGCCCCAGACTCGGGCTTGCGAACGGTGGTCACATGGTCCCTCAAGTAACCCGAAATTGAAGAGTTCTCATCGTCCATATCTCCCGAGATGATGGCCTCGGTCGGACAGACGATGACACAAGCCGGCTCGTAAGAATGCTCGATGCGGTGCGCACAATAATTGCACTTCGCCGCAGTTCCCTTGTTCGGGTCGATGTAAAGCGCGTCATAGGGACAAGCTTGCATGCAGGATCTGCAACCGATGCAGCGATCATCATCGAAGTCGACGATGCCGTCATCGCGCGTGAACAGCGCGGTCGTTGGACAGATTGTCGTACAAGGCGCATCCTCACAATGATTGCAGCGATGGACGCTGAACTCCCTCGTGACGTCGGGGTACGTGCCCTTCTCGATGTATTTCACGTGGGTGCGGTTGACGCCGATCGGGACGTCGTGTTCAGACTTGCAGGCGACTGTGCAGGCATGGCAGCCGATGCACTTCCTGTTGTCTATCACGAAGCCGTAATTCACCATTTCATCACCTCTCTTCTGAATATCATCACGAGTTCAGATGTGCTGCATCCCTCGGTTGCTTGAGGCGGCACATTCATTCTTTCCCAGGTCCATGATATCCTGTTCTTCTTCGCGAAGGCTGAGTGCGCCGGCATTCACCTTTCGAATCTGATTGTAGATATCGGGTTGTTCGCGCATGTTCTCCTTCATGTATTCTACGAATTCATCCTCACCCTCGATGCCATATATGTCTTCGTTGAGTTTCTTCACCGTGCCGAAATCGTTGAGGATGAGGTAATCCTCGTTGGATTCTCTGCGCCAATCCGAATAATGTCCTGGTAGAACGATCAATTCATCGGGCAGGACAGTGATTCGCTGTTTCAGCGTCGCATAGAGTTGCTTCGCCCATTCGACGACTCGTTTGCCGAGATCGGGTCTGCCGACGCTGACGATGAAGACTGTATCTCCTGAAATCAGGTATTTCTCATCGACGACATAAGCCGTCGAACCGGGAGTGTGCCCCGGTGCGTGAGTGCACAGAACCGAAGGACCACCATCTCGCTTGAAATGAATGAGTTCTCCATCGACGATTGAAGTGTAATCGAAGACAGATACAGCATAATCTCCGTCATGAGCGTGAAATTCAGCCCCGGTCGCCGCAGCGATTCTGGGGCTGCCCGAGATGTAATCTGCTTGTAGATGAGTCTCGAGAACATGGCGTATATCAGCGCCGCGAGAGGCGGCGAATTCGACATAGAATTCGACAGCGCGCGAGGCATCGAAGAGCATCATCTGTTCGCCGTGGATGAGGCCATAGGAGCAGGAGGCCTTACCCGGTCGATTGAACTGCCATATCTCGTAATCTTCGTCAGCCGAATTGATTCGTTTTGGAATCAGCAGGTTTCCCCAAGTCACGATTCCACCTTCCAGCCAACTGATCTCTTCACGGCCTTGTGAATCGAGGATGTCGGCGACGAATTGAGCCGAACCTTCCTTGGCACAGATGACCTTCACCGGTCTACCCTCCGGCAACTTTGCCGTACAACCCTCGGGGTCTTCCATGAAGTCGAAGTACGGGATGTTGTACATCTCGACGTCATTGGGTCCCTCGACCATGAATAGTTGGTGATTCTCCTCATTGCGAACATCGAGGTAGATGATGTCGTCCTTGCTTTCGATCGAATCGTAGAGTTCAATCGCCGAATAGCTCGTGATTGACACCTCGTTCACCTCAGACGAATAGTTGGATGTCGGCAGCGCCGGCATAAGAGATGACGTCGATGAAATGCTTCTTTTCGAAGCCGAACACATCCATCGTCATCGACCCGCCCACGCAGGCATGTCCTTGCACGACCCTGGATCTGTCGTCGTGACGCGCAGGACCGCTCCAGTCACAATCGTATCAATCTTGATTTTAGTCTTCAGAACAGGCAGAGGGCAATCCATTCCGCTGCAGTCGCTCTCATCATCATGATTCATTTTCTCACATCCTCCCCTTGACCTCTGCCTGCGTCTCCTTCAGGCATTCCAGAATCTTCTCGATCAGCGGACTGTCCACCGCATAGAGGACACGGTGCCCCTCGCGCCGACTGGTCAGAATTCCTTGATGGTACATCCGACGGAGATGCTGAGAGGTGACTGGTTGACTGAGACCGAGGGCTTGTTGAATATCCTTGACACTGTGTTCGTTAACTCTGACCAACTCGCCGATTCGCAAGCGATCAGGGTGACCCATGGTCTTGATTATCGTCGATACTTCCTTCAGGAAATCATCGTCTAGCTCGGATAGTGGCTCTGTCATCGTCATCTCAATCTCGCGCTGACACGAGGTCGGTCGGAATATAATGATTTTGTTATATAGAGAAAACGTAATGTTCACGGATGGTAGCCGACCTCTCCTCATCCCGTAACCGGATTAGGAATGCCTGCTCGATTAGAGTGCATACTGCGCATTGCAGATGGTCTAGAGGAGAATACCGATTATCGCTCCGCCGGCCAAGTAAGCACCGAGGGCGGAGCCGATGTTGCCGAATGCGGTGACGAGCAGGACTCTGCCGACCCGATTGTTCCAGAAGACGTCAAAATCCTGCAGCGCGAGGAATTCTGCTGCGTCTTTTCCTGTCGGTGCTGCGATCTTCAACTGGGTATAGCCGGCGAACCAGCCTGCCGCCAGAGTTGGGTTGAGACTGGTGATTGGGGAGGCGGCTGCGCCGACGAGGATCGAGAGTGGGTGTCCTCGAGCCAGCGCGACTCCGATTCCTGCTAGGGCTGCGTTGGCCGCCAACCAATACCACAGCGTTTCCTTCAGTGCATCTGTCTCGCCATTGTAGACCAGCCAGCCTACTACTGAGACGAGGAAGAGTGGAATCGCCCACATGATGACCTTTGGCCAGCGAGGTTTTGGTGGCTCCTCGCGCAGGTTGGCGAGATTCGAGGTGGTCTCCTGCGGTGGCTTCTGCAGGTTGTCGACGATGCCGCTCAGATGGCCTGCGCCGACCACTGCGAGGATGCGGCCCTTGCCTCGAATCTGCTGGATTCTACCTGCGAGGTAAGCGTCGCGCTCATCGATGAGCACTTCCCCTGCGCGCGGCGCCACGGCCTTCGCTTCCTCCATCATGGCGCTGAGAAGGTCGGTATCCTCGAGCATCTCATCAAAGTCGACCACTTCATCATCGTCCTCATCCCAGAGCAGGGCATTGAGGACTCGCCATTTCTCGCGCAGACCCATCTTGCGCCAGGCTCTGCGCAAAGTGATGACGACATCGCGGTCTATGAGTTCGTGCGGGATATCGGCTGCATCAGCAGCCTCGATGGCAGCCAATAACTCCGCACCCGGCTTCTCTCCAGTCTCGATGCCCATCCGTCGCTGCTGGGCGGCGAGGGCTGAATGCAGGAGAATCATTGAGGAACGGCCCTCATTTATGATATTCAGAAGGTCGGAGTTTGCAAGGTCGTCGGGCCTCTTGAGGGACTTCAGTCGCGATTCGCACAACTCAACCGCGACGAGGTCCGGGCCGTATTCTTCGATCTGCTCGCGCACCAGAGTGACCGAAGCTGAACTGACGTGAGCGGTACCAACGAGACGTAAGTTATCGTCGACATCGATGATATTCTGCCCCATCCCTCTCACCTCGATTCATTCGACCGCACGCATCGATGCGTACAGGTCTGCGTGCGCTTCGACATCGTGCACCCTGATGATGTCGACCCCCTTCGAAGGCGCCTTTGCTGCGATGCCCAGCGAACCTGCCAGCCGCTCACTGCTGTCTTGCCTGCCGAGCAGGTCTGCGAACATCCGTTTGCGACTGACGCCCCACATCAGTGCCATTTTCTCATCCGGAAGAATGCCGCGACCAGACGACAGAAGGTCGGTGTTGTGGTCGAGCATCTTGCCGAATCCGATGCCCGGATCCGCAACCACTCGTCGTGGGTCGATCCCAGCATCGAACAATTGCTTCGCCACCTCGCCAAGCCTTTGCCGGACCTCGGCGACGACGTTGCCATAATCAGGGTCATTCTGCATATTCTCCGGCAGCCCCTGCATATGCATCAGACAGACCGGGCAGCCGTATTCGACAATCACCTCAAGCATCCCAGAATCACCCAGAGCCGAGACATCGTTGACCAGATCAGCACCCGCATCGAGCGCCGCCCTCGCGACGCTTGCTCGTCGAGTATCGATCGAGATTCCGACATCAGGAAGCGCGTCGCGCACCGCCTCGACGACAGTCAGGACGCGCGCCGCCTCTTCGGCCGCGCCAACAGATTCAGCCCCCGGCCGAGTCGATTCACCTCCGATATCGAGCCAATCAGCGCCATTCTCCACCATATGAACCGCAAGAGCCAGAGCCTCGTCGACCGAATTCAGTCGAGAATCAGCATGAAATGAGTCGGGTGTGACGTTCAGAATACCCATCATGCGTGGAAATCCGTCATCACGGCGATTCAGGATTCGTCCCCAGTCGGCCATTTCGTCCATTCGATTCGACGCATGCTTTATGATGTGACGGAGCGGCAATCCGACGATGGTTTTGGCAGAGGACTCGCTTGAAGAAGCGTCAAGCGGCACTTCGCATGGTCTCGCTGCGTCTGCGAAAGAGGAGATGCCGACCAATGATGCGCTTGAGTTGATGGAGTCGATTCTGCAACGATTACAGCCTGCAGACAGACATGAGATCCGTGACATGATCACCAATCGAGGCTGGCTTTCGGGCGCCTTGCTGATGATGTCCGTACTGTTCTGGTGGATTGCCGTCGAGAAGGGTGGTGCTTCGCTGGGAGATGCTGACATTCCGCTCTCGATGATGGGAGAATTCGACTACGCCACCCTCGCCCTGGTCGTCCCCGTACTGGTATTCCTGACCACGGTCGTCTGGTCGGTGGGACGTGAGCGAGGACATGCATTTATGTCTAACATCGGCGGCTTGTTCGCGATTCTGGCCCTTTACTACACCGCCGAGCCGATGGGCTTCGCTGTTCTGACGGGTGATATTGAGATGCAGACTGCTTTCTTCGCGACAGCGCGATTACTGGCGCTGGCAGTGATGATTCATTATTCGGCCCGATTGTTCATCGATGCGATTCTGCTGCAATGGGTTCGCACCCAGATGATACACATGCCCGTCGAGTTGATTCCGGTCATGCCGGGTGCGGTTGACGAGGGTCAGGCTGATGAAGTCGGGCCGGCCGCGTGAGTGCGTGAACGACAAGCCACCGCGCCTCTCTGTCTTGCGTCTGGGTCACCGGCGCGAGCGCGACAAGCGTATCACCTCGCACCTCGGGTTGACAGCCCGTGCCTTCGGTGCAGACGAGGTGATTCTCGCCGGTGAGGAGGATCCTGGCGCCCTCGAGACATGGAATTCCGTGACCTCGCGCTTCGGGGGCGACTTCGAGTGCCGATACGAGGCCAAGCCTCTGAGTTGGTTGCGTCGCTTCGTTCAGGATTCGGATGATGTTGAGGCTGGTACTTTGGTCCATCTGACGATGTACGGCGAGCCCCTGCGTGAGGCAATCCTCGAGATTGATACCTCGAAACCGATCATCGTCGTGGTCGGCGGCACGAAGGTTCCAGGCGAGGTGTTTCGTCTTGCAACCCACAATATCTCAATCGGAAATCAACCGCATTCCGAGGTAGCGGCTTTGGCGGTCTTCCTCGACTCTTTCGTAGGCCCGCTAGATGATGCAGATCATTTCGCGGGTGGTGAAATCAGAGTCGTGCCCAGCGCTGAGAACAAACGTGTCATTACTTCCGGTGATGAATAGAAACCACAGAGGAACAGAGGACAAAGGGAACCTCCGGTAGAGTTCGCTGAGGGGGCAGCCGGTTCAACTCCCAATACAATCAACCTCTGTGACTCTGTCTTCTCTGTGGTTCAAACTTTGATGCGACCAGAGCAGTTGAATCGCGCTCAATGATTAAGAGGCGTATTCAGGGAGCGTAGCCGATGTCGGGGAGCAGTCCCTGCAGGGGCTTCACTCCGGGAGCCTCTGTTTCCGGCGTCACGAACCCACCTTCTTTCGCAGATGCGGCGGACCTGCTACTCGATGCACAAGCCGATGAACCGGCCTCTGGTGAGGATGGCCTGCTGCTTCTCGCCGACGGCACTCGATACCGCGGCCTTCTCTTCGGCGCACCGGTCATCGCCGAGGGAGAGTTGGTCTTCACCACCGGAATGACCGGCTATCAGGAGAGTCTCACCGACCCCTCCTTCGCCGGACAAGTGCTTACTTTCACTTGGCCATTGTTGGGGAATTATGGTGTTCACGCGGGCACGTCCGAATCCGCCGCAGTGTGGCCGCGTGGCGTGGTCTGTCGCGAATTGATCGAATTACCAGACCACCGAGATTCGATTGGAAGCGTCCATGACCTGCTCTCCGCCCATGGAGTCCCGGGAATCCAGAGTATCGATACGCGTGAGTTGACGTGCCGAGTTCGCGAACACGGCACGGTTCTGTGCATCTTCGGACCGGCCGAACACGAACGCGAGATGCTGGTCCGGCTCGATGAGATGACGCCACCTGACGAGGCAGACCTCGTCGCCGAGGTGACCTGCGAGCAGGCGGTGTTGCTGAACGAGGGTGCGGTTGCCGAAAATGGCGAGAAATTGCCGCGGCTGGCTGTGATTGATTGCGGCATCAAGTACAATATTCTGCGTGAATTATGCAAGAGATTCGAGGTCGTCTGGTGTCCTGCGACTACGACATTCGATGAGATTCTCGAATGGCAGCCGGATGCCTTCTTCGCTTCCAATGGACCGGGCGATCCGGCTCATACCGGAGCCGCGACAACGGCGCGCGACAGCCTCGCAGCAGCCGTGCGCGCCGGCCTTCCAGTGATGGGAATCTGCCTTGGCCACCAATTGATGGGATTGGCCGCTGGCCTGCGAACCTACAAGTTGCGCTACGGCCATAGAGGCGCTAACCAGCCAGTCGTCGACCTGCAGAGCGGCCGAGTAAACATCACCAGCCAGAATCACGGCTTTGCCGTAGAAGACCCTGAGAAAGGAATGCTCGCACCGCACCCGAGCGGCGTTTGCTCAGCCCGCGGGCGCAACGAATTGGAAGCCCCATTCGAGGTGCGCCATGTCAACGCCAATGACCGCACAGTCGAGGGTCTCGACCTCATTGGCAGGCGCGCATTCACCATCCAATTCCATCCAGAGGCCTGCCCTGGCCCACACGATGCAGCCCCTCTCTTCGACAGATTCCAAGAGATGGTTGCCAACCACCTCGAGGGTGAGCCCATACCAGCAGCAAGAGGTGATGCCTGATGCCTCGTCGTAATGATCTCGAACGAATCGTAATTCTCGGCAGCGGCCCGATCCGCATCGGCCAAGCTGCCGAATTCGACTTCTCAGGCAGCCAGGCCTGCCGCGCCCTGCGCGCCGACGGTTACGAAATCATCCTCATCAATTCCAATCCAGCAACGATCCAGAACGACCCCGAAATGGCCGACAGAATCTACATCGAACCACTGCTTCCAGAAGTCGTCAAACGCATTTTGGAAATAGAGAAACCCGACGCCTTGCTAGCCGGCATGGGCGGCCAGACAGCCCTCAATATCGCCTCAGCACTGGCCCATGACGGCTCCCTCGATGAATTGGGAGTCGAGCTCATTGGCTGCGATCTCGTAGCGATCGACGAGGCAGAAGACCGCGACCTCTTCAAGAAGGTCTGCGAAGAGATTGACCTTCCGGTCTGCAAGGCGCTGGCCTGCGATTCGATCGAGGCTGTAATCGCAGCAGCCGAGACGCTCGGAGGCTTCCCGCTGCTCATCCGTCCTGCCTACACTCTGGGGGGATTGGGCGGAGGCACGGCGCATGACATGGGGCAGCTGGTGGAGATTGCGAGTCAGGGGATTCTGCATTCTGCTATCGGCCAGGTTTTGATTGAAGTGAGCATCCTCGGCTGGCAGGAACACGAGTACGAAGTGATGCGCGACGCCGCTGATAACGCGATCATCGTCTGTACGATGGAGAATATCGACCCGATGGGAGTTCACACCGGAGAATCGGTCGTCGTAGCACCCCACCAAACCCTCTCCGACCGCGACCATCAAGGTCTGCGAAACGCCGCACTGCGCCTCATTCGCCGTCTGAACATCAAGGGGGGATGCAATGTCCAGTTCGCAGTCGACCAAGCCACTGGAGATTTTCGAGTGATCGAGGTCAATCCACGCGTATCTCGCTCCTCGGCACTCGCCTCCAAAGCTACCGGTTACCCTATCGCGCGGATGGCTGCTCTCATCGCAGTCGGCTACAATTTGGATGAGTTACCCAACCCGATTACCGGTCAGGGTACGACCGCTGCCTTCGAGCCGACGCTAGATTATTGCGTGGTGAAGATTCCACGCTGGCCTTTTGATAAATTCCGCACCGCCGACCGTACGATTGGCACCTCGATGAAGTCAACGGGCGAAGTGATGGCCATAGGCCGTAGTTTCGAGGAGGCCTTCCTCAAGGCCTGGGCCAGTCTTGAGTATGGTCCTCCCCACCCGAGGCCGCTGACGATGGCCGATGACTCGGGCGGCGAGTCGATGGACGAGCGCGCGGGGGAGCCATTGCCCGAAGCGCTGCTCGAGGATTGGCTCAGAGTTCCTACCGACAGGCGCATGGGTGCTTTGTTCGAGGCTTTCAGGCGCGGTTACACCATCGAGGATGTGCGCGACCTGTCGGGTGGTATAACCCGCTGGTTCCTGCATCGCTTCGAGCGCATGGCTGCGCTCGAGACAGAGATTCGTGCCGCTGGCGAACTCGGAATGGTCCCCACTGAGATTCCACCCTTCGAGATGCGGCGCTGGAAGGGTGCTGGATTCAGCGATGCCCACATCGCTGATGCGCTCGCAGGATTCCCTGCGAGCGGCTGGAAATCACTGGATGAAGGTGAGGGTGAAGACGCTGTGATGGCTCGACGTCACACGCTTTCGATTCATCCTCGTTTCCGTATGGTCGATTCCTGCGCTGCCGAATTCGCCGCCCTTACGCCATATTATTACGCCACTTACGAGGGCGGCAGCGCACCCGCCGGCATCGATTACACCCCCCACCTCGAAGCCTCGAGCAAGGAGCGTATCGTCGTCGTCGGCAGCGGCCCGATTCGCATCGGGCAGGGAATCGAATTCGATTATGGCTGCGTCCATGCAGTAGGTGCGATTCAGGACCTCGGCCATGAAGCGATCATCATCAACAACAATCCTGAGACGGTCTCAACCGACTTCGATACAAGCGACCGTCTCTACTTCGAACCTTTGACGCTCGAGCACACCAGCGAAGTTTTGCTGCGCGAGCGCGCGCATGGAATCTTGCTGCAATTCGGCGGCCAGACGGCGATTAACCTCGCTCTACCGCTGGCCGCCCGCCTGCCTCATCTCGAAATGATGGGACTCTCCCTCGAGATGAAAGGAACATCTCCCGAAGCGGTAGACGAGGCGAGCGACCGCCAACGCTTTGAGGAATTCGCCCAAAGAGTCGGCCTCAGAATGCCAAACGGCTGCACGGCCTCAACCCCAGAAGGAGTCCGCGATGCGGTGCAAGAGATAGGTTATCCAGTGCTCATCAGACCGTCTTATGTTCTCGGCGGTCGAGGCATGGAGATCCTCTCGAACGACCGCCAATTAGAGGCTTACATGAAGGAGGCATTCCTTTCGCCAGAAAGGCCACTGCTCGTAGACGAGTATCTCGGAAATGCCATAGAACTCGACGTTGATGCTGTCTGTGATGGAGACGAGGTGTTGATCGGCGCGATCATGGAACACCTCGAAGAAGCCGGCATCCATTCAGGTGATTCAACCTGTTTCATCCCGCCGCAGAATGTCTCGAAGAGGATCTTGGCAGAGGTGGAGGATTGGACGCGAAGAATCGGCATCGAGCTCGGTGTGAAGGGCTGCTACAACATCCAATTCGCGATACGTGGCGAGACCCTCTACGTCCTCGAAGTCAACCCACGAGGCTCCCGAACATTCCCCTTCGTCGCCAAGGCTACCGGTGTTCCACTTGCTAGAATCGCGGCTCGGCTGGCGCTGGGTGAGAAGTTGTGCGATATGTCGGTGCCGAAGCCGCAGACCGAGGCCGTGTGTGTCAAGGCTCCCGTGTTTCCGTTCATCCAATTACGCGGCCTCGACCCCGCGCCCGGCCCCGAGATGAAGAGCACGGGCGAAGTGATGGGCAGTCATGTGCGGGCGGCGGCGGCCTATCTCAAAGCGAGGTTGGCGACCGAGTTGCCAGTACCGACCGAGGGCGGCGTCTACATCACCGTCAAGAACGCCGACAAATACGATGTCATTCCTCTGGCGCAAGAGTTGGAGGAAATGGGTTTCACCATTTACGCTACACGCGGGACTTCGCATGTCCTGAGGGATTCTGGTGGCGTCGACGTTCAGACCTGTTACCGCATCACCGAAGGTCTGACTCCTGATGCCCTTGATTTGATGCGTCAGGGTAAGATTCACCTGATCATCAACACACCCCGCAATACCGGCGGGGCGGTGTTGGACGGCAATATGATGCGGAGACTAGCCGTCGAATTGAACATTCCATTCGTGACGACGATGGCTGGTGCGAGGATGGAGGTCAGGGCCATCGACGAGGCGATGCAAGGCATGCCTGAACCTCGCCTGCTCAAAATCGCAACCCTCGGTTAGATTCAATATCGCAGGCGCTGAGCGGTGGTTCGTAGCCACGGAGTGATTAGTATGGACCTTGCATCGATTGCAGCTTACATCACTGCGGCTATGCAAGGTGTCGTTTTCGGCGGTATCACGGCAATTGCCGTCAGGTTGACAGTGAGAGTCGTGGGTTATATTCTCGCAGCGGAGTTCTTCTTGCTGAAATTCCTACAATCTTATGGAATCATCGCTTTTGATTGGGGCAGACTGACCGGTGGCCTTCTGACCGGTGGATTTGACGAGAACAAATTTGCTGAAACATTTTCATCAGCTCTGCTGCAAACTGGTGGATTCGGTGTAGGTTTCATCCTCGGTTATCTCGCGGTTCACAACCGAGTGAAGATGAGTTCAGCCGACTCAGATATCGAGCAAGTCGAGGAATCGGTCACGCCCGATTTCACCCATGAGTGAGGATGCTCTGGGACCGTGATGTTTGCCTAATATGACCCAATAGAGGGCGATGTAGGAGTCTCTGCCGCTTATTCCGACACTCTCAGTTGTCCTTCTGATGCAGTTTACGATGGCAGTATCTGTCCATTCACAATCATTCAAAGTCGAGCGGAGTTCGGCGAGGAATGCGACCTGTTCTGAGGTGAGATTCTCACGCGCTTCTTTGCTTACTGAAGACTGAATGGCTATCCGTGCGTCATCTGGAAAATGAGGCCCATCAATCCAATTGCGCATGCGCGAGAGGCGGCCGACAAGTGCCTGACTCGGCTCGTTGCTGATGTGCCCACTGGCTCGAAGCGAGCTCCAGATTTCATCATCATCAGACTTGATTTGCGCTAACATCGAGAGGTGACGGAACGAGACTCCTGCAACCGAATCGGCAGGGTCGCCACCGTGGGCGACTTGACTCAAGTTCATCGCACCGATTTGAGTGTCACGAGCGATGCGCTGACGTTTGTTGAGGTCTTGATCATCGCCCGTTGGAGGGTTTGCGACCAGCCTTTCGTATTCATCAGCCATCTCGAAGAGGGCAGAGCCGGTATCGAAGTCGATATGGCGGTTGACTTTCGAGCGGGCGATGAGGTAGCGGATGATTTCTGGAGGCACGAGTCCTAAGGCCTCGATGGGCCCAATCGTATTGCCAGTCGAAGACGACATCGGCCCCATTCCCTTCAATTGAATCCACTCGTAAACCATCTTTCCGGGCGGCTCAGAACCGAGTAATCGACAGATCGGCAGACCGGTATCGAAGGAGCCACCAGCCGCGCCGTGGTCCTTTCCTGCGGGTTCGCAGGAGATGTTGTGGATGCCCCAGCGCGCTGCCCAATCGACACGCCAGGGGAGTTTCCCCTCAGCTTTGCGAATGTCTGCTTTGCCCTTCTCGCCATGCCGATCGGTCCAGTTCACGTAGGGGGATTCGTAACCGGTCACGACGACGCCGTCCATGCTGCCGTCAGATCCCAGAGGGTTGTATGGGAACCAATCGTTGGCTAGTTCGCGGCCTGAAATCGACTGGATGATCTCGCGAATCTCGTCCTGGTGTTCGATGGCAGATTCGATTTTGGCAGCGAATCCTCCGTTGGCATAGGTCTCATGGTTCATGATGACTTCTGGTACAACACCAATCTGGCGCAGAGCACCGAGGAACGGTTGCAGGAAGTGATCAGCGTAAGAGACACCGTCTGAGGTTGGCGTGCCGTTCGGATTCGGTGCGGGGATGAAGGCCAGCGGATGGCCTATGTAACGCTCATACTCGTCGGATAGGAAGGGGTAGACTCGGCGCAGTGGGTCCATCGAATCGACGATGAAGATGTAGCGCGATTCGAGCCCAGCATCGAGGCAGGCTCGATGAATCATCTCGGCTGTGAGAATCTCGCGCAGATTGCCGAGATGAATCTCTCCCGAGGGTGTGATTCCAGAAGCCAGAGTCTGTGAGTCACCGCGCTCTTTCTTCAGTCGCTGCGCGGTGAAATCCGCCCAGTGCATAGATTCCTACCTCAGACAGTCACTACTCGAACAAGGCCGCGAAGCGGCACGCCGTCGATCTCGTTCATCTCGGTCTTGTTGGCCAAAACGAGGCAGAGTTTGACATCGGCGCCGGCGGCGCGCAATTGCTGGACAGTCTTGCGCATCGTCGAGCCGCTCGAGACGACGTCATCGATGACGACGACGCGTTTTCCCCCGACGCTGGCGAAGACATCGGAGAGGTGACCGCCTTCGGACTCACTGATGGTGCGACAGATCGCCAATTCGAGGTCCATCTGACTGGCAATCGCCTGAGCGAACGGAATCCCGTTGATCGAGATTCCAGCCACGGTGTCGACATCATCGTTGATCTCCTCGTCGATGATGTCGCAGAAAACGAATGATACCGCTTCGACTCTCGCCGCTTTCACGGCCACGGAGCGCCAGCCGACGCGGATATCTTGAGGGGCATCGCCGTCGGTAGGGACGTTGCTGGAAGATAACCATTGGATGGTGGTCTGCGAGAGCGATAACTCATCCGCAATCTGTTGGCTGTTCAATCCCTTGCCGCGATACTCCTCGACCTTGGCCCGCAGCTCATCTATGCTCAGTGGCATCATTCGTCCCCAACATTCGGGCCGTATCAAGCATTCGTCTGAAAGTGGTTGAGTTGCACGGTTCCACGAACCGTGTGAAAAACGCGGATTCAGAAGCGACCTGTCGAGCCGAATCCGCCGTCCCCACGCTCGGTCTCACCGAGTTCATCGAAGTCGACTTCAATGAATGTCGAGCGAGGAATCGGAGTGATGAGCAATTGGGCGATTCGCTCACCCTTGGCGATGGTGTAGGAATCGCCCTCGCCTATCCACGTCATCATGACGAAGAGTTCGCCACGGTAATCGGCATCGATGGTGCCTATCCCGTGAGGCGGAATCAAGCCTTTCTTGCCCAGAGAACTGCGGGCTCTGACCTGACCTTCGTAACCAATTGGTATGGCGACGTGCAAACCGGTTCTCACGAGGGTCGCATTGCGGTAGAGAACCTCTGTATCTTGCAATGCGTGAATATCCCAGCCGGCAGCGTGAGCGCTGCCTTTGGTCGGAAGTTGCGCGTCCGTGTGGACTCGCGCCACCTTGACCTCGACGACCTCGTCCATCGCTTCGGGGTCTGCTAACTGGTCTTTGACCGTTGGCGCGAAGCGGTGGAGCCGTCCGGTGGGGTGAAAAAGGGGTCATCACTCGCCGCAGCAATGGCTGACTTCGAATACGATGCTCTTCTCGATCGGGCGCGCGAGCGAATCCCCAAGGACATCAGGGAGCGCGCCCGCTGGACGATGCCGACTCCTGAGATTCTCGTAGAAGGAAATCAGACCATCATCCGTAACTTCTCGGCCATCGTCGATTCGATGGACCGCGACGCGAATCATGTCTATCAGTATCTCATCAACGAGCTGGGAACCTCCGGCACACGAGAGCAGGTTCGACTGTTGCTGAAGGGACGAATCCCACCGAAGCGAATCAAGGAGAAGATTGTTGGATACGTCAAGACCTACATCTTATGCGACCAGTGTCGAGCCCCTGATACTCGATTCGTCAAAGAGGGCAGGACGACGCTGCTGAAGTGTCAGGCCTGTGGTGCTACGCGCCCGGTTCGCCTCTGATCGCCTAACCACAGAGACACGAAGGTCACAGGCAGTACCATTCGCAACACTCAACATTTTCGATGTTGCATGTAGAACTGGCAGCCCATTCTTCAGCAAACCTGGGAGTCTCTGTGTCCGCTGTGGTTTGTTCATTCGAAGTCGAGCAGGACCTTGCCACGATTCTTGCGCTCGTGCATGTGTCTCTGCGCGTTGGCGACTTCCTCGAAACGCCAGACGCTGTCAATGATCGGTTCGATGTCTCCACGCTCAAGCATCGATGAGAGTGCGCGCAGATGAGATTGGAAGAGCGATTCATCGTCCATTCTTCCCATATGAACTCCGAAGACCGCCTTGTTCGAGTTCATCATCTTCAAGGGGTCGAATTTCGGCGTGCTGCGCCACATTCTGAGGGCTGCGAAGAGGCTGCGTTTCTCGCCCGGTACTGCTGCTGAGGCGCCGAAACAGTACAATTTCCCACCCCTGCGCAACGCCTTGTAGGATCTCATCAGGTGACTCCCCCCAACTGGGTCGATGGCATGGTGGACACCCTTGCCTCCGGTCGCGGCTTTGCAGACCTCAACGAAATTTTCTGTTTCTCTGTCAACGAAGCGCATACCCAACTTCTCGACGAATTCGCGCTTCGGAGCGCTCGCCGTGCCGATGATGTTGGTCACGCCTAGCGCTTGACAGATCTGTACAGCCGCAGTCCCGACTCCACCTGCTGCGTGGTGGATGAGAACCGATTCACCTTCTTCTAGGCCACCGAGATGGACAAGCATGTGATAGGCCGTGCCATAGGTCACGCCCAAGGAGGCTGCTGCATCGTAAGACATGGAATCGGTGATTGGAATTGCTCGGCGTGCATCGATCACGACCTGTTCAGAGTATCCACCGAAGCCGGTCATGGCGAGTACTCGCTGGCCAACCGCGAGGCCTTCCACCTCTTCGCCTATTTCGATTATCTCGCCGCTGGACTCGTAGCCCGGAGTGAAGGGAAAATCGGGGGTGGCACCGTACAATCCCTGCCGCATCATCAAGTCGGCGAAATTGATGCCAGCGCGATGCACCCGAACCCGAACCTCGCCCTTCCCCGCACGGGGATCCTCCTCCTCGATTATGGCGATAGAGTCCGGTCCGCCGACTTTGGTGTAGACAACTCGACGCATTCAATCACCCATCAGGAAATCAGTCGCAACCTCGCCCCCGGCGAAGTGTTCGACAATGCGCGCTATTGCCGCATCGTCGTCAGGAATGGTGTACCAGACGCCAGCAGGATAGACGACGCAACTCACTCCTGACTCGCAGTGGTCGAGGCAACCCGACTTGTTGACACGCACATCATCAATTCCGGCTGCTCGAGCCGCGCGCTTCAATCGGGTCATGATATCGAGTGAGTTCTTGTCGGCACAGCAACCGCGTGGATGATTGGGTGCACGCTGATTCGAGCAGACGAAGGCGTGTAGTCTGAAGGTTTCTAGCGAAGCCATTCAGTTCACCTCAGATTCGGTCGAGTTTGGCGGCGAGAATGAAATCAGATTCCGTCAAGCCATTGATCTTGTGTGTCCAGATGATAGCTTTGACGCGACCCCAGCCGAATTCGAAATCGGCGTGGTGGCCTTCAGTCTCACAGATAGCACCAGCTTGATTGACGAAGTCGAGGGCTTCGAGGAAGTCACGGAATGTCCAGACGCGCTCGAGATGATGCACCTCAACAAGATTCCAATCACCATTGATTTGACTTAGCAAATCCAAAGCATCCGCCTCCTCCATAGGGGGGACTCCTCCTTTGCAGGGTATGCATTCCTTGTTCGCCAATCCGGACAACTGCTCAACCCCAGAGGTGGCTGTCATCATTTCCATCAGCCTGTTTCTCAGCTTGTTCGTGGACGTTGGAGCGACGCCGAACGTCTTCCTTCTCGAAGGTCAGCAATTCCTCGTCCTCGATGTACGATTTGCGCAGGTGAGTCACCAGACGAACCTCGACGATAACATCGCGTGCAATCGAGCGATATCCACCAAATTCGTCCAGAATCTCGACTGCATTCCTAGAAGTCGCCAGAAGCATGCCGCGAATCCAAGGCTCGTCGTCTCCTCGTATGGCGCGAGCGTCGATCATCAATTCGATGAGGTCGTCTTTGCGCAAACCACTGCGACGGTCGATTAGAGGTCCGAAGAACACATCCTGCATCATATCGATGTCCTGCGCGCCATAATCCTTTGCTAATCTCCTCGCCCAATCGGGTAGATCGTCGATTCGACTGCCCCGCCTCTGGCCGCTCATGAGACCGCGTGGGTGTCGCCATAGAAAAGCACGCTGTTTGAAGAAGGATGGCTGCGGCCGCCTGAACGGAGGTAAGAGCATGGCTTCGGTTGAATGGCGGCGCATCCCGACGGTTCTCTACCCTCAGGAAGTCCTCGACAAGGCTTTCCGGCGCGCCAGCAAGCAATCCGCTCTGGTCGAGGACCCTGACAAATACCATCGAGTTCGCAAACAGATGAATCGGATGGTTCAGACTTCCTCAGATGTCATCACTCAGACTCTGCTAGATTGGGTCGACCGCTGGCCCAGTCTCAATGCCCAATCAGACTTCGATCAGGCTTTGGTCGATGCAGCGGTCGGTGCTGATGCTTTTCGGCAGAATCTCGGGGCGATTCAGTGGGCTGCAGATAGGGTTCGGAAGATAGCTGCTGAATCGCAGTCGAAGATGCTCAGGATGAGGGTCATCGAAGGCTTCCACAGCGAACGGCGACACGCCTACGGTCGCTTCTCATCGGTTGTCGATCAGATCAGTGAGAATATTCTCTGGCTCGGCGAGGCGCGCGACATTCTGCGCCAACTGCCTTGCATCGACGCGTCCGAGCCTTGCATCGTGGTTGCTGGTGCGCCAAATGTAGGTAAATCTGCACTCATCACACTGCTCTCAACGGGTGCGCCTGAAGTGGCGGCCTATCCATTCACCACCAAGCGTCTTCACGTCGGCCACTTCGAACATCGCCGGCGGACCTATCAGATGGTCGACACACCTGGATTGCTCGACCGGCCCATGGCCGAGCGCAATAAGATCGAGATGCAGGCCATCGCCGCCCTCGAGAATGTCGGCGACATCGTTCTATTCCTAATCGACCCCAGCGACAGGGCTGAGATGCCGATGGCCGATCAGGAGCACTTGCTCTCAGAAGTGCGAGAACTTCTCGCCGTTCGCATGGTAATTGTAGCGTATTCAAAATCAGACCTGCACGATACTGATTCAAACGAGGGGATGAGAATAAGTGTCGAGTCTGGAGAGGGAATTGAAGAACTCCGAGCGAGGCTCATTGAAATCATCGCTGCCGACGTGATCGAGGACCCACTCGCTCTGCCCGAAGATTGGCATCGAATGGACGAGTCGATCGAACCGATCGGCTCGGTCGAAGAGATTGAAGCTCGGCGGGAAATGGCAGAGCGCCATGCTCCAAAATCCGAGAGAAGGCAGAGGCGTCGAACGCCTTGATTGCGGCTCAATCAGCCTTGAAAGACGAGCCGCAGGTGACACAATAAATCTGGTAACCGCCGAGCGAAGGTGGTAAGCCTTCAGCTCTGATTGGGGCTCCACAAGCATCGCACTTCGAGACTGCCATGATGCTTCGAGCGACCTATCGTAAATGAATCGAACTGATATCTGGCCTTCAGACCATAAGAGAAACCACAGGGGCACAGAGGACACGGGGGGAATCTCAGCCCACTCGCCGAACGCACTCGTCTCACAAATCAACGCACTCTGTGTCTCTGTGTTCTCTGTAGTTCAAAATGATCAAGCATCGACGAACTTCTTCCAGAACAACTTGATCGGATAGATCATCTCAACAGCACCGACCATCAATAGAATACCGACGAGAGCCAGAAGAATTTCGCCAGTCGCGGCCATGTGGATGGTTGTGCTGATGGTCACCAGTTGGTCGTCGAGGTTGGAGCCGTCACGACCAGCGCTGGTGAATCTGTAATCTCCTGGTTCGAGCGTGAAGGTGAATGAATCATCGACGCTCGGGCCACCGGCGATGAACTCGAAGTCTTCAGCCTCGCAGGTGGTCAGACCATTGCTGTCGGGCGGACAGGATTCAGCAAAGGAGGCATCGACGACACCAATCCAAGCCTTCAGTGGCTCGCTCCATTCGATGTTCACCTCGACATCAAGTAGATTGAATCCCCACGGCACATGAAAATCGCTGCTGGTCATTCCGACTGGGCAACCGCCCACGTCGTCGTCCAGACAAGGGACGGTGGTCGCCTCGACGCGAGTGGAATCGAGTTCGACGCCAAGAAGGCTGCCGACGACGAGAATCAGACAGACGAATCCAACGAAGCCCGGCAGAACCGACAGCACTCGGACCATACTCATGGCAATTCCTCCATGCGCTGAGTGTTGAACTTGACGCTGAAGTGGACTTGGCGATGCCTGTATCAACGGACTTCACAATGAACTGAGGACTGCGAGCAGTATCGCGATTGCTGGAAACAGGTAGAGCATGATGGTCAAACGCTTCCTCGAACCCTCGCGCTTCTCGAATGTCGCTGTGCAATCCTCGCTTCCACAGACCGCCGGGTCGGCTGCGAGGGGAATCGGGGCCCAGCAGACCGAGCAGTGACGATGGGGCTGGATTCCAGATGCTTTGGTGCTCCGGCCGCTGCGCTTGCGATCGCGGTCAGCGGTTTCGCGCGCCTCAGCTGCGGTGCGGCTGGCGGCGCGCGCGATCCTCTCTTTACGACCCATTCTCATTCCTCCTCGGATTCGACAGTCGTGCCCTCGAATTCTTTGCCCATCAATCCGGCACGAATCAACGAGGTGTCACGTCCGTCGAGGATGTTGAGTTTCAGATTGGCCTCTCTCGCGTCGGCCACGCCCATCGGGTCGACCACACTGCTGATTCCAGCGGATCTGTGTTCAGCGGGGCCGACGATATCCTGTAGTTCGGCGTGGGTGAGTTCGCTGTATGAGCGAGCATCAGGATTGTCTCGAGGGTCTGTATCGTAGACTCGGTCGACGTTCGTTCCGATTATACAGCGCTCAGCTCCACTGGCGATGGCCAGCCGGATGGCGACCGCGTCAGTCGTATGACCTGGAGTTGTTCCTCCCATCACAACCACCGGCCTCTCATCGAAGAGCATCGCCGCTTCGTTGACCGTATGAGGAATCGTTCCTGAGACCATCACACCAGCATCTGCCAGTGCCTCGCGAACGATCGTCGCGTTCAGTCGAGTCGCTGCAATCCCAATTCGATCGAGTCGCGCTTCACTGTCCACGATGGGCCTCGCCAACTCTATTCCCTCTCTGGCAGGGGCGCCTCCACCGACCACGATACCGATTCTATCGTCGGCCGCAACACGGTCGCGGACGATGCCGACCAACTCCTCCAACCACGAGTGTCGGTCTGCAATCTCGGGTCGCAGAAGGCTGCCTCCGAGAGCCAGAACGATGGTCGCCATCGCCCAAGCGGGGATGAGTGCCCTTTCAATGCCTTCGCCCAAAGCCCTTGAGAGGGTTGAAATGCCGCTCACCACGGCCTTTCGAAAGGTAGGTTGAGCCATGGCTGATGACTTGGAACAACAGCAGCGCAGGCTGCGCCTGAAGAAGACGCTGGAAGAACTTCAGGGCATGCGTGGGATGGGCACGGAACTGGTCACCATCATCATCCCACCAGACCGACTGATCAGCGATGTCCGAGGTCAACTCGGACAGGAGGCAGGGCAAGCGGCCAATATCAAATCAAAGTCGACTCGAAAGCACGTCGCAGACGCCATCGAGTCGGGCATAGCAGTTCTCAACCGCCACAAGAATGCAGGCGAACGAGGCCTCGCAATCTTCGTGGGGCACGTCATCGTCGGCAATAATAAATCGCGTTTGGTAACCGTCGTGGTCGAGGACCCACCCGATGAATTCACCTCGTTCCGATATCGCTGCGACTCGACTTTCGAACTGACTCAACTCGAGGAGATGCTGATCGATCGCACCGCCTACGGCCTTTTCGTGATCGACCGTGGCGAGGCGGCCTACGGCTTGGCAAGCGGTAAGAGAATCACTTGTCAAGAAGAATTGCAGAGCAATATCATGGGCAAGCACCGACAAGGCGGTCAGTCGGCTCAGAGATTCGAGAGACTGATTGAGGAGGCCGCTCATAATTTCTTCAAGAAAGCGACGGAACACGCATGCAATTACTGGCTGCCTCTGATTGACGACATTCAGGGAATTATCATCGGCGGACCTGGCCACACCAAGGATTTCGTCGTCAAGAACGAATACTTCCACCACGAAATCGCCAAACTCGTCTGCGAACCTCACTTCGATGTGGGTTATTCGAATGAGAGTGGGTTGCGCGAACTGGTCCAGCGGGCTGGCGGCCTGATGGACCAGATCGAACTCGATGCCGAGCGTAAGCTGGTCGACAGTTTCCTGCGCGAGGTGATGCAAGCGCACCCGAAGGCGACCTATGGCGAGATGATGATCCGCTCGGCATTGGATCAGGGTGCTGTCCATCGCTTGCTTCTTTCCGAGGGACTGCGCAAGCGACGGATGGGCTGGAATTGCCGGGCTTGTTCGCATCAATGGGAAACGACGGAGTCGAGCAGATCGGAAACGCCTGATTGTTCGAAGTGCGGCTCCTCTGATGTATCAGAAGATGCGGACCGCAGTCTCGATCTGGTCGATGAATTGACATTGCTGGCCGGTCGCACATCGGCCAAAGTGAGTCTGATCTCGATGGATACGGAGGAGGGTGCGACGCTGCAGACTTCCTTCGGTGGCATCGCCGCTCTGCTGAGGTATCCCTTGTCTTGAGGTGAATGATTATGCGTGATATGATTGAGGATATTCGTCCGGCAATGCTTGCTGCCATGGCCGAAATCGGCATCGCTGAGGATGTTTGGAGCGGCTTACTGGCTGGCTCTACCGATGCCGCCCATGCCGATGTCGCGATGCCATGCCACACTCTTGCTCAAGTTCTTCGAAAAACGCCTGTGGCTATTTCTGATGATATCGAAAACGCTCTCGGAGACAGCCTCGCAGGGCTCGCGTATATCAGCACGGTCAACGGTTTTCTCAATTTCACGGCGACTCCCGGATGGCTCACTGAGCGTGTCACAGCGGTCGTCGGGGATGAGCGCTTGAATGTCGGATTTGAGGAACCACGAACCATCGTCATCGATTATTCTTCACCCAACGTCGCCAAGAGGATGCATGTCGGTCACCTGAGGTCGACGGTGATTGGTGATGCTCTGGCACGGATGCTCGCGCACAAAGGTCACGAAGTCATTGGCGAGAATCACATCGGCGATTGGGGCACGCCGTTCGGGATGCTGATAGAACACTATCTTGATTTCGAGGAGTTGGAAGTCGACGATATCGATCTAAGCTCATTCTACAAAGGAGCTCGAGCCAAATTCGACCGCGATTCAGAGTTTGCAGAACGTTCTCGGAACAGAGTCGTCAAGTTACAGAGCAGAGACCAAGATACGATGATTCTGTGGCGGAAACTGGTCAATATCTCATTGGTGCATTTCAACGAGGTCTACGAGTTGCTCGGTGTATTGCTGACAGACGACGACCTGGCTGGGGAATCGAAGTACGAGGAATTGCTCTCAAGTGTCGTCGATCGCCTCGAAGAAGCAGGAATGTTGGACGAGAGCGATGGGGCTGCTGTCGTCTTTGCAGAGGGTTGGGTCAACCGTGAGGGAGAGCCACTGCCTCTCATCATCAAGAAAGCGGATGGTGGTTTCAATTACGCCACAACCGATCTGGCCTGCATAATCGACAGGGTGGAGGTCATCGGCAGCACCGAGTTCCTCTACGTCGTCGGTGCCGAGCAGGCACAGCACTTCGCCATGGTCTTCGAAGTCGCGCGTGAGGCGGGTTTCATGGACGATTCGATTGCCGCGATTCACGTTCCCTTCGGTATGGTCCTCGGCACTGATGGCAAGAAATTGGCGAGCCGAGGCGGACAAGCGATCAGCCTCAAGGATCTGCTCGAGGAGGCCATCAGACGAGCCGAGGCTGCGATTCTGGAGAAGAATCCTGAGTTGCCAGAATCTGAATTGAGAACGGTGGCTGAGATGATCGGCGTGGGGGCGGTGAAATACGCTGATCTTTCGACCGAGCGGACCAAGAATTACGTCTTTGATTGGAATCGAATGCTCTCCTTCGAAGGCAATACAGCACCTTACCTGCAATATGCTCACGCGAGGATCTGCAGTATCTTCCGACGCGCCAACCTAGACCGAGAATCGGCCCGCAACGCGTCGATTTCACTCAATCATCCCAACGAGCGATCGCTCGCCAGAGCCATAATCGGATTCGCAGAAGCGCTCGACGATGCGATTGATTCACACTCCCCGCATCGACTTGCGACCTACCTGCACGGACTCGCCCAGTCCTTCGCTTCATTCTACGAGAGTTGTCCAGTCCTCATCGCCGAGGATGAAGCCACCAGAGTCAGCCGCCTGGCGCTCTGCGACGGCGTGGCTCGAGTGCTCGAGAACGGCCTCGGCCTGCTCGGAATCGACGTCCCTGAACGGATGTGAGACTCCGGCCAAGTTGAAGTCAAGGATTCCTTCCCGCACTACATGGTATCCGTAGGCGATGCAGCCCCCGACTTCGAATTGATGGCGAATGACAAGACGATGGTTCGACTCTCCGACTCCATCGGCAATCGAGTCATCCTCGCATTCTTCCCAGCGGCTTTCACCGGCGTCTGCAGTAAGGAGATGTGCACTTTCACCGATTCGTTGGCACGCCTCGGGAGTGCCGAAGCCGAGATCTTCGGCATCTCGGTCGATGGCATCTTCGCCAACGCAGCATTCGCCGACGCGAATGAAATCGGCTTTCCTCTCCTATCGGACACCAACCGCCACGCCACAGACGCTTACGGTATCGGCATCCCCTTCGTGATGCCCGATTACATCGCCTCCCAGCGGGCGGTTTTCGTCGTCGAGAAGGACGGGCGCATCGGCTATTCATGGGTGGCTGACAGTCCAGGCGAGGAACCCGACTACGACGCGGTCCTCGCCTACTGCGAATCTTGAGTCAACTTTTTTTGCAGTTAGAATTGTGAGTTTTCTTCACCTTCTCTTTGAAGGGATATAATCGAAAGAGGCGGCTAATGAGGCCTTCACATAATTCGAGTTCCACTCATCTGCTCAGTCAAGCCTCTGAGGCTTCTGGATTATCACTCAGCGTTTGCGAAAAAGCCGCGTCAGCGGCTGCCCCAGCCCAAGTATCGTACCAGGCTCCCGTAGATGATGCCGGAGACAGCTAGGCTCTCCTCGTTGAAGCGATCCATGCCATCGAGGTATGTGTGGTATTCTTGCGAGCCGGAGCCGTAACAGACGACGGCTCGACCATAATCGATACCATCTGCTTCCTGTTCATCGATGTTGTAGACGAAGGGCGCGTGGTCTGAATTGTAGGGCATTTCGGTGCTCGCGAGTTTGTTGATTCTGATTGTATATTTGTCTGCGAGTTCAGGATATTGGGCTTTGAAGACCTTGGTTATACCTCTGATCATGTCGACATCGGTGGCGTGATTTCCGAAAAGCGTGACTCCAGAATTACGTTCTGCATCGACGTGATTCATGTCAAGATTGATGTAAATCCGTAGATTTTCATAGAGATTTCGATTATGCTTCGCAACCCATTGCGTGGAGCCGAAGAGACCCTCTTCCTCGCCTCCCCAGGTGCAGAAGTAGATCGTATGCGCTGGCTTTCCGAGTTGGCTTTCGATTAGAGCCATTTGACGGGCCATCTCGAGAACCGTTGATGTTCCTGAGGTGTCGTCGACTGCGCCCGGGCCGTTGTATACCGTATCGTGATGGGCGCCGATGATGACGAGTGAGTCGCTCTTTCCTTGGATTATTCCGCAGGTGACGTAGACCGTCGCCTCGCCGGCGTTTTCGACATCGGTCATGAATTGAAGTTGCCCATCTCCGTTCATGACCATGTCGATGATAGTCTGGCCTACCGACTTGGAGACCATGATGAAACCGAGTTCGATGGGAATGTTGGAGATTGCCGAGATGTCGACCGTTTTGAAGTATGGAACACAATCGCCGTCAATCAGGTCGTCGCAGTTCTGACGCTCGTTTATGATGATCAGACCAGCGACGTCGTTGTTCGAGGCTCGCTCGAAGAGGACGGTGTTGCTCTCTGTCTCAGGCAGTTGGTGGATGAGAGCGACACTGCTGGCGGCACTAGGCCAGTCTGCCGATTCGTTGCCGGTGCCGAGATCGATGAGATCGATGTCATCGACATAGCGGATGAATGCAGAACCGCTGTAGCCTTGCAGGACGAAATCCATACGATGGTCGAATTCGAGGATATCACGGTTCAAATCAGCATCCGAGCAGGCGAGGTTCGGGAACGTCTCGCCGATGTCTCCGGGTGTGCAGATCGAGAGTTCGGGTTCCTCCCCGATGACGAACATCGGCACATCGAACTCCTCGATAGTCGAGGGGATTCCCATCGATGAGAAATTCGATTTTATCCACTCGGCGGTGGTCCTCTCCTCGACTGTTCCCGACATCCGGCCAGCCCATTCAGGGTGGCCCATGTCGACCAGAGTCTGGGCGAAGTTTCGGGCTTCGCTCGCATTGAAATCGATGAGTTGGTAATCCGGTTCACCTCGAACCCATTCGATTACATCATCAGCGTAAAGCACGGCGCCACCCATCGAGCCGATTAGCATGATGACGACGACGGCCAGTGCCGAGGTCGGTAGAGCCTTGATGCGAGGGATGATTTGACCGATAGAGAATCGTGACGAAGCGTCCTCTTCAACTACTTCCGCATCGACGATCTCCGCATCGTTGGACTCGCTCATCCACCACACCTCGCAGCCCTGCCGGCCCACGGACGACTATTGAACCCAACCTGTTGAAGGGTATCTGGTGATTCGATTCACTGAGAGCCTACTTCATCGCCGGTCCAGCGTTGCGTGAGGTTCTGCTCGACGTTCAACTGGTCCAGTATCCTCGCGACCACGAAATCGACGAGGTCCTCTATCGATTCTGGAGCATTGTAGAATCCAGGGCTTGCAGGCAGGATGACGACGCCCCAAGCGGAGAGATCCGCCATCGCCCTGAGGTGGGGCGTTGAATAAGGCGCCTCACGCGGCACGAGGATGAGTTTGCGACGCTCCTTCATCGCCACCAGAGCACTCCGTGTCGCAAGATTATCGCTGATTCCGGTTGCGATCTTGCCAATCGTCGTGCCGCTAGCCGGACAGATCACATAAGCATCGAAGCGGGCGGAACCGGAAGCCGAACGAGCGGCTAGGTTGTCGTTCTCCTCGAGGGTGACGGCGGGGTCGGAGGCGAGTTCAGCTGGACTGATTCCGCATTCAAGATCGAGATTGATTGCTCCAGCGCCGGTGACGATGAGTCGAATCTGCCAGCCAGCATCGCACAGAGCCTGAAGCAACCTGACCCCATAACGCGCACCCGAGGCGCCGGTAATGGCGATGACTGCCTCGGGCATGTGTCCTCCTCAGAGCCTCGATGCTTCAATCATTGCACGCGCTCACAAGCTCTCCCTCAGTGCATCGGCGAGGTACTGGTACTCCTCTTCGCCGTTGTACAGCGCCGCGGAGAGCCTGATGTAACGAGTATTGTGATGTGGCCAAGGCCAGACCGGAATCTGAATTCCGTAGTCATCGAAAAGAGAGATGTGAAGTGGGTCGAGCCGATTGTTCGGGTCGTTGATTTCCGGGTCGGCAGAGATTTCGACAGCAGCCAAGGAAGCCACCATCGAATCTGGTGTGGGCGGTTCCGCCCCAAGCGCTTCGCACATCAGATCGCGTCCGTAGAGAGCGAGGTTTCGATTCCTCTCGAGTATCGCCGGCCATCCTCCATTTACCATGCCGTCGAGATATTTTATCGCATATGGGATGCACAACCAAGGTGAGGGATCCTGCGTTCCGGGCCAGTCGAATTCGAAACGGAATTTCTCCTGGGTGGGTAGGTCTGCAGAATAGCCATGGCTGATGCTGATCGGCTTGATTTCGGCCTTCTTGTCTTCTCGAATATGCAGGTAGGCCGAGCCTTTTGGCGTGCACAACCATTTGTGGCAATTGCCAGCGACATACGCTGCATCGAGGCTGCTGAGGTCGAGTGGGACGATTCCGGCGCCGTGGGCTGCATCGAGCAGCACATCGACACCTCGGCTTTGCAATTCGTTGACCAGCACCTCGTAAGGCAGGCGCATCCCAGTCGGGCTGGTCACCGTGTCGATCAGCGCCAGTTTCGTCCGACTGGTGACTGCTTGGAGAATCAATTCGACGACTTGGTCTTCGTCTTCGAGCCGGAACGGTATTTCGACAACGACGATCTTCGCACCCCATCGTCGAGCGACATGATCGATTGCGTTCCAACAAGCTTGGTAGGAATGGTCGGGGACGATGATCTCGTCTCCCGGCTCGAACTGCAGACTTCGCAAGACAGCGTTGACTCCACCAGTAGCATTGTTCTGGAATGTCATACCGTCAGGATCTGCATTGAGAAATTCAGAAATCGAGTCGAGCGCCTCCTGCCACAGAGGCACACACTCGTGCTCGAAGAAGCGAACCGGTTCACTCTCCAAGCGTTTCCGCAACTCGGTCTGGTACTCCAGGACGGCTGTCGGGCAGGCACCAAAGGAGCCGTGATTGAGGAATGTGATTTCAGGGTCAAGGCCCCAATGATCGGCGTACTCGCTTTTTGCAGGCCGACCACCCATCAAACGTCCCTCGAGTAAACAGATAGGTCGTTTCGCTCGACGCAATCAACACCGGTCCAGAAGCCGCGAGCCAATTCATTGTCAGAGAAGGCAACGACATTGATTCTGACAATGTCATCGGCCGCGAGCGCTGCCATCGAAGCGTCGAACATCAATTCAGCGATGCCGTAGCGACGGTAATCAGGATTCACGGCGAGATGGTGGAAATAGCCGCGCCGACCATCGTGTCCACACAATACCGAGCCAATCAGTTTCGAGCCGCTGATAGCGACGAAACTCATCCCTGGGTTGCGCTCGAGGAAGACCAGAATTCTCTCATCGGTCTCATTGTCACGAACGCCGATGCCTTCGGTAAACTCCCACAGTGCACGTACGTCATCGAGATGTTGCGGTTTGAAAACGATGATTTCAACACTGGTCATACCAGCAACACCGGAGTCCATTCAATTGGTTCTGAGGGAGTTCTGTCGAGGAATTCTTCACAGGTCGCGAACAGGGCTTCTTCGAGTCGTTGACGGTCTATCGGCCGGCCACTGAGATCGTGGCCATAGCCGAGCCGAGACAGCGAAGTTGTCGAACCAACATCGAGCCCGCAGCAGGGCAGGTCCTCGATTCTCGTACCCGGAATATCGTAATTGATAGCGAGCCCATGACGGCTCACCCAGTGCTTGAAAGCGAGTCCGATCGAGCAGACTTTGTGATTGCCGACCCAGACGCCCATCATCGCTTCGTTGCGCTCGCCAACAACTCCGCAGTCGGCGAATGCGGCCATGACCCAATCCTCTATCGAATTGATGATACCGCGAATTGATTGTTCGTCTTGACGCCATTTGATGATTGGATAACCGACCAATTGCCCTGGTCCGTGGTAGGTTATCCCGCCGCCTCTGTCGACGATTGAAGTTGAGTAACCGCTGACTTCGACACCGTCTCTGATCGCTTTCGGGCCGATGGTGACCACTTCTGGGTGTTCGACGAGGATCAGCGTGTCGGGGATTTCGTCGTCGATGCGCTGTTGCTGCATTCGTAACATCGCTTCACTGACGAAGGCGTGGTCCAGAACTCCGGCTTGCAGAATGCGCAGCTCTCTCATTTCAGTCACCTCAAGAGGAATGGATCGCATGTCCAAGAGTTTTGAGTGCGGCTTCGTGGAAGGCTTCGGTCATCGTTGGATGGGCGTGGACCGTGTCGGCGATATCTTCGAGCAGTGCGCCCATTTCGAGTGCGAGAATGAACTCGCTATGGAGTTCGGCGACATGGCTCCCGACCGCTTGTACGCCGAGGATTACGTGGTCTGATTCGCGCGCTGTGACGCGGATGAATCCCCCAGTCTTCTCGGCTTCGAGGGTCAGGGCGCGACCGTTGGCGGCGAGTGGGAATTTGCCGATGATAATCTCCTCGCCGCGCTCTTTCGCCTCATCTGGTGTCAGGCCGACAGAGACGATTTCGGGTTCGGTGAAGACGATCGCTGGAATCGCCACCTTGTCGAACTGGCGCTCGTGTCCGGCGAGAATCTCTGCCACCATCTCACCCTGGGCGCTGGCTTTGTGGGCGAGCATCGGCTCGCCCGCGACA
>DAHR01000015.1:43977-102537 GCA_002498525.1 Euryarchaeota archaeon UBA58
CGGCCCGGCCACATCGCCGATGGCATAGACGCCGGGCACGTTGGTCCGGCACTTGCGGTCGATTCGAATGAATCGACCGCCTGTGTCCATTCGCACACCCATGTTCTCGAGGCCCCAGCCCTTTGTGTTGGGTCTCCGACCGACTGTGACGAGAACCTTGTCGACTTTGATGGTATGTTCCTCACCCCCCTTCTCGAATGTCATGTGGACCTTGCGCGATGCGCCCTTGCCCTTGATTTCGGCGCCGCGCGCCAGAGCCTTGAGGTGGACAGTGACCTTGTGCTGTTTGAGCCATATCTCGAGTGGTCTGCGAATCTCCTTGTCCATGATGGCCAGAATGCTGTCCAAGCCCTCGATGACCGTGATGTCAGTGCCTAATTTCGCCAGCGCACAGCCGAGTTCAAGGCCGATGTAACCGCCGCCGATTATGGCCGCTGACTTCGGCAGATTCTGCAGATCGAGCGTACCGGTCGACGAGAGGATGAATTCCTCATCACAGGGCATGAATGGCAAATCGATATGGCTCGAGCCGGTGGCGATGATGACATTCTCGGCCTCGAATTCCACTATTCCCTCCTTGGTATCGACACAGCACTTCTTCGGTCCAGTGAAAGTTGCCCACCCCTTGACGAGGTCAACACCAGCAGCCTTCAGCAGAGCCTCGACGCCTTTGTTGAGGCGCTCGACGATTGCATCCTTCCAAGAGACGAGCGCCGCCATATCCACCTCTGCCTCACCAGAGACTGAGATGCCCATATGTCCGCCCTCGCTGGCGTGCTGTTGCAGTGACTCGAAGCGGTCGGCTGCGTGGATGAGAGCCTTGCTCGGGATGCAGCCTCGAATCAGACAGGTTCCACCCGCTTTGTCCCCTTCGACGATTACCGTATCGAGGCCTAATTGACCAGCACGAATGGCTGCGACATAACCACCGGGTCCCGCCCCGACGACGAGAACCTGACATTTGCGCACTTCACCCAATTTTGCCACCTCACATGAAGATTAGAGCGGGATGTTCAAGCATCCGCTTCAAAGATTGAACCATTGCGGCACCGTTCGCGCCGTCGACCACGCGGTGGTCGAAGGAACTGGAGAGATTCATGATGCGCCTAACCTCGATGTCTCCCTTGCGCACCACCGGCATTTCGCGAGCCTTGTGAACTCCCAGAATTGCCACTTCGGGATGGTTGATGATCGGCGTGGCACCCAATCCACCATCCCGCCCAAGACTGGTGATGGTGAAGGTCGAGCCGGTCAGATCGTCGAGTGAAGCAGTCCCGCCTCGCGCAGCACCCGACAGGCGCTGCATCTCGCCCGCGGCCTGCCAGACATCCATCGCTTCGACATGCTTGACGACGGGAACGAAGAGGCCGCGCTCGGTCTGAGTGGCTATTCCGAGGTGGACGGCCGCGTGGCGTCGCACAACATTTTCCTCCTCGTCATAGAGTGCATTGCATTCTGGGTGGCGTGGCATTATTCGGGCCAGTGCGAGCATGATGAAAGGCAGGTATGTGAGTTTGGGCTGGGTCTCATCACGCGTCGCATTTAGCATCTGGCGCAGGTCTTCCAATTCGGTGACATCGACTTCTTCGAAGTACGAGAAGTGCGGAATCGAGCGCTTCGAGATGACCATCGCTTCGGCGATCTTGCGGCGTAATCCAACAACTTTGATCTCCTCGACATCGGTGCGTTTGGTAGAATATGCAGCCGGTGGTGCTCCAAGGACTGCTCCATCGGCGGCGATGAAAGCATCGAGGTCGGCATGGCGGATACGGCCAGCGGGGCCTGATCCGCGGACACCTGAGAGATCGATGTCAGCCTCCCGAGCGCGTCTGCGGACGGCGGGACTCGCGAGAGCCCGTCCGCCGGCTCCAGTTGCCGGTGAAGATGCAGGCGCAGCAGGTGCGGGTGCAGATTGTGCAGGTGTGGGTTTGGCGGCTGCGGGTGCGGCCTTCGGAGCGGGTTCGGAGGCGGCCGCCACCGGCGCTGCGATTGGCTCAGGTTCTGGCTCAGCAGCTTTCGCCTTGTCAGCCGGCGCTGCCTCACTCGGCGCATCGCCATCACCGCTGAATTCAACCAGCGTCGAGCCGACGGCGACCATGTCGCCGACCTCACCATGCAAAGCGACGACAGAACCATCGAAGGGCGAGGGAATCGTCACCGTCGCCTTATCGGTCATCATATCGAGAAGCGGATCGTCCTCACTGACGCTGTCACCGACGGCGACGTGCCAACTGACAACCTCGCCCTCGACCACTCCTTCTCCAATATCCGGCAGCTTGAATTCTCTATTCGTCATTCTATTCCTCCATCGTTTTGTGGATTGCCTCAGCAATCCGTGCGGGACTCGGCATGTAATCCCATTCTGTCGTGTGTGGGAATGGTGTATCCCATCCCGTGACTCTATTCACCGGTGCTTCAAGACTCCAGAAACACCTCTCCTGGATACTCGCCGCCATCTCGGCACCGAATCCACTGGTCTTGGGAGCTTCGTGAACTATAACGCAGCGTCCTGTTTTCTCGATTGATGCCTCGATCGCCTCCTTGTCCCACGGAACCAGCGATTGCAGGTCGATGAGGTCGCAGCTGATTCCGCTCTCGCGGATTGCCGCCTGCGCGACGTGGACCATCGCACCCCAGGCGATGACTGTGCATTCGTTTCCTTCGAGTGCAAGTCGAGCCTTGCCGATCTCGACAGTGTAGTGGGACTCAGGTACCTGCGCTTCGGGGTGGTCTTTCCAGGTGGGGACATTGTGAGGGTCGCCGTAGAAGGGTCCGCGGTAGCAGCGCTTGGGCTCAAGGACGATGACTGGGTCATTGCATTCGATGGCTGCGATGAGCAGACCCTTGGCGTTGTATGGCGTCGAAGCGTAGACGACTTTGAGGCCTGGCGTATGGGTGAATTGGGACTCTGGGCTCTGCGAATGGTGGTGCCCTCCCCGGATACCTCCTCCGGCCGGCGTTCGGAATGTGACTGGGCACCAGAATTCGCCGCCTGAACGGTGGCGGACCTTTGCAATCTCGTTGACTATCTGGTCGTAAGCCGGGAAGATGTAGTCGGCGAATTGAATCTCTGCGACGGGACGCAGCCCATTGATTCCCATCCCGAACGCGATCGCTGCGATGCCGCCTTCCGAGAGCGGCGTATCGAAGACGCGGTGGCTTCCGAACTTATTTTGAAGACCTTCTGAAGTCCCGAAGACTCCGCCGAAATATCCCGCGTCTTGGCCGAAGAAAAGGACATTCTCGTCTTTCTCGAGCATATTGTCAAGTGCTGAATTCACAGCCTTGACGATGTTCATTTCAGCCATATCATTCACCTCTGAGCCGCTTCATCTCATCCCATTGTTCTTGTAGATGCCAGGGAATGTCTTCGTAGACCTCGGTGAAGATCGAGTCCGAGGACGGATAGGGCCCATTGGCGAGGTCACCGAACTTCACCGCTTCCTTGTAAGCAGCCATGACTTCGGAATCGATGCCTTCCTCAAGTTCATTCTGTTGCTCCTCAGACCACTTGCCAATCGAGATCAGATGTGCCTTCAGGCGCTCGATAGGGTCGCCACCCGGCCATACTTCATCCTCATCTTTAGGTCGATATTTCGAGGGATCATCGCTCGATGAATGGGCGCCGGCGCGATAGGTCAGCACCTCAATATGAGTCGCACCCGCGCCGCTTGCCGCCCTCTCGCGGGCCCACTTCGTGACCGAGTAGAGGGCGAGGAAATCATTTCCATCCACCCTGATGCTGGGCACATCGTAGCTCAAACCACGAGCGGCGAAGTTCGAACTTCCACTGGCGAGGTTGGCGTGGGTGGAGATGGCCCATTGGTTGTTGACGATGTTCAGAATCACTGGCGGTTTGAAGACGCTGGCGAAGTTGAGAGCGTAGTGATAATCGCCCTCTGCCGAAGCACCGTCGCCGATCCAAGTGATGCAGCATTCGTCCAGACCCTTGTACTGCGAGGCCATTGCGACGCCGACAGCCTGACTGAATTGGGTTGCAACAGGGCTCGATACGGAGATGTAGCGGCCTGTGCGATAACTGTAGTGAACCGGCATCTGTCGTCCTAGAATGTTGTCCTTCTCATTGCCGATGCAGTGGCAGATCATGCTAACCATATCTCGTCCGCGGACGAACTGGGCTGCTGGTTGTCGGTAGGTAGGGAAGATCCAGTCTTGGGTTTCGAGCGCCATGGTCTGTGCTACTGCAACGCATTCTTCGCCTAATGAGCGCATGTAGAAGGAGAGTTTGCCAGTGCGTTGCATCTTCATCATGCGGTCGTCGAAGATTCTCATTCTGACCATGTGCTCGAGTCCTGTTCGCAGTTCATCTGGGCTGAGGTCGGGATTCCATGGGCCGCTAGCTTTCGCATCGTCGTCGAGGACTCTGACGAGGCCGTGGGCGTGGTCGGTCGTATCTGCTGCCGTGCAGGTCAGGGGGTCGGGTCGGGAGAGGTCGCCGGGTTGATGAGTCCACGCTGCGAATTTCGGTTTGTCTCCTGGACGTGCCGGAGCGGTCGGGACTTGTATCGTCGCAACTCGCTTCTTCTTGGCTGCCATGCTCGTCTCACCTGCCTCTTGTCGCAATCGTTGGTGCGGACTCGCTGGAAAGTCCGTTTTGCGGATTGAGATGGCTGATGGCCGAGCCTGTCGAACCTCTGCTTACCACTGGTTCAGCGCCTGTAGCCTCTTCCCAGAGCAGTCCTGCTCGGTACGATGAGCGGACCAGTGGGCCGCTGGCGACGGCTGTGAAGCCCATCTCGCGAGCGGCTTGATCCCACGTCGCGAAGGTCGCTGGTTCTGGGAAGCGTTCGACGGCCAGATGCTTCCAACTCGGTTGCAGATACTGGCCAAGAGTGATCATTTCGACTCCTGCACTGCGCAGGAGTCGCATGGCATCGACGACTTCCTCATCGCTCTCACCAATGCCGACCATGATGCTCGATTTGATGCGGATATCGGGGCGTAATCGGTGTGCTTCACTCAAGACGCGAAGTGATTGCTCGAATGATGCGCGGGCGTCTCGTACCTTGCTGTCGAGGCGTGGGATGCATTCGACATTGTGGGCGAAGACCCGCAGTGGCAGGTCTTCGAGGAGTTCGGCGAGGGCATCGAGGTTACCATCCAAGTCCGAGCAGAGCAACTCGAGGCCGACCTCTGGGCTACGCTCGTGAACCGCTTCGATGCAGGCTCTGTAATGGGCGGCACCACCATCGGGCAGATCGTCGCGATTGACCACCGTGATGACGACATGGGTCAGGCCCATGCGGTCGACCGCCTCGGCCAATTCGGTGGGCTCCTCGGGATTCAGAGGTGGGGGAATTTTCTCCGTGCCGACGGCACAAAACCTGCAGCCACGGGTGCAGACTTCACCCGCGACCATGAAAGTCGCAGTTCCTCGGCCCCAGCAATCGTGGATATTCGGGCAGCGGGCCTCTTCGCAGACGGTGTGCAAGCCGTGCTTGCTGACATTCGCTTTGGTCTCGTTGAATCTGACTTGGGCAATACCTGTTGGAAGGCTGGTTCTGAACCAGTCAGGCAGTCGCTTGCGATGACCTTTACGGCGCTCCTCAACACTCATTCGAGCAGCGCCGCCACAGCCGCCGGCTGACACCTCGGCAAGGTCAGCCTGCGGCAATGGTGCAGCCATCGAGGGCGAGGAGCGGTCAGCCGGCGTTAATCGTTCTGCTCAAGGCTTGCGGGAGGTCAATGTGGCCGAGTTGCCAAATACAGGTTCGTCACCAGGCCTCTCTATGGCTCGCAGTGCGGCACTGGTGACTGGTGGGGCGAAGCGGATTGGTCGTGCGATATGCCTCCACCTAAGCGAAAAAGGATACTCAGTGGCAATCCACCACAATTCATCGAAGCGAGACGCCGAGACTCTTGTCGAGGAGATAAGAGCCGCAGGCGGCTCTGCTTGCGCTATCGCTGCTGATTTGACGAAGCCAGATGAAGTTGCAAGTCTGATGATTTCTGCAGCAGATTCACTAGGTCCCATCACAGGGCTTGTCAACAATGCCTCGCGCTTCGAACACGACGATATCTCGACGATAGATATCAAATCTTGGGATTCGCATATGGACGTCAACGCGCGCGCGCCGATGTTGCTGATCCGCGCCCTCCTAGAACAACTTCCCAACGATGCTCAGGCTTCCGTCATCAACATCCTCGATCAGAAGATTTCGGAGCCGAATCCCGACCATCTGTCCTACACCGCCTCACGCTACGCCTTGCTCGGCTTGACCGACGCCCTGGCCCGCGGACTCGCCCCTGCTGTTCGGGTTAATGCAGTGGCTCCCGGTCATACACTTCCCAGTGATGACCAGAGTGCGGATGGGTTCGAGCGGGCTCAGGCTCGGAGCCCGCTCGGCTATGGTCCCGCACCCGCCGATATCGCTGATGCTGTTGGGTTTCTGATGGGTGCGCGCGCGGTGACCGGACAGGTTCTGTTCGTTGATTCGGGAGAGCGGTTCCTCGCCCGAAGCCGTGATGTGCTTTTCGAGACGGAGCGGTTGTGATGAGCATTCGAGTGGAGGGGTTTTGATGAGGAGTCATCAGCATGCTCTGGCACAGTTGATGCGGGAATTCCAGGGTTCGACCGCGCTGTTTCTGGAGGCAATCGAGCGCGAGGTCGACATCGGAGTCCACGCGCATGAATTCGGCTCGTCGCAACGGATCCGCTTCGATTTGTACGTGATGATGGGTGGGGCGAATGAGCCAGCTCGCGACGAAATCGGGCAGGTTCTGGATTACGAGTACCTTCTTGCCGCTCTCGATTCGGTTCTGGATGAGAATCGGTCCGCCTTGTTGGAGACTCTTGCGACACGTTTGCTCGATGTGATCATGGAGCCCGAGTCTGTGGAAGCCGCGACTGTCGTCATCACCAAATTGGATGTTCTGAAGGGTGATGGACGGCTTGGTTGTTCGATGACTAGAGTCCGCTGAGAAATCAGGAGATGGTTTCTTGGAAATCAGCGCTCCCTCGCTTTGCTTGGTCCAGTGCTGACCTTTCACCGAATCACAGATTCGACTGCGCTACGACTTTCTCAGCCTTTGGCTGGTCCAACTCGCACACTCCACGCAAGCAATCGTATTGCTGAGTGGTGCAGGGGATGGGATTCGAACCCACGAAGCACTAAGCACCGGAGCTTAAGTCCGGCCCCTTTGACCAACTCGGGTACCCCTGCAAGCCACCTGAGTACCCCCTCACGCTTGAATCGAGCGGCCGCCCCGCCCCCTGACGGGGGCGTCTCAAACTGATGCATTGGCGGCTCGGACCTTGGGAACGCTTTAACCCCCCGCGGCGGGCCGAAGCATGATGAAAGCGAGTAGCACATCGATTCCGCGCAGAAGCACGGCGGGCATCGCTATCATACTGACATTGCTGATGTTAGCACCCCCTGGTGTCCTTTCCGCTGATGAGCCAGGCGAGTTATTCGAGATGGTTCGCGCCGAGGCGTCGGCTGATATCGATCTCAAACTCTACACCCTCTACTTCGCCGAAGCGAACTCCAGTGCTGGCGGCGACGGTTACATCACCACTCAGGTTCCCGAGTCGGGCGGGCAATCAACCGATTCTGCGCTCGACTCGACGATTGAATTCAGCACCGGCGACCTGAAGAGCGATCTCGTAATCAACGGTAGACCCAAACATGGCAGTTCATCTGGTCAATTCTACATCCCGATCCAACTCTTCGTCCGGGCTCAAGGCCCGAGCAACTCCCAAGTGACTTGGGATGTTTCTGTGAAAGTCAACGGCAATGTCGTCGGCTCTGAATCCTGGCAGACGGACGCGTGCAATCCGGGATTGACGAATCAGTGCAATTTCGATCATGAATTATTCGAGGTCATCCTCGACGATGACGAGGAGAGTTTCGTGGTCCAGAAGGACCGCGAACTCGAGATTGAGGTCAGAGCTGAGATGAGTGGCTGTGAGAGTGGAGGCGGCCCCTTTGGCAGCAGTTGTGAAGCTGAGGTGGCATGGAATGAAATCGACGGTGAGAATAATCGCTTCTCGCAACTGGAGGTCGAGTCAAACGCCATCACAGAGAGCATCGTTCTGTTGCAGCGTGATGGTGCCGAACTCGCCGACGGAGTCGAATTGGAATGGTATCCGAATGACGTTCTGGCTGATCGAACCATGCAGTTCTCCTTCGATGTCAAGAGTGCTTTCGGGCGTTATGACATGGATTCAGTCAGGCTGCTGATGCGTGATCCTGACGGGGTCTACAGAATCGATCATGAGGTGTCGAGTGATGACGATGGCATCAGCGACACCAGCCAAGGCATCTTTGGAACCTACACCTGGACTTACCCGACTGGCCTGCCCTCTGGTGAGTACACCGTCGAACTCGAGATCACAGATATCCAAGGCAATGCCTTCCTCGTGGATCATGAGCCTGTGGACATGAAACAATGGGGCGTGGCGATCAATCATCGAGCGGATCGCACAGTCGAATACGTCGCACCCGGAGAGACGACTCCGGTTCCTCTGCAACTCGTTCACCGAGGAGATTCCACCAAGTCGATGCAGGTGGAGCTGGAACTGCTGACCAATATGGGCAGTGCATGGTTGGTCGAATTCGATTCGCCAGGTGGCTACACGCTGAACTCGGGTGGTGACATCCTCAATCCCATTCTGACGATAACCGCGCCCGATGATCTGACCGGCACACCTAATCGAATCGAGATTCGAGCGGTAGCCGAGGCGAATATCGATGGTATTCAGACCGTCGTCCATCAGGACGTCCTGACTCTTGACCTGCAGAAACTCGAAGTCTTCCAGCCACCTGATGTCTCGATCTGGAACGAGGACCACGACATACCGATCGCGAATTCGACCCGGCCCGGTGACCTCGACGCGACAATCCCGAGGTATGTTGAAGACAACCAATTCAATACCTTCCTTCTGGAGATTTTCAACACCGGATTCGACACGGATACGTTCCGCCTCGACATCCTCAAACGCGCCAAGGCGATCATCCAGATTTACGATAATGACACCGGCGAGAGAATCATCGAAGACGATGGTGACGGCACCTTCCACATCCCTTCGCTCGAACGTCACTCGACCCAGATCCTCAGGCTCAATGTCAAGCCATCAGCAGATCGGGAAGACCCCGATATCGGGATGATTGAACTTGAGGTGATCAGTACTGGAAACGCCTCGCTTCGGACTACTGTCTCATTCACCATCCAGCGCACCTTTGGAATCCGTGCCGAGGTCTCGCAGGATTGTGATGGAACGCCGCTCGGTCATATCACGGTATCACTCTGCTCCTCGAGCGGCGACAACCCGGAAGTCAATCTCCGGGTCCGGATCACCAACAGCATGACCAGCGGAGAGTCGGCGAGCCAGTGGGAGATAGTCAATCCAGCCAGTCTTCCTGAGAACACCGATCGCAACCAAGCCTACGGTCAGTGGACCTATCTGATACTCGATGAGAATGGCTCGTCAGTACCGGTGGTTTCTCTCGGCCCGGGAGATTTCACCGAAGTCTTCGTGCGCGTGACCTTGACGAATCAGGTCGTCGTCGGTAATCATACGGTCTATCTGCGGATCCAAGAGGAAAGTGACGAAACGAATCCGCGCTACTTCGATTTGCCGATGGTCTTCGAGGTTGATGCCGACGAGCCGAACCTCGAGATAGTGCAAGTGAGCCAGAATCGTAAACTCGCGCCAGGCGAAATATACGATTTCCAACTCAAAGTCAGAAACAAGGGTAACAGCCCGCTCATCATCTTACTAGACGCGGAGGTGGACCAGCCCGGCTGGACCGTCGACATCGGAGGGCCGACCGGCTCTCGTCTGATAGAATTGGATCCATTCGAGGAGGTGACATTCATTCTCGAGGTGTCTGTTCCGGCCTCTGCGAACAACGGTGAAAGAGTATCGGTGTTAGTCACCGCCGAACCTCACGACACGGAGCAGAGTTGGTCGGAGGAGTTCACTGCCAAAACGACTGTTACAATGGTCGTCGGCATCAATTCCATCATACAACTTCTGATTAACGAAATCACACATCCAAGAGCATCGACCATCATCATCACGGTAGTCTCGATCCTGCTCATCTTCGGCGGTATCCAGAGCAGGATGAACCGCCGCAAGTGGGCCGCGCACATCGCTTACCTCGAGGCGCTCAATGTCGGTTCAGAGAGCGAAGAGGAGGAGGGAGAGGATGAGGATGAGGGCGAGGGCATCCCATCTCCAGTGACGCAGGAGGAAGCGCCACAGAGAATGGTCTACGAGGACGATGACATCGAACTCGTGGAGTGACATCCTCGAGCACTGTCCGAACGACGCTCCATTCCGCTTAAGAGCCGTATGAACCGCCGTAGGCGGTAGAGGGACTGTGTGATGTACGTCAAGAGCAGGTCGATTCACAACTCACCGGCACTGCGCAAGCAGCGCTCCGCGTTTGCCTTCTCAGTCCTGCTGCTGTTCTCATCTTACGCTGCGATTGAATTCGCTGTTTGGGAAGCCATGGGCTCGACCGATGCTGATGGCGATGGCTTGACCTACGGGCTGGAATTCTACATCAACACCCAACCTCAGGATTGGGATTCAGACAACGACGGTCTGCCGGATGGCTGGGAATGGCAATATGGTCTGAATCCACTTTCAGCGATTGGAATCAATGGTTCCACGGGCGATCCCGATGGAGACTCACTCACCAACCTCAACGAATACCTATACTCGATTCCCTCGAATTGGGATTCGACCTCGACGCCTAATGAATTGGATAACGGCGTATGGTGGAATGGTACTGTTCCAGTCAGCAATTGGGATGAAGAGAGCGCTATGCAGCTCATTCAGGGCTTGGGTTCTGACGGGGCCGATGAGGATCCGATGGGAAATATCTGCTTCAACAACTTCGATGATGATCACGATGGGATGGTCGACAATTGGGATGGCGACGGTGACGGAGATGCCGACTGTGCCACCGACGACGATGATGGCGATGGCAGCATCGATGAGGATCCCGACGGCTGGGACACTGATGGTGATGGAATGCCGGATGGATGGGAAGTGGCAAATGGTCTCGATCCGACCTCGAACAGCGGCGACGATGGCACCTATGGCGATCCTGACGGCGACGGACTGATCAACCTCTACGAATACGTCAATCCAGCCTGGTCGACACGGAACGGAACTGTTCAGCCACCCAGACAATATTGGCGCCCCGGTCCCGATAATCGGACCAGCACCGTATCTCCATGCAATCCAGTTCTGCAAATCGGACCCGGTGGTTGTATGATTTTCACTGCCGAGGTCGACGGCATCACTTTCACCGATCCGCATAACAACGACACCGACGGCGATGGTCTGAACGATTCATACGAGGCTTTGGTGCTCTTAACCGATCCAACCCACGTCGACACCGATGGCGACGGTATCGAGGATGGAGTCGAAGTCAACGGCGCTTACGGCGATCCGCCTCAAGCGACGGATCCTCGCAACAACAACACGGATGGCGATCAGTTCGACGATGGTGAGGAGGACACGAATGGAAACGGCGTCGTCGATCCGGGAGAAACAGATCCGACCAGAATTGAAGATGCTGGAGACCTCGATGGGGACGGCATACAGAACTGGGAGGAGAACATGACATGCACGCAATGGAATAACTCCGATACCGACGGTGGTGGCGTGCACGATGGAGCCGAACTCACTCCAGCGCACGCTACCGATCCCTGTACCTCGACATACGAACTCTATCTCGACATTGTCGCCTGGGTACCCGGCGACAGTTCTCTGACGGTGAACAACACCTCGCGACTCGATCCGAGCCCTGTGGACTGGAGGCAGAATGGTGAACCCATGGCTTACTTCGAATCTGCGAGTGGCAATCGAACACCGTTCATGTACTCCTCGATTAATGGCAACACATTGCGTTCGGTCACGATGACGATGCCGGCCGATGCGCTGTTCATCGTCGTTCTGAACGGCTCTTGGTGCTGGGATGCCAGCGTCGGCGCGATCAACGAACCACATTGCGACGACGATTATGCGGACTCAGACGGTGACGGCTTGGCCGATTGGGAGGAGTCTTTGGGTGCGTGGGGTTACATCTCTGCACCCAATATGACTGATACCGACGGTGACTCAGTCAATGATCTGGATGAGATCCTCAATGGTACAGATCCCAACGAACCATGCAACAATCTCGCTGATTTCGATGGTGACGGGCTGAATAATTGGTTCGAGAACACAACAGGATGCCCGATGATGTTCGGTATCGATGGTGGCAACATGAGCGCAGATAATTACACTACGCTGTGGAATAACACCGATACCGACAATGGTGGTGTGACCGATTATCAAGAATATATCGATGGTACGAATCCTCAGAACAATCCCGATGATGACTTGAATCCGCTCGACACCGATGGCGACGGAATTCCAGACACCATCGAACAAGAGATTGGAACCGATTGGAGAGATCCTGATACGGATGGCGGAGGCATACCCGATGGCGACGAATGTCCACCTGCATTCTGGGATGGTGGTTGCGCGGATTCGACCCTCAACCCCTTCGACCCCTCTGATGACATCCAACCGAACATGCTCTACTTCCTCGCTCAGAACACCACGGCTGGTGTCGATTACAACATCACCCAGTACTGGCGTTGGCACACCTATGACTACTACACGGGTGTGTCTTGGGGCGTCAACACGAGTCTGGTCGGTAACACGCAGATATTCCCGACTTGGTCGACCACTCAGGGAGTCGCCCATCAGGACTTCTGGGATGACTCAACCCTCTTCGGCTGGCAGCTCTTCTTCCGCAATAACGGCATACTGTATCCGGGCGACGAACTGATCGCACCCTACAATTCTGTGAATTATACCGATTGGATTGATGTCGATGCTGGAATGAACTTCTCGAATTACACGCGCGACGTGATGATTGATTCATCGACGGTCGACACACTGTATGTCACTGCACCGCAGATCACGATGACCGCGGAGATTCGAGATAATACAACAGCCTTCATGAATAGTTCCTATGCCAAGGATCTCGGCCAGATTCGTTCATCTGCGAACATCACACGCATCGCTTGGACTATTCTGAATGAGACTGGATACACCTCCGCGTGGGACCAGGTCGTTGCTCTGCAACAATTCCTAATCAACGGGAATAATACCACGACCTTCTTGAGAAATCATGCCGGTTCGAACAGATCCGATGTCATCGATTCCGAATTCGGAGCCGATTCCCTGTTCGGAGATACGGCGGTGTGGATTCTCGAGCGGGTGCATGAGGGGGATTGTGATGAATTCGCGACGGTCTTCGCTGCGCTTCTGAGAGCCGTCGATCTGCCAACGCGGAAAGTGACAGGATTCTCGGGCGGAACTTGGGTGGAGAACGGCTACGAAGTGTATGGACATGATTTCACATGGTGGGTCGAGGTCCATCTGCAGACGAATGCGAATCAGGGGGAGTTGGATCTGGGCTGGATTCCATTCGAAGCTTGCCCTGATATGTCGGTCGTCGAGGTTGTCAACGAGACTTGGTCCCCCTCTTCCTTCGAGCGTGATAACTCCACGGGAAACATCACGCTGAACGGAACCCTCCAGTTCTCCGGTAATTCTTCAGCAATCGAAGGTCACTCCATCGATCTTTATCTCGTCCCATCCAATGAGATCGTCAACGTCCCAGGAAGTGCTGCTACAGCGAATCATCTGATCGGGACAGTGACCACGAATGAGACTGGTCACTTCTCATTCGAAGGTACACCACCTGTGATGATCAAGCCTGGATACGGCTCTTTGGTGATTCTGACTCACACGGGTGGTTACGTCGGTATACAGGCGATAACATTCCCATGGCGACTGAATATCACCGATGATGTCGACCTCGCGCTGACTGATCCACAGCCAAGCACCGAACCGATGCTCGGTGCCGGAGTCAACACCACAGTGATCGGTTCCTTGGCTTGGGCGAATTCACCTTTCACCGATCCAGCAGAACTCGATTCACTGCAGGTTCTAATGAACTACACGACGGTGGAAGATGGCCCCGTCAATCTCATCGCCGATGTCGGTTCAGCTGGATACTTCGAATTTTCAGTTCCGATTTCAGAGAGCGAGCCATTAGGTCTGATCAATGCCTCACTGGCCTTCCTCGGTTGGCACCAGGATGACTTGAACAATGCCACACCGGCCGAGTATCATCTCAGACCGCATAGTGTTGCCTTCAACTTCAACATCACACCTTCTCCTAATCTTACAGTATCATTGGAAGGAATCGATGCTAACAACAGCATACTCGATATCGATCGATTCGTTTTCGTCAACGGCACCGTCCAGAGCAGAGGTCCCACCCCAGATCCTCTGAATGGGACATTGACCTTCCAGATGCGTAGGACAGGTACCAATGGTCCTTACATGACGCTCGCGACATGGTATCTCAATGGCTCGAATTGGACTGGTCAGCCTGGAGAATTCTCGTTGAGTTGGAATTTCACAGCAACCTCTGTGAATATTCCCTCGGGTGAGGTGGAGGTCAAGTTCACCTATGATGCAGAGGGATTGTTCGCTGCAGATGAAGTGACCTATCCCAGTACATTCGGAATTCGCAGTTATGTCGAATTCTCATATCAACTGGCTCCTGCGAGTAGAGGCAATCTGGCTGTCATCGATGTTCAATTGTCGGATCACACAGGGACGTCGGTTGCGGATTTCGCCGGAATCTACACAGTCGACTTCAATGGCATTCAGGTTTGGAACACGACCGATCCAGCATCTGGCAGATTCAGTGTGACTTGGATTCCTGCTTGGGATATCGTGCCGGGTGATTACGACTGGGAACTCAACTTCAGCGGCTCGACATGGCTTCTCCCAGCATCATCATTCGACCAGATTCGGATTCAGGGGCGGGCGAATGTGACGGTCAACATGGTAATGGATTGGACTCCGAGAGGTGCGACTAATTGGGTAAGTGGCATTGCCCAAGACACCGCTTTGTTGACTGCCATCACTGGCAACAACTCCTCGATTCTGTTGCATCTCGAAGAGCCCTCCGATCTGCCGCCTGGACCCGATGGGAGCCCACCTCCACCAATCATCCATCGTCTCGCCTCTGGTTGGATCAACCAAACCACCGGAGCCTACAATCTGTCTTTCACGATGCCAGAGGATATCCCTGCAGGAGTCTACAACCTTAGGCTGCTGCTCGACTTCACCCAATTCGCTACCGCACCCGGACCTTATTACACGGTCTCAGACGCGGTTCGCCACCTCACAGGTATACAGAGTGAATTCGTCGTCGAAGCGGCTCCTGCTTCGATAATCGTGGTCGCAGGTAACACTCTGATTCTCAATGCTACCGTTACCGATGTTGCTGACGGGTCCCTCGTTCCCGGCGCCATCGTCAATCTGTACTTCGATTGGGGCGGACCCAACCAAGTCGTCATCGATACCGAGACGACAGATGTGGACGGCGTCGCGAGATTCAATCCGACATTGGCTTCTAGCACCGAGCCAGGATTCTACGATTTGAGAATCCATGCACCAGATGATCTGACTGACAATCTGACTGTGGTTGACGCAGGACGGTGGGTTGGAAATGAGACATTCGCAAACCTCACGGTCCAAGTCAACAGCTTCATCGAAATCGATTTCATACCCACCGAAGTCACCGCCGGACAATCCTTCAACATCGACGGTCAAGTGATGGATGGCTTCGACAGCAACCGGACCGTCGATGGACCGATGGCGATTACGGTCTTCTTCCTCAACGATGCGAGTGAAGTCCTCGTCGCGAGTCACACGACAACCGATAATGGCTCATTCAATGTATCCGTTCCTACCGACCCATTCGGAGATGGAGTGTCGAGTGGTATCAAGACCGTTATCGTAAGTGTTCTCGATGGCACCACACCATTCTATCTCACGGGCACGGGCAACGCATCCATTCTGGTCATAGGTGTCCCTCGATTCATGGATCGCACACCGATCATCCAGACGATTGTTGACAGAAGTTCGTCAATAACTTTCAGTGCTCGTCTGACAGAATTCAGCGATAATGACCGTCGTCTGGATGGCATGACGGTCGCGGCGAGATTCCATGACACATGGCTCACCGAGGGTCTGACGAATAACGAGGGATTCGTGAATTTCACCTTTGACGTACCTCATTCCCACCCACTTGGACAGGTTGCGGTGATGCTCTGGTTCAACGGTTCTGCCACTCTCCATTCGACTTCTACTCAGATGAATACGATGATTGTTCGCTCACCAACGAATCTCACTGTCACAACGATAACCGATAACCCGATTGCGGGTGAATCATTCAATGTCAGTGGTTTGCTCCTATCGAGCAATGGCACCGGAATAATGGATAGAGCGGGCAATGCAATCGCAGCCATGTTGACCTTCGCGATCGACGATGAAACGAGTGGATTCCAAGTAACTGGTGGTGCGGTTTCGCCCAACGGCTCATGGTCAGCAGTCATCACTCTCGGACTCTCCTTCCCTAGAGGCACACACACTCTAAGTGCGATTTTCACGCCTGCTGTCAATTACTACGGCGCGAGCAGCAGTGAGGGTACATTCGATAGCCGGGGCTACTCTCTCGTAACCATCCTCGACCCAGCTGATCTCGACCCCGATCGGCGAATCACCCGCGGCGAGGACATCAGTGTGAATCTCTCCTTGGTCGACAATTCCGGCCAGACCGTCGGTGGTGTCGACATCGAGATCCTGGTGGATGGAATCTCATTGCTGAGCATTCCTACGGATTCGAATGGCCGTGCAGTAGTCATCATTCCTGTCGATTCAATGAGAGTCCAAGGTCCTCTGACCATCACTGCAGATTTCGCAGGAGTCGCTGGAACGACTGGATTGGTCGGCGATTCGACTTGGACTCGCGTCATCGTCCTCGCGCCCAGCGTGTTAGAGATTACGGAGATATCCGGTTCTCAAATCGCTGGCGAGGCGGTGATATTCTCAGGGTCATTGCTCGATGAACACGGGCAGGTGTTGATCGACGATGGTCTGGATAGCGGCGGCATCATACATATCGCAATCGATGGCGTCAATGTAGGTTCAGCCTACACCACTCGCTCCAATGGTTCGGCGGGAACTTGGACCGTGACCTTCTATCTCCCTCTGGATACAGATTATGGTGCGCATACAGTCACAGCCAGTTTCCTCGGTGGATTCACCTGGGTTGATCCCATGGGACAGGGTGATTCCCTGAATCCAGAGTATTACCTTCCTTCAAGCACGACCGAGGGTTACAATGTGACTCAGACCTCTCAGGTCGTGCTGACGACTCCCCCAGGAGAGATTGACCGAAATGAATTGCTCCTCATCGAGGGCATGCTGACAGATGGAGCAGGTCGAGTGCTCGGAGACCGATATCTTGAGGTGATGATGAATGATCAGTTCTTGACCGGTCTATCGGTCGCTTCCAATGGTACTTTCAGCATCTATATTCCAGTGCCACCGAATATGCCACTCGGCCCACGCATCATCAAGATCACATTCGCGGGCGAGGAATTCATCCTCGAGTCGAATTCCACAACAGTCTTCACCGTATACGGGCCGACCATCGTTTCGCTCAATCCTCCAGCTACCGTTGCAGTCGGCGACGAGATGCACCTCAGCGGGACGGTACGAGACAATCTCCCAGATGGTGGATTAGGAAATCATTCTCTCGAGATATTCATCGATGGCACCCTCATCGGCATCACCACGACCGATGAGTACGGCGACTGGTCACACACGTGGGTGATATCTGACTTCCTCGATGTCGGAATCCACACAGTCACAGTCTCCGCGCCTGCACAAGGCTACCACCGACCTGGTAGTGTGGACGCGAATCTCACAATCGCTTACCATACAGCCTTGACTATACAGGTCGACTCGATTTCTGAGACTCGAGGTGGATCCTGGAACTTCTCCGGCAGGCTCTTCGATTCTGACACTGCCGGAGCACCCGGCTTGGAGGACCGTGAGATCATCATCTCCCTCGACGGCCTTGAGATTGAACGGCTAACGACAGCATCCGATGGAGTTTTCTCTCTGCAGCACTCTCTCGGCTTCCTGATCGCGCGTGGTGGACACGACATCGAATTCCTCTTCGAAGGCCAGACCTTCTATCTGCCAATCGAGTACAACATGACTGTTTATGCTCGAGCGGATGTGGAGATCGAGATTCTCTGGCAGACGGCTATCATCATCCGAAGCGACGATATCTCGAAGATCAAGCTCGTCGGCCGAGTCCTCGAGATCGGCGGCGAGGGCAATGTCATCGACGAATTGGATATCGTCTTGCTCTGGAACGGGGTTCCTGAGCCCGCGACTGTGACCTGGGAGTCTGCAACCGGACATTTCTCCATCAATTCACCAGCCCGCTCGACAATGCCTCCCGGCGACCTTACGCTCATCGTGCAGGTGGAACCGGACGGTGGCCGCTTCCTCAACGGCGTCTCGATCGATCATGTCGTAAACATCCGAGTTCCCGTACGCTTCGAATTCAATCCTGACGGACACCTGATTCGTGACCACACACGCTTGATCACCGGCAATGTCACCATCAGGGCTCAGGACACTGGTCTGCCGATCGAGGGAGTATCCCTCGTGGCCCGCCTCGTCAATGGCTCGACCGTTCTTTTCCAGACCGTCAAACTCACAGACGGCTATGGAGTGGTGGATTACCGATTCGAGGTTCAAGACCCGGTTCCCGGCTTTTATGATCGAGGATACTGGGGGGAGATGGGATTGATCTTCCACACCGATTCCCAACTTCTTGACCCGACAAACAGATTCTGGTTGGCCAATGAACACGGCGGCGTGAACATAACTTACGAGAAGCAACAGACCGCCCTTATTTCGTGGCAGGTGGCTTCGCTCATCGGCGCTCTCCTGATTCTAGGCACCCTGCTTGGTCTTGCTGTGGTACTGAGGCGCCGCCGCCAAGCAGCGATCGATGAATTGGCGGATATCTTCAGTTATACAGCTGAGTTGCTAGCAGCTGGAGACGAGGTTCGTGAAGCGATTTTCAATTGCTACGAGAGTCTCTGTCAGATTCTGATGCGGAATGGCTTCCTGCGAAGAGATTTCGAGACCGTACGTGAATTCGAGATGGCGATTCGTAAGGCTTTGCCGATAAGTGAGCAGGCTTTGATTGCCCTCGATAGAATCTTCGAGGAGGCTCGATATTCTTCTCACAGGCTGGGTGAAGGTCATCGCCAGAACGCCCAACTGGCTCTGCAATCAGTTCTGCAGCAGATCGATGAACTGAATGAGATTCCTGACAGAGATGCCTTCGAATTGGCTGAGTTATCGGCTTGAGTCGGCTGTCTCGACCGGCTGCTTTAGCGGTCTGATTTTGAGAACACTGAAGATGAGGAATCTGACTCACTCGAAACTGAAGTGCAACACACCTTCGCTCAGGAATGCCGCCTGTAATCCTATGTTCGGTGGCAGTCGGAAGGTCCGAATCGATCCGCCGAATCTTTCAGCAGCGATGATGCGAATCATCGTTCGTTCGCCATCGAACGATGATTGAACTGATAGATCGGATAACTCGGTCAGGCTCAGGTCCAGATCGAAACCTCGCCGTGCCGAGTTCTCATCAATCTCCTCGATGGTGACTGATGGGGTGCCGATGGACCTGACCTGAGCCAGAGCCGGTTCAACAGTCTGGGAAGATTCTTCGACCACTCGTCGGTGGTCGGTGATTGCATCGTCAAGGTGAGGGAGGTCTGCGAGGAATCTATGGTGCATGGATTGTGCGTCGATATCCAAACCGACTTCATCAATCTCCTCGAACAATCGGGGAGATTGTGACTCGAGGCCTTGGATCCGCACACTCTCCCACATCTCTACCGAACCTTGCCACGCACTCATCTCGGATGAATCCATTGATTCATACTGCTTCAATCGCAGGTTCTGGGTGCCGCTCGAAAAAGCGCTTGACATGGCGAGCGGTTCGACTTGCGTCGGGAACTTCGATTGCAGACATGGTGCTGGGAAGGCAGTGCCTGTATGGACGCCGCAGCAGGCGTCTATCCAACAGAACCACCAAGGCTCGGTCTTCCCTCTTCCGAATCGGGCGACCCAGAGCCTGCAGAAGGCTGTTTACAGCGGGTTGGGAACTTGAGTATCTCCAAGCCAGATCGCGCCCGAATCGATCTTCACAGTACTTCTTCAAGGCATCCTGTCTAGCGCTCGGCGGTGGAACTGGAATCCCGACACAGACTACCGCATCGAGAATGTTCTCAGGATAATCGACACCTTCTGCCATCTTTCCGCTCAAGACTCCTGCGAGTAGAGCTTGGTCCTTCGTCCTCCTCTTCTGGTACAATTTCTCAATCATTTCATTCACCTGCCTCTTCGACATCCTCGATCTCTCGATCAAAAGATGTCGCCTTATTCCCCAAGGAAGCCAATCCTCCTCGCCGATGATCTCTCTCAGTAAGGCGTAACTGGGGGCGAACAGGGCGACGTGTCCTGGTGTGTTCTCGATGACTGAGAGAATGTGATCACGGATGCGATCTGTGTTCGATTCGCTGCGATCGGTGAATTTCGAGGTGGTGTCTTTGGCGATCAAGATCGGCCTTCTTTCAGTTGAGAATGGGCTGGTGTACTGCCGACATCGAACCAATCGATTCGCTGTCGGTAGCCGTAAGAGGTCAGCATACATCTGTGGCGGCACCAGGGTGCCAGACATCAGAATCGAGCCTCCGCAAGCATTGAAGAGATCGCCACTGACGACACCTGGATCCAATAGATGGCTGCTGATTCGAGGTTCGTCTCCAATCAGGTCGAAGACCAGAACCAGGGCTGGGCTATCGCGATATTCCAAACAGACTGAGAGCATCATCGCCAGTCTGGTCGAAGCGGTCTCCTTCTCGTCTTCATCATCGATTGAATCGTCGGTCTCGACTCTGACCCGGAGGAGTTGGGAGATCAGACGAGTCAGACAGCGTGAATCACCTCGATCCTCGATCTCGATGCTCTCGAGGACAATGGAATTGACCATCTCAATGAATTCTGCAGTGGAGATTCGCATATCATCGTCCCCGAGGCTGGCCAATTCCTTGAGTCTCGATTCGAACCATTTCGGCATTGACTCGTTCAATCGAGTCAGCGCACCAAGGGCGAATCTGATTTCCCGAAGTTCATCTCCAGCACTGAGATCCTCTGCAGACCGAGAACCGATTTTCTTCTCCTCGGTTCCCAAGTGCTCCTCGAGTTCGGCCTTCGCATCTCTGAAGACCTTCATCGTCGCGATTCGTTGCAGACCATTGCGTACTCGATCGGGTAGATTGTGTGCTTCATCGACGATGATGATGGTCTCGGCCAGATCGATTCCCATCACGGGCAGTGATGCCTCACGAACATTCTCGATGAAGACATGGTTGTAGTCACAGACGAGGATGTCGCATTCTTTCGCAGCCTCTCTGGCCGCGGCCCAGGAGCAGATTCGCATATTGCGCCCTCGGCGTATCATCTCATCGACATGCATCGGAACCCGAAACATCGCCTCCTTCAGGTCTGCGCGCCTCTCGACTCGAGCCTCTGGTTCGATATCCTCTTCACAATCGCATCTGCCTGTGACACGGTCCACAGTATGGCACATTCCTTCCCTGCCAATCAGATCGACGAGTTTGAGATCCAGAATCCCATCCGGCAGGCCTCGATTGATCGCCCTCACCGTTTCGACGACTATACGATGCTGCGATTGCGTGCCGGTCAGGAAGAGTATTCTCGGCGGTGACGGCATGGACCGTGCCACTTCCAGAGCCGAAGCCAGAGCGGCAGCGGTCTTGCCTATGCCCGTGGGAGCTGCCGCGAGTAGAAATCCCCCTTGCGAGAGAACCTCGATTCCATCCCACATCATCTGAGATTGTGACTCACGCACCTTCTCGTGCGCGAACCATATCGGAGTCGAGCCGACTTCGCCTCCTGTCATGGAATCCTGCCTGTGAATCGAACGGCCAAGAAGATTGGCCTCTCAACGCAGTACAATCGCCTCAGAATCCCTGCTGTCGAGTACCACCTTCAGAGGCGATTCAAGGGCGATGTGTCGAAGTGGTCCAATCTCGGTCTCAGGGGCGATTGAATCGAGCCAGTCGAAATCTAGCATATCGTCACCGGTGATCGTCAGATAACCGATGTTGAAGGTGACAATATTCTGGTAGAAGTGTGTGCCTTGTGATGGCTCGAGATGAATGTCAGACATCGGCACCTCAACGATGGCCTTCGCACCGCTGATCTGTTCCCAAGATACTGGAATGCCCAACGAAGGGTCTGATGATCCCCAGCGCCCAGGTCCGATGAGAAGGTAAGAACGGCCCTGACTGCGCAAGGTCGCATCAATCGCCTCGACACCGTCGGTGAGGTCTGCCGTCCTCAGTCTGTCTAGGCGGTCGGGATGGATGTAGACCACATCCTGTATATCGTCGATTACTCCATTCCCAAGAGCCTTGCTGCACATTATGATCGCTCTGGTTCTGTCAACTTCACTCATGTCGATGTCGATGTCGACCGATTCTTCCAGCATCGGTCGAACCTGGAGAATCGCGAAAATCTTTTTTCCACTGTCTTCGTCAATCACGAGAGCGAATTCAATTTCGATCGGCGAGTTCAGATAGGATTCACTTCGCTTCAGAACATGGTCGAGGATTTCCGCCAGAGGAATACGAGAATGTTTGAGAATGGGGGCGAATGTGACGACTCTCGGGCCTCCACTCGCTCTCACTGAGTCGACCACCCTGTCGTCTGCCACGACATAAGTCGAACCGACCAGAGCCAACCGTCCATCCTCTTCAGCCTCTCGCAGACCAAGGTTTACCAGATTCTTGGTTTCATCGGCTGAAAGAGGTGTTTCTGACCTTCCCATAGGTATCGCCCAGAAACTTGTCTGAGACGTTTCTAGCATGGCCTCAGTGCTGTGGAATTGATGAATTCGACGAGGTTGACCCGGGCTGAATCGAAGACATTTCTCGCCCGAAGCAACCTGTCTACCCAAGCCGATGCAGACAGCAGCAATCCCATCCTCTGCAATCAGCGGCGACACAGGATAGTGATTCCGGCTGCGCGCCGCACCAGCGATGTGCGGATAATAGCGGCCATTTACCTCTCGGCCGACTATCTCTTGAATCACGACGGCCATTCTCTCGTCTTGGATGCTGCTCGGTGTCGCCGCGACGTATGCCTTGGCGCCTTTGTGATAGGTTGAGGCGAAGACCAGTTTAATCGCCTCCTTGAGTCTCGCAAGCCGAACATCGAGTTTGCTGTGGTCGTTCGCTATCATGTGAGTGGCATAGACGCCAGCGAATGGCTGATGGCTCGCATCTTCCAACAAGCTCGAAGATCGAATCGCTAGAGGTCTCGTCATATGACCGAGCATCGCTGTGAGTTCTTCCTCGACATCTTCACTGAATTTTGAGGCGAGGAATTCGGCATCGACCTCGGAATCATCGTGGTCTTCGTGCGCGAAACGTGAAAGGCCATTCATCTCGATGAACTCCTCGAACAAATCCGTCGCCAGAACGATCGAATGCGGAACGATGAATTCAACGTCAGGAAATTTGTCTTGCAAGCCCAGATCCGGCATTCGACTGAAGAAGAAAGCCAAGCCACGTCCCTTTCCACCAAGGCTACCTCGTCCGATTCTGAGGAATCCCTGATCCGAATGAGCAGAATCATTGTCTCGAATCGAGCGATTACGAACCCTGTCGATGTGGCTGCGCATGGCATTCAAGATGAAATCTCGAATTTCCTCAGTCGATTCGAAATCACCGATAGTAAGGGAGCGGAGACTCGCTGCGAGGGAGAATTCCGTCCGCGTGCGAAGCCAGTGAGAGAAGTGGTTTCGAGTCGCATGATACTCAACCGATTCGATTGGAGCGCGAGATAATTCTTCAACCAATTGACGAAGATTCGCTGCCCTTCCAACCTCAGTTCCATCGGGTAATTTGAAAATGAAATCTCCGAAGCTCATCTCTTCAAGCATGAAGTCCGCAATGCGCCCATAGAGTTGCGTATCCTCCTTGTGCAGGAAACGAACACCAAGTGCCTCCGCCTCCTCCTTCAACTCAAGATTCTTCGATTGGAAGAGGATTGGCAGATTCGAATCTCGGGACCTGATGTATCTGACTAATTTCAGGCCCGCAGTGTCTCTTCCACCTTCTGGGTCGGGAAACTTTCCGTCGGTGAAGACTCCGATGATGTTGTGATGGTATTTGTCGATTATCGACTTCGCCGTGGGGTAATCTGAAGCGAGCATGATCTTGGCTCGGGCGCGAAGTCGCAGCAATCGCTCGTAGAGGTTGCCACCCTCGCCCATCAGACGCGTAGTCTGATTGACCAATTGTGAGTACAACAGAGGCAGGTAGGCTGAGTAGAATCGGCGACTGTCTTCGACCAGCAGAATGACTTGGACGTCGCCATTCTCGACATCGTTCTCAGCATTCTTCTCGTCCTCTATGAGTTTGCAGATCGACAAGAGGATTCTGCTGTCGCCGGTCCAGACGAAGATGCGATCTATGCCATCACCTGTGTGGAGAGTCGCCAATTCACGCGTGTTGTGGCTGAGCATGATCACCGGCAGGTCGGGATTGTCACGTTTCGCCCGCCTACCGAAAGCATAGGGATCCATGGTGCCGACGCGGACCATTGTGATGATCAGGTCGAAATCTCTGTTTGCGAGTAGTTCTAGTGCGTCATCTGCGTCGTGACTGTGTATTATTCGCGGTGCTTGCGAGAGATTCAGATCGGTGTATTCACGCCTCATGATTTCGGCGAGGTAGCCCGATTCCTCGAGCAGATAATGATCGAATGGGCTGGCGACGAGAAGCACATCCCTTACTCGGAATGGCGTCAGCCGCTCGAAGCTCTGCAGGTCGCTGATGCCCACCGCCATGACGGCTGATTCCGCACCTCACCCATCAAGGTTCAGCCTCAGAGGTCAGTCAGAGGATGGCTGGGTCAGAAGGGTGCCCCGCCCGAAATGGGCGGGACGGTGTGTGTGATGATTCTCATTCGCCTCTTTTATCGAGGTCTTGATGTGGATTGTGGTTCGAGCCTTGGTTCGATTCGCGGAGTGACTCCATTCCACGTTGTGGACGTGGAGCATCGCGAGGACTGTAGCCCACCGCGTTGGAGAGTTTCGCTCTGCGGCGCAAGCCGGCGAATCCGACCTTGATCATCGATCGTGAAGGGTGTGTTGCAGGGAGGCGGCGATACCGCCCCCCCGCTTTTTTCGAGTGCATCCCATTCTCACCCAAGTCTCTCGCCTCATTGGTCGGTCGATTCAGAACGAGCTCTGAGCTCCTTCATTCGCCGCTGTAGCGCAGCATCGACCGTCACATCGTCAGCGGTTGCGCGAGCGATGTGCTCGCGCGCCGCATATCTCAGAACGACATCAGCCTGCTCGCCTTGAATCCGACAGAAGTCGGCCAGGCGTGCAGTCAGGTCGGGTCCGAGATCAACTTCGACGCGTGTGCCGGAGGAGAGGTGGGGCACAGACAGGTAGCCCCTGATCGCGTCACGGATAACATCAGATCGATTTCGCATCCCATCGAATCCGACCCTGCGCTCTAGTTCGAGTAGGTAATCCTCTGGTATCCTCAGTGAGACCATGGGGCTGTGACCTGCCATTCTGCCGCTCCTCCTGAATTCTCACGTAGGCGGGGGGGTCTTAAGTGTATTGCAATTGAAAGACAATTGAAAGACAACGGCAAGTTCAGCCGGATCGGATATGAGTTGAATCAGCAGCCGGAATCGAGCGAGATCGACCGCAGTTCAGTTGAAGGGGGAGGGGGTTCTCGGCATCGCGCAGGGTCGAACATGAAGGTCATCAACGACGCCATTCATGGGCAGTTCAATCTCGATGGAGTCAGAGCCAGCCTGCTGGAGACTCCTGAGATGAACAAACTGAGTCACATCAAGCAACTCGGTCTGGCGCATCTGGTCTTCCCCGGAGCACATCACACTCGTTTCGAACACTCTCTGGGTGTTTCGCATATTGGTGGAATGATGGCCGACTCGATTGGTTTGGATGAGCATGAGAAGACGCTCGTCGAAGTAGCGGGAATGCTGCACGACGTCGGCCATGGTCCATATTCGCACACGCTGGAACACATTCTGCACGAGCGCGGAGGTCTTGATCACATGTCGATCACCGAAGGAATCATCCTCGGTGAATACGATGTCTTGAGAGAAGGCGAGGAATCATCGGTGCCGAATCGAAGGCGAATTCCCGACATTCTCGAGCGCAATGACATCGATCCGAAGGATGTCGCAGCTCTGATTCGCGGACCTGATGCCCGAGGCACCGAGCGAACGCTGCTGGCGTGGACTGATGGCAAGGAGGATCTGGTTGCTGACGATCGCACGCTCGCGAACCTCGTCCACGGTCCGGTCGACTGTGACCAACTCGACTACCTGCTTCGCGATGCCCATTTCACCGGCGTGAAGCACGGTATCGTCGATCATCGCCGCCTCATCGCCTGCCTTTCTCGTCATGGCGGTGACCTCGCCGTCGAAGAAGGCGGACTAGCTGCACTCGAGGGAATGCTTGTCGCACGAGGTCTGATGTACAGCGCAGTCTATTTCCATCGAGTCACCAGAATCACCGAAGTGATGCTGAGTCGCGCCGTCGAGCGCGGCGCAGACAAACTACCGGACTCGATGGATCTGCAACGCAGGGTGGATGCCGAGATTTGGCAGGCGCTTTACGACGCTGGTGATTATCCTCGTGATATAATGCGTCGTCTGAAGTACAGACAGATGTTCAAAGTCGCTGCCAGCCGCAGGCAGGATGAACTGACTGCAGACCAGATTCAGCGACTCATCGAAATTGCCAATGACTCGACCAAACGGCGCGAAATCGAAGACGACCTAGCACATCGCGCCGGTCTCAAGCCGGGATACGTCGCCGTAGATGTCCCAAGTGTCAAACTCCTACTCTCAGAACCACGCATGGCACAAGTCGACATTCGCATCATCGGTGACGACGGCCGCACCCGCTGGTTCCGCGAACACACACCGATTGCAGAAGCTCTTCGCAAGCGCCAGGTAAGCCAAGCAGCCGTCTACGTGATGACTCTGCCCGGCCACGAAGAAACAGTGGCCAAATTGGCCGAACATCACCTGTTCAGTTGAGCATTTGACAGCCCCAGAGGGGCTGAACGATTCAGTTTCAGTAGCCATACCTTTCAAAAGGGGGTTTCCTATCGGCAAGGCCCCGTTGCTTGAGTTGAGAATCGGAATACCACGTCGGTGAACCAAATGGACAAGACGATGAAGACAGTGTATGATAGCGTAGTAGCAAGGGATCCGAACCAGCCTGAATTCCATCAGGCGGTCGAAGAGGTCCTCGACAGCCTCGGGCCAGTCATTGAAGCCCACCCTGAATACCTCCCAGTCGTGAAAGCGATGGTTGAGGCGGAGAGAATCATCCAATTCCGTGTCGCCTGGTACGATGATGATGGCAATCTGCAGGTCAATCGCGGATTCCGTATTCAGATGAACAGCGCCATCGGTCCGTACAAGGGCGGATTGCGCTTCCACCCCTCGGTCAACCAATCGATCCTCAAGTTCCTCGCTTTCGAGCAGGTCTTCAAGAACAGCTTGACACAACTGCCAATGGGTGGCGGTAAGGGTGGTTCGGACTTCGACCCCAAGGGTAAGTCAGACAACGAAGTCATGCGCTTCTGTCAGGCTTTCATGATGGAATTATGGCGTCACATCGGCGCCAATACAGATGTACCCGCCGGCGACATTGGTGTCGGTGGCCGTGAAATCGGCTATCTGTTCGGCATGTACAAGAAACTCCAGAATGAATTCACAGGAATTCTGACCGGCAAGGGACTCGCCTATGGCGGCTCTTTGATTCGCCCGCAGGCGACAGGCTACGGACTGGTTTACTTCGCCCGAGAAATGCTTGCTACAACCGGCAAGTCATTCGATGGCGCGACCGTCTCTATCAGCGGCTCGGGCAACGTCGCTCAGTTCGCTTGCGAGAAGGTCCTCCACCTTGGTGGCAAGCCGGTGACGTTGTCAGATTCATCCGGCTGGATCCACGATCCTGCCGGCATCGATCCCGAGAAACTGGCTTGGATCATGGATCTGAAGAACAACCGCCGCGGTCGAATCAGCGAATACGCTGAGAATTTTGATGGCATCACCTACACAAAATCTGAGCCGGAGCCTGCATCAAATGGTCTATGGGGAGTGAATGTGGACATCGCTCTGCCATGCGCGACCCAGAATGAGATCAATGCTCAGGAAGCTGAGATGTTGGTCGCCAACGCCGTCATCGCCGTCGTTGAAGGTGCGAACATGCCTTGCACACCCGAGGCGGTCGAAGTCTTCCAGAATCATGGCGTCCTCTTTGCACCTGGAAAGGCCAGCAACGCAGGTGGCGTTGCGACATCCGGACTCGAGATGAGCCAGAACAGTCTGCGTCTATCATGGACAAGTGAAGAGGTCGATGGCCGCCTCGATGCTATCATGGTCAATATCCACAAGCAAGCCTATGAGACGGCCGAGAAGTACGGCATGCCCGGCAATTACGTCGCCGGTGCCAACATCGCCGGCTTCCTCAAGATCGCTGAGGCAATGACTGCCCAAGGTATGGTCTGAACCTCAGAACCGATCAATCGACGGAGTTCAATTCTCCTCGTTCATCGATGAGAGGAAGCGCTGCATTCTCTCGCTCTTCGGTTCATTGATGATTGAAGATGGGCCCTCTTCTGCGACCAGACCTTCGTCGAGATAGACCACTCGATCGGCAACATCGCGAGCGAAGTTGATCTCGTGCGTGACGATGACCATCGTCATCCCCTCATCGGCGAGACCTCGAATCGTGTTCAGAACCGATCCGACCAACTCGGGGTCGAGTGCACTGGTCGGTTCGTCAAAGAGAATCACCTCAGGCTTCATTGCCAGCGCGCGGGCAATCGCCACACGCTGCTTCTGTCCACCCGAGAGATTGCCCGGGTAGGCATTGACTCGATCGAGTAAGTCAACCCTCTCAAGAACCTCCATAGCAACGATATCGGCCTCTTCTTTGCTCATCCCGCGAACGTGAATCAAGCCGAGAGTGATATTTTCAAGCACTCGAAGATGAGCGAATAATTCGAAGGATTGGAAAACCATGCCGATGCGTGAACGAATATCGTTCACATCCGCATGAGGCGTATTGATCTGCTCACCTCGAAGTTCAATCACTCCAGCAGTCGGCTCGATGAGCCGGTTGATACAACGTAGAACAGTCGATTTTCCACTTCCAGAAGAACCGATGATTGCCACCGATTCGCCTTCGTGGACATCGAATGAAACCCCTTTGACGGCGTGAACTCCGCCAACATACATCTTCTCGAGGTCCTTGATAGAAAGTACGATGTCCGGCATTCAATCACCTCCTATGATTCCCAAACCCGGAATCCTCGTCTTTTCCTCAAGCCTTCGCAAGAGCAACGCCAACGTCCACGTGATGACGAAGTAGGATATCATAACCATGCCCCAGGCCCAGAAAATCTGGAAAGTGACAGCGATGATCAACCGACCCTGCCTAGCCAACTCCGAATAGCCGATGACCATCGCCAATGAGGAGTTGAGAACCAGATTCACCATCTCATTACCCAACGGTGGGATGCAGATTCTGATTGCTTGCGGTAGGATGACGAGGCGCATGGTTCCCATGTAGGTCAGGCCGATGCTGCGACCGGCTTCCATCTGGCCAGTGGGAATCGCTGCTATCGCGCCTCGAATCGTCTCACACTGGTAAGCTCCTGAGTTGAGTCCCAGCGTGAAGATGGCACTGATGAATGCGCTTTGGCCGAAGAAGAAATAGTCAAGGCCGTCGGTGCCCATGTCGCCGAAATTTCCCTCATAGGCTTTCTGGATCTTGAGACCGATTCCAACTCCGAAATGAATGAACATGAACTGAACGATCAAAGGTGTGTTTCGGAAGAAATCCGTGTAAACCGTTGCAATCGAATTCAATGGTCGAATCTTGAACAGTGGTCCCGTGAGTTTCTGGTCCGCGAGAACAAACTGCACGCCCACAGCCGCCAGGGCGAGTCCGAGGACAAATATGCCGAAACCCCTCGGGTCTCCGACTGGTGTGTAGATGTATTCGATTCCATCCAGCCCCAACGCTCCGAATCGACTTCCGCCAGTCATGAGAAGATAGAATCCAGAGATGCTGAGAACACCTCCAAGAGTCTTGACAGTTGTCAGAGAGTATCTTTCGAAAATCTGCTTGAGCGAGTTCGGCGCGGTCTTGAACAGCGCTAGAACCGTGCCGATGAAGAATCCGAAGAGGATTCCGAAACCAACGATCTTGATCGTTGCGAGGAAGCCACCTAGAAGCATGTCATCTGCATACTCGGCGAACTCACCGAAGTTGTTGTAATCTGGAATCTCGAAGCCGATCAACTGGTCCTTTCCCGAATCATCAGTCCAAAGGATGACCCCACCGTCTCCAACTGCCACCCCGGTCTTGTAATCCACCATCGCGAAGTCGTTGAAGGAAGTCGAGAGCCCTTCAGGCAAGATGCTCTTGGAGACGATGTTTCCTCCGTCGAGACTGACGGCGAGGTAATTGCTGGGACCTGTAAAGAGGATGATTGAAGCGGAAGCGACATCGATGGAGTTGAGATTTCTACTCAGGGAAGTCGCGTAGTTTTGAGATTCGATCTCAACGAGATTCCAGATATGACCTCCTTGAGATGTTGAAGCGAGAATCTGCCCTGTGGATGAGATCGCGAACATCCGGAAAGGATTGTAATATCCTGCAGAAACCAGATTCGAATCCCTCGCCCCCTCAGGGGCCTCGCGATAATCCCAAGTCGCTCCGCCATCATCGGTGAAGATCAACGAGCCCGATTCGCCACAGGCGAAGCCAAAGTCGGAATCGAGGAAGGCGACATCGTTCAAATCGTCTGAGAAGCCGCTCTGGCGGTCTGCCCAAGACGCTTCAGAATACTGCCAGATAGCACCACCCGCCCCGACTGTGATGATGGAATCCGAACTCGTGACAGCGATGCTTGCCATGCCCTCAGCAGGAATCCCTAGGTCTTGCCATTCCCCGCCAGTTCCTTCTTTGAACAGTACCGCACCGTCCGCACCGAGCACAGCCATCGAATCATATTCAGCATCAGCAGCGATGAAATCTGACGTGATCGGCGAAACCTCCGTCTGCCAGGTCAGGCCCCCATCTGAACTTGAGAGCATGACACCTTCATCGCCGAAAGCCCACAATTCAGAGCCATGGACGACAGCGGCGTTCAGATCCACTTCGGTGCCGCTGTCGACAACGACCCAGCCGGTCTCGATGCTCTGACCAACTGCGGGAGTCAGAGAAACGATGATGAAAATCGAGACCATCAGTCCGACTCGAACTCTCGAATCGAGAGCACCCCAGGAGAAAATCCTCTCAATTCCGGGCTGAGAGTTCCGCATAAGTCAATCGAAGGATTGGGAGAATATAGTCTCGACCCGTTCTGCATCGGTTCGATGTGATTCAACAAAAGAGTCGAGCATCTGATTTTCTAAAACGCTCGCGAGGCTGGCCAGAGGCCGCCCGAAACACGAGGCTTCCCATCAGCAATGTTCATCGACGAATCGTCGCACAGGATGTGCATGGGCGAGATGATTTACCACGGCAAGGTCAAGCAGGTATGGAGCACGGATGACCCCGATATCATCGAATTTCGCTACACGGACCAGATTTCAGTCTTCGATCAAATCATCCCTAGCCTCGTCCCTCGCAAGGGGGAGTCGCTGAACCGCACCTCATGCCATTGGTTCGAGCTGGTTGAGAAGGAGGGCGTGTGCGATACGCATGTGATCGAGATGAACGCGCCCGACCGCGTCCGCGCGAGGAGATTCGATGTGATCCGCGAGGCGGGCGCGATAACTCCAGATGCTGAGAATGTGTTCGTCCCGCTGGAGGTCATCTGCCGCCACTATCTCGCGGGTTCGGGGTGGCGACGTTATGCACGTGGCGATGTCGGGGCGGAGGAATTCGGATTCGAGCCCGGGACGGTTTTGACTGAAGGAGTGAAATTGCCCAAGCCTTACCTCGAGGTGTCGACGAAGTTCGAGAAGTTCGACAGATTGCTGGGGCGTGAAGAGGCTTTGGAGATTTCAAATCTGAGCGATGAGGAGTTCGATTCGATTCTTGAAATAGTCTTGAAGGTGGATGAGATCATCGAGCGCGAGGCTGCCAAGAGTGGCTTGATTCATGTTGATGGCAAGAAGGAATTCGCACTCGGCGTAGGCCGAAAACCAGTCTTGGTGGATTCCTTCGGGACTCTCGATGAGGACCGTTGGTGGGATGCTGCGGCTTATGAGAGGGGTGAGATCGTGCAACTCTCGAAAGAATTCGTGCGTGGGTATTACATCGAGACTGGGCATCATGCGGTACTTCGTAAGGCTCGACAAGCAGGTACTGATGAGCCCCCGATTCCTGCTCTACCCGCCGAAATCATCGACCAGACAGCGACTCTGTACGCCGATATGTTCGAACGCCTCACTGGCCGCATTTTCTGAGGGTCTGGCGTGGGCACACACGAGTACGAGGATGACCCACGAAACGAGAATGTCTGGATATCGGTCAATGGCGAGTTACTACGCCGTCCCGATGCGAAGATCTCGGTGCTGGATGCTGGTTTCCTTCTTGGGGACGGTGTATGGGAAGCATTCAGATTGCATCGGGGTGTGTTGGTTTTTCTCGATGACCATCTCGATAGATTGTGGCATGGAGCCGAGGTCATCGACCTCGAGATGCCTCTCAATCGCGAGCAATTGGTTGGACGAATCGAAGAAGTCATCGAAGCCAATGAGATGTATGATGGTGTGCACATCAGATTGATCGTCACCCGAGGACTGAAACCCACGCCCTATCAGGCTCCTTGGGTGATTTCGAGTCTACCAACGATAGTCATCATTCCTGAGCACAAAAGGGCTGATATTCGGCGTGCCGAGAATGGGATTCGACTGGTCACCGTCGATGTCATTCGAGGGCCACAGAATGTTCAGGACCCGCGCATCAACAGCCTCTCCAAACACAATTGCATAGCCGGCTGCATCGATGCTGCTCGCAAAGGGGGGGATGAGGGATTGATGCTCGACCCGAACGGCAATGTCGCCTCATGCAATTCGACTCATTTCTTCATCGTCAGAGATGACGAGGTATGGACCTCGAGCGGCGAATATTGTCTGAACGGAATCACTCGCCGCAAGGTGCTCGACATCTGTGGGGCGAACGGCATAGCGGCATTCGAGCGTGACTTCACGATAGATGATGTACGCTCAGCAGACGAGGCTTTCGTGACGGGGACATTCGCCGGAGTGACCCCAGTAATCGAGTTCGATGGAGAGGAGATGAGCGCTGGTGTACGAGGCCCGATGGCGGAGCGAATCCAGAATCTCTACATCGACCTGATTCGGAGTGAGTGCGGTGGTTGATACACCTCAGAGCGAGCCACTTCGGATCGCGATGTGGTCAGGCCCACGCAATATCTCGACGGCGATGATGTACTCTTTCGCGAATCGTGGGGATACCTTCGCGACGGACGAGCCTCTCTATGCTCACTATCTGTCCGCCACCGGTATCGACCATCCTAGCGCTGCAGAGGTCATCGAGAATGGATTGACGGATTGGCGAAGCGTCGTCAAGCAACTCTGCGCCGAGGTTCCTGACGGCTCGAGAATCTGGTATCAGAAGCACATGTGCCATCACATCATCGAGGGGATGGGAATCGATTGGTTGTCCTCGTTCAAGAATTGCTTCCTGATACGCGACCCACGCGAGGTTCTCCTATCATTGTCAAAGAGGACGGATGCGATCGATGCATGGGCTACGGGTCTGCCACAACAGGCGCGAATTTTCAAAGCGGTACGCGAAATGACAGGAGAAAATCCCCTGGTCGTCGATTCAGCCGACATCCTGAATGACCCAGAGGGGGTATTGCGAAGTATCTGCGAGCATCTAGAAATCGCGTTCGATTCACAGATGCTCAGCTGGCAATCCGGGCCAAAGGAATGCGATGGCATCTGGGCTGAACATTGGTATGACGCTGTTTGGGCTTCGACAGGATTCGCCGCCCCGAGACCGAGGGAAGGGGAGTTGTCCAAGGTTCTGCAGTCTGTTCTGGATGACGTTCAGCCCATCTACAACGAACTAGCTTCTCATCGGATGACCTGATCTAGGCATGGCGCCGCATCAACAAACCACAACGTCGCTTGCGCGCAGAGCGCAGGATGATGGTCAGATGTCTGAAGGCGTCATTGACTCCGCCATCGAGTGGCTCGGAAGGATTGATTCCCCACTTGCCTCGACGAATCACTCGATGGAGGCTCGTGACTTCTGAGGCGCTGAGCCAGCCACAGAGATGCAATCCTGCAGCACCAGAGGAAAACCCAGGCTCGCCGAGGTACTCTTCTTCGAGTCCCAGAGCAAGCTTCGCCAGAAGATCGTGTAGAGCGCCATTGTCCCTGTCATTAGTGAATTCGTGGAGATAAGATATCGCATTTCCACCTTCGATTGGGAAACGCCCGATTCTCTCGCGCGATACTGCTTTGTCGAGAGGTTCGGGCGAGCTTCCATCTTCCTGCCATGAGACGGCCGTCAGAAAGAGCATCGTCGCAGCGTCGAGTTCAGGAGACTGTCCTTCGACTAGATTCTGAATCGTATTCGAGAATTTCGCGATGGACTGGATTTCGCCGTGATCCCCGCCTTGCGAGGCTTGAATCAAAGGAATCAATTCAAGTGGATCGTGGCGCAGTGGCACGAATGTGTGAAATGCTGAGGGGGGAATATAGCGACCCATCAGACCACCGATTGTTTCAGTCGCTGCCAGTCAGACGCTTCAACCTGCTCTCGAACTCATCTGAGGGTTCATCTTCAACCGTTTGAGCTGCACTTTGTTCGTCGGCAGATTCTGAAACGTGTGGACCGCCGGATCTCGTTCCTTCCTCGGAGTGAGAATCCTCCGGCTGCGTGGACTCGGCACTTTCTTCTTGAGTTTGAACAGGCTCAACAGGTGGTTGTGATTGTTCTGTTTCCTGGTGAACCTTGCTCGGCCGCTGTCGGAAAACAAGCTCGGTCATTTCCAATAATCGCCGCCGATCTTTCTGATTGTGAACGATCCAAGCAAGTGTGAGCGCGATGCTGATCACCAGTGCGGCAGCAACGAATCCAGTAGTCCATTCGAATCCATCATTCACATCGACAGCGCCGCCAGAGAGGATGATCCTGACTTCATCATCGCTTGAGTCTGAATCCTCATCCCATGGGAATCCACAACTTATCCGAACCACCATCTCGGTTCCATCTTCAACGCTGGGGCGGTCGAGTTTCGGAGTTGGAGCATAGACACCCGTCATGTCGATGATGTGAGTTGCCTGATGAGTACCGGCGCTGACGGAAATGATACAATTGGCATCGCTGAGCAGGTATTGGTTCTCACGTTTCGTGAGTACCTTGATCTTCTGCCCCGCCCCCTCGCCTTCGATCTCGAGGTCGACCAATCCAACATTCCAGTCACTACGGCGAATCTCAAAAGTCACCTGCTCCATGGTCACGAGGACTCCTTTCGAATCGAGCAGGCGGAGGGTGAGTGTTCTCATGCCTGGAAGGGGGTTCCAAGCCTCAGCACTGAGATTGGTCGCTGCAGCCGATGTGTTGGCTGCGACGAATCCCTCGTATGAATCGAGCATGTCGCCTTCATCATCGATCAACATGATCGTGTAGCCGAAGGCTTCTGTTCCGTTGAACACACTGCACTGGGCAAGAATGTCGATTGCAGTGCCGGAGATGGAACAGCTCGCTATGCGATTCGCAGGTTCGATGACATGAGCTATGTATGGCAGATTCGAAGTGCCATCGACGGAGATTTGATTGCCTACTGACGTTGAAGATGCGTACCAAACCCAGCCTCCTTGAATGTCCCATTCCAGTTGGTTCTGGACATCATCCACCACCGAAGAAGATGGATTCGTTCCGTGGATGTCGAGCAGGGCACTATCACCAGATACGGCAACGATGACGGGAGAGGAAGCCCACGAGTGATCCGCTTGAGTTGTATCGAGAGAGATCTCGCGTTGATTCCCTGCCGAATCCTGTGCCAGGATTCGAATCGTTTGAGATGCACCATCCCAGTCGTCGGTCGGGATTATCTCCAATGGAACTCCCGTTATTTCTCCGACCGCGAGGACCACTTCGGTTCGGCCTGCAACTATCCAGCCCTGCGGCAGACTGAGTACCTCCAATGAGATCGTCGTTGGCGAGTTTCCTAGATTCTCCAGTTCTGCCAAGGGGTATCCACCATCATCCGATACAACCCAATCCGATTCACCGGTCAGGCTGAAGTCGAGGATGATCGCAACACGCAGAGGCAGCGTGATAGTCGATTCGCCACTGCCATCGCCCTCTCTCAACTTGACATGGAGTTCGACTGTTCGTCCGTGACGGGAGGATGCTGGAGGCGTTATCTGGAGGTCAAGAGGTGTATTCTCTTCAGGATCCATAATTGGCAATTCCTCAGGTGTAATGACCTCCCAGCCGTTCTCACCAGTCACGTAAACCGATACGTAGGGTCGGGAGGGAGCATTGCCCTGTTGGATTATCATCAGCGAGACAGTCGATCCCGCAGGGTCGATTTCAAGATCGGCATTGTTGGCGACTGCGGACCAAGATGCTACATGCGTCACTTCGACGCTGAAGGAGAATGTCAGCAGATCCTCCTCGAAAGCCGTAGCGGTGACCTCGATATCGGTGATGCTGCCATTCCAAGCGTCTGCTGGAATCTGCACAGTTATTGTCAGCCAGGCGCTGCCATTTACTGCAACCTGATCCACGGAATCACCGATCGCAGACCAACCCTGACTTGAGTCCGCGCCTGAGTATGTCACTGTCTGAGTGGTTCCGAGCGAGAGATCATCCTGCAGGTTGCCGACATTCTTCACTTGCACGTCCACAAGCAGAGTACTGCCCGGTTGAATTGCGAAGGTTCGTCCCTCTACCTCCAAACCATCGACTGAGGAGGTGATTTCCCAGCGATGATCCTGCCGTGCCTCGAGGATGAGGATAACAGAGTCTGCAACAGCTGCGTCACCATCGGATGTCATGGTAAAGAGGATCTTAACCGGAGTTCGAGCCGGAGTGCTGGCAGGTAGGACGATCTCAATCGGCAGAGTCCGCAGGCTGCCTGCAGCCAAGGACACTTGATCAGCACTGAAAGTGACTGATATTCCAGGGTCTTCGGACAGATTCTCGTCGAGCAGGATATCGTGGGTCATCGTGTAAGAGTCCTGTCCATTACCCGGATTATAGAGCCGAACAGTAGCGGAACTCGGCGTATCCACCTCGACCAGATGAGGAGATTCTGTTGGCGAGACGAGGGTGAGTCCAGCACGATGTATCTGCAGAACTTCGACAGATAGACGCAATGCGTGATTGGCATCAAGGCTCCCAATATCTGAGAAGGTGTGGAAGGCGGGAACCGAGTCAGGTGGTAGATTGAGGGTCAACGTGCCCGTCGTTCTGCTTCCGGCAGTTCCCGAAATCTGAACATCATCGCCGCTGATGGTTAACGATGAAGAGCCACTCCAAGCCCACCCAGTGAGAGTCATTCCAGCATCAGCGAGCGACCAGTTGATTGAATTTACAGAGGGTGGCTGGTCTGCTATGACCGTCCATTGCAGAGTATTCTCAGGCATGCTACGCTGATGATCGACCTCTGCGACGACGCCACTGGCGACGAATGAGAGTTGAACGGTCTGACAGGTCTCATCTTCATCTGAGCCGACGCACATTGTCAGCGGAGTCGAGACGCTGTCACCGAGATACGAATCTGTCGGTACTCCGAGTCGAGCAGAGATGACTTTGGTCTCTCCTGCTGACAGGGTGAGGGCAGTGATTTCCTCACCCCCCGAATCATAGAGCGCGAGATTGTTGCCCGATGAATCCCAAGATGTGCCTCCCCAATTCATCCCGATTGAATTCTCATCTGCATTCCCGAGATTCTCGACAATGAGCCAAGCCTTCGCCGACTCACCAATCAATCCGTATCCCGTACTCGCCGTCGTACCTGAAGGGCCTCTGATCGAGAGTCCTCTGGTTCGATTGGCTTCGACGGCCAAGACGCCAGTGACCGAGACATTCACGTCTTCATCAAGAGTCAGAGTGAGACTCAGATGACCGGCAGCTGAGCCTGATGCGTCGGCAGGTGCGTGGATCCACAGATCTGGCGTCCAAGTGTCATCGCTGCCGATCTCGATACCATCCAATCCCTCAGGCGTCTCGTCTGTCCAAGTCCACCCCTCAGGCAGTGTCGTGTCATCGACACTCAAGGACCAGATTCCCGCCAGACGGCCAGTCGAGCGTATCGTCGGCTGAGCCAGAGCCGATGATCCCGGGTCAATTCGAATCGGATCGGTCGGCATCTCGAAGGATGCGTTATATGGTGGTATAATCGCTAACGAAGTCATTTGGTAATCATTATCGTAGCGAGATTGGCTGACATTCTGATATGGGTCGACGACCAGTTGGAAGGAGTGTTCGCCAAGAGGGCCACTCCACTCAATAGAGAATGATTCGAAACCCGCATTTCCCGTTGGACCAGTGGGATCCAGAGAGTCCGCTCGATGCCGTCCGATTTCAACTCCGTCTGCAAAGAGTACTGCATCGATTGGGCGATCGGTCGTTGAAGTTCCTGCGTTCTCGAAGAGTGCCGTCACGGTGACACTTTCACCAGGGTCCGGTGCACTCGGATTGAAATCGATGCTCCTTCCGTCGAGGAGCGGTCTGACGTCAGCGAGAGCGGTCGAGATCACGGTGTCGCCGATGATGATATCCAGAGTCGCGTCACCATCGATGTCCGCGAGTGCAGGTGCCGACCAGGTTCTGTGTTCGACTTCGACCTCGTTGTTCCAATGATTGTTAACACCAGTTTGAGTCCCTTCGTCACCATCGAATGCCCATAACGATCGACCGAAGGCGACGATTAGTTCGGGGGCCCCATTTCCATCGATGTCAATCCAGACCGGCGGCGCGACGGCGATTTCGTCATTTGGTAAGCCACTGGACATTTCGAGATCACGGTGCCACTCCAATTGAGGATTCGTGGTCGAGATGTCATGACAGCCGGCCTTGCCGTGTCGCGCCGTGGTCTCTTGGTACCAAGTGACCCAACAGACTCTGTCACCCTTGCCATCTGCATCGGTGTCGATGACGATTGGCGGAGCATCCGCGAAGCCATTCACAGCTTCGAATGACCAGAGTTCCGAGCCATCGCCAATCTCCAGACCTCGATATTCTGCACCATCGACCCCACTGGCGCCATCGGCATCAGTTGGAATGGTCAGTACCATCTCTGGAGCCGAATCATCATCGAGGTTCGTTATCACCGGCCCCGGAAGCCGAATGTGCGGTACATCGGTATCGCCATCGAGATTCATCAATGACAAGCCGCCCCACTTCTGATCACCGGTCTGAGAATCGATCTTCCAGACCCACATGGCACCGCTGGATGCCTCTGTCGTGGTCAGCATCACGTAACCTGTGGTGTCGTCCATCTGTGCGAAGGCTGGATCGGAAGGGTGTGAGCCATCCTCGAGGGTTGATTCCCAGAGCGAAGTCGGAGCACTGCCAGCACTGAGTGGCAATGCCACGACGACGGGATTGCCGCTGATCTCGTCGATGGCCGCGATGACCAATTCAGCATCTCCGTCCAAGTCGAGGTCTGCGAGCAGCGGTTGTGTCGTCGGCTTGTGTCCGCCGAGCAGATTCGATGTATAGGGGCCCTCTGAACTGCTGATGCGGAGTTCATCATCTGAATATGTCCACAGCAGATCGCCCGAGTTGCCTCCAGATGACCAGCCAGTCACAGAACACTCGAGGCTCGGCGACCACGCATCGACATGCATAGAGGCCGCCGTATCGTAGACGACGAGGATCTCCTGCTTACCGTCCTCATCCAAGTCGACGACGAGAGGCGAGGCTTTGACGATCTCAGTAGCGCCGAGATCGACTTCCCAGACCAGTGAAGAGTCCTCTCCTTCGATGATGCGCATGAAACTGTGGTCATTACCACCCACGTTGACCGTTTGAATCAGAATCGTGAACAGTGAACTGCCTCCACAACGTTCAGCAGCGGCAGACTCAGTCGATATCTGATCACTGAGATCGGCGATTGGAGTACCTAGAGCATCCGTGCCGATCGAATACGAACCATACATCCAATTGACAACCGGTTCGATGACTGTGAGTAATTCGCTGGCGTTGGCTGGTACGTCTATGCCCGCGCCGCCTGAGGAGGAGTGTGCAGGACCTACTGACATGCGATCGGGTGTACGCCCCGCTTGCGGCCAAGGTTGATCCCCATCCGTCCAAGGATCGATGATTCCGGTCTCTGAACTCTTTACCTCGGAATCCAAAAATGAGGACGGAGCTGAGGTGGAGTGAAGGAACAGTGGTGATGCTGAGAGAAACAGCATCAATCCAGCAACCAGCACCGCGGTACGGCTATTCGAGGAGTGGTCCCTAGGGTACAACATGCTCATCAGGGCAAAAGTTCGGCTTTCCAGCCCACTTGAACGTTCGGGCCATACTCTCAGTCAGACCTATGGTCTGAGAGATTTCCACTGACCGCCGACCCTCAACTGATGCGTAGCCTCATCCGTTGCGCTTATACAGGGTGGTCGGGTCGGCGGGTCGCACGGACCTCTCCTCTGGAGGCATAGCCGATGAGGGACGGGAGGCTTGACCTGCCCTTCCTCCGACTAACTTCGGAGTGGTCCGGCGATTGGAGGAAGAAGAAATGTACAGCCTCGTCACCCTTGAGGACACCATCAGAATCCCAGCGGAATACATCCGCCGAGGCCGCAAATTGGAAGACCATATCGACGAGTTGGCACACGCTGCCTTCGAGGGGCGCTTCGATGAGGATGAGAATTACACGCTACTGACTTTCAATCATGAAACTGTAGGACGCGGGAAGATAATCCACGGAGATGGAGCAATCTATCAGCGAGTTCGATTCAAGGCACTTCATTTCAGGATGGAGGCTAACGAAGTCGTCGACGGCGCTGTATCCGAAATCTCAGAATATGGTGCCTTCGTCCGTATCGGTCCGATTGAGGCTCTGCTGCACAAATCCCAGATCCTCGACGAACCGATTCAGGTGAACATGGGAATCCGCCGTATCGAAGGATCGAAGACTGGAAAGCACATCGAGGAGGGCTCATACGTTCGCTCGAGAATCGTCTCCAAAGCGATCAATCAGAACGACCCACGCTCCAGCAAGATCGGCCTCAACTGCAAGATGCCAGGCCTCGGCGCCCACGATTGGCTGACTCAAGGTGATTGAGGTATGGTAAAGAAACCCTTCGCTTGTGGAGAATGCAATCGCATCCTCCCAGACCCCATCAGCAAGAACGACCCTGTTCAATGCGCGAATTGCCCAAGTGCTCCGGTGACTACCGATTGGCAGGGCTATGTGGTAATACTACACCCGCGACGGTCTGAGATTGCTCAGAGGTTGAACATCAGCCAGCCGGGTTCGTACGCCTTGAAGGTCAACATCCGCTGAAGGAGAAGAGAATCATGGAAATCATCAACAGAAAAGAGAATCCTTTGCTTAACCGAGTCGAGTTGAGTTTCCGTTGGGAACACTCGAGCGACGCGACACCGACTCTGGCTGAGATGGTCGCCGCGGCTGCCAAAGCCGAGCCGGGCGCAAAAGTGGATCTGGTCTTCGTCAAGAATGTCAACACTCGTTATGGCCGTCCTCAGACAACCGGATTGGCTCTGATTTACGGCGCTGCCAGCGCTGCGAAGGTCGAGCCGGAATTCATCCATTCTCGACACAAGTCGATTCATGCATCTTCAACACCAGCAGAGCCGATACCCGTCACTGTGAAAGAAGTCAAGGAAGTTGAGCCGGCGGCTGGAATAGAAGCGACAAAGGGAGCTGGCGAATCATGAGTGAGGGACCGAATCCTGCGGCCAAGTGGTCGAAGTACAACACCGATGGCGAGTCTCTCGTTCGCAATGGCGAGTTCTGTCCGAAGTGTGGACCCGGGGTATTCCTCGGGGTTCATGCTGACAGAAAAACCTGTGGAAAATGCGGTCATTCTGAGCAGAACGAGTAATCATACCAGACAAGCACTCCAGGTTCCATCGTTCGTCAGCACCGAGTAGGCTAGAACTGCGACTCCCAGTTCTCTGCGAGGTCGTGAAACCACCCCATCATCGACGAGCATGCCGTCGTGACGCCAACCAGTCCAGATCCATCCGCTGTCCCCTTCGACCGCGTCAATCACCGGTCCTGCCGTGGGATGGATGTCGGGGGCGGAATCGAGGGACTCGAATCTGACAATTCCGCCACCTGAAAGAGCTAGAAGCCAACCGAGATGTTTCGAGTGGAAGACTGCTTCGAGTCGATCGGACAGCCTGATTACTCTCTGATCGATGATTCTGCCATCGTCCAGACTCATTTCATAGACTTCCGCATCCTCCATCCAGATCTGCAGTACATCGTCAATGACGAACATCTCGAGAATCTGGCGATGCAACCTCTGTGAACCATCAACTCCGACATGGGGGATCGCTGCCCTCCAGATCTCATTCGCATCAGCATCCATCAGATAGATGCCTCGCCCCAGCACCGCGAAGGCGAATCCATCTCCGACTCTAGTCAGCGCCATCGGCTCCGAGTCCAGTGTCCGACTCCAGATGGAAGCTGCAGGAACTGCTTCGAGACCATCATTCTTCAGCACGGTACGCAATTCTTCGCGCCCGATGCCGTCCCGCCAAGCATCATCAAGTGGCAATGCCGCCATCCTAGCGACTTGAAATTCAGCTTCGACCCAGATTCCTACCCATCGATCCTCTAGAACGACCCCCGAAGTCACCGGAGCTGGGAACGGTTGGCAGACCGGCGAGATCAACTCGCCTCTTGAATCGACTCTGCACAACTCTCCAAGAGTTCCTACGACGACACTCGTGGTCTCGCCGACATCTATTCTGCGAGGTGTGAATCCGAAGGTCTCGCTCACAGATAGTGTTCCTTCGAGCGGCGTTTGAACCTGTGGTTGCTCAACTTCAGCCGTTCGGACGGTCTGATTATTATGAGTTAGGATGCCTTGAAGTCGCCTCGCCCAACCCCTTGAACATGGTCACCCTGCTCCTCTCCTCGCGCGCGGATGATGCTTCGATGAATCTGTATGGCGCGGTGCTCGCCCTCGGTGGCTGGTCTGAGGGTGAAGAATTCGGGCACGGTTTCGTTCATTTTCACTCGAGTAAGCCCGTCCATCTGCTTCTCATCGATGGCTTGCATATCAATGCCGACGAAATCGATTCTGCCCATTCCAGCGCAGTCGACATAGATGTGGAAGAAGTTCTGGTTCTCTCCCGTCATGCTGCCAAGAGTGGCATTCCCGCATTGACTGTCCATGCGATTGGAGTGTCCGGAGATGTACCGCATGGAGAGGTCGGTTATGCCGGCGGTCGCAAAGGCTCTGCAGTTCCGCCTTCGCCACGCTTCACCGCGATTTTTCTTGAACTTCAGCGATCTGCAAGCCTGTCAGGTCTCGCTGAAGAATTCGATATCACATTGGAGACGACGCATCACGGTCCATTTCTGACGAAGCCCACCCTCTACATCGAAATCGGCTCGACCGAAAAAGAGTGGTCACGTCGTGATGCCTCGAAACTGTGGGCCGAGGTCATCTCCACTGTGCTCGGTCTAGATGGCTCCACAGGACTGGGAATCTGGCCTGGCGAGGGTGAAGTCATGATCGGTTTGGGTGGTGGGCATTATGCACCACGTCACACGGCTGTGGTAAACCAAGGAGGCTTCTGGATGGCTCATCTTCTAGCCAATTATGCCCTCGGATTCGATGGTCCTGTGGAAGATGGACTCCCCACAGGTCCATGGCGACACTCAGTCGGCGAGGTTGTTAGAAAGACGCGGGAAGCCTTCCCAGGAGGGGTCGTTTTCGCCCATCTGGATCGCAAGTCGTTCAAAGGTTGGCAACGCCGAGCACTGATCTCGGAATTGGACGAACTTGCTGTTCCAGTCCGTCGCGGTCGGGACATGTTCGGTTGAGCAACGGTGAAAGTGCGCCCTTCACACGCATAGGCGCATGGGAGTCGCGGGCCGCATCATCATGCAACTGATTCCAGTCACCCCACGTTTCGTCGTCAGATGGATCGCTTCTCGATATGTTGCAGGTCCTGATCTTGCCAGTGCCGTGACTGTGATGCAGAATCTAGCTGCCGAAGGTGCATGTTTCACCATCGATGTACTCGGAGAAGAGATATCGAATCTTCATGAGGTGCGATTCTTCATGGATGAATATCAGGCTTTGCTCGATGCCATCGTCGAGCATGAACTCGACGCTAACATCTCGTTGAAGCCGACCGCCTTCGGTCTGCTGATCGATCGAGAGAAGGCACTCGAGAACATCGAGATGATCACTCGGAAAGCGGCTGAGCATGAGATTTTCGTCAGACTCGATATGGAGGATCATCGAGTCACTCAGTCGACCATCGATGTTGTCCATGCGATGCACGAACGGGGCCTGAAGAACATCGGAACCGTTCTGCAAGGGCGATTGTTCCGGACTCTCAACGACATCGCCGCCCTCAGCTCCCAAGCCGAGGGCTTCGCAGATGTACGAATCTGCAAGGGAATCTATCTCGAGTCTGGTGATATCGCACATACGGGTTATCGAGATATAGTCGAGGCTACGAATGCAGCCATCGATTCGCTTCTCGATTCGGGTTGCTACACTGCGATAGCGACACATGACATGCCTGTCATCAATCACTCATTGGCTGCACTCGAATCTCGGGGCATGGGCCCTCATGCAGACGACCCGAGAGAACATGTCGGCCACTGGGCCGCTGGAAAAGGTCGAGGTTATGAATTCCAGATGCTGTTGGGTGTTCGGGGAAACATTCGCCGACGTCTCGCGGCTCAAGGTCATGTGACTCGTGTCTACATTCCTTATGGTCGCCGTTGGTATGAGTACAGCATCCGCAGATTGAGAGAGAATCCCGACATCGCCTGGCACATAGCCAAAAGCTTCGTCATGCCCTGGACCAATCGCCGCTGATGTAGGACTGCAGCATCACCGCTGATCAATTCTGGGGGCCGCGGTATGACTCTTCTCGATAGCGCCGAGGTGCATGCGGAGTGTGTAGGTAGATTCTGCGGATATCGATGGCGGCTCGCTTTCCTCTCAGAGTTCTGCCCTTGCCTGTATGGATTGCGCGAATTCGCCAGCGCTCGCCTTCAACCTCCATTATATTTCCACAAGCGAAGAGCTCATCGGGCAGACACTCGATGGTCTTCGAGAAACTGTCCTCCCCATCTGTCATCGTCAATCGCACAATCGCTCTATCACAACGAACCGCCCAGAGAGTGCCGATTTCACTCGCGGTTCGACGCTTCGCAGGCCTTGAATCAGAATCGTCTAGACGTGTGACTCGATAGAGGATTTCATCGAATTCGAAGACATCGTCGAGCCGAATCAATTCGTCATCATCAGCGTCGATTCTGGTCTTGAAACTCTCAGGACCATCAGAAAGAATGGCGTCGACAGTGATTGGCTTCCCCGGTCTCAAGTAAAGGGTCTGCACCTTGTTGCAGTCGACGCATCTGACCCTCACATCCTCGCCTTCACCCTTCGGGACGCGGCGAAGAACCTCGTGTTCTGTGAGATGGCCACAGCGGCCACAATCGGCGACATCGACCGCCTCCTCTTCGTCCTGATATTCTTCCACGAGCCGGCGGCAGGCCCTTCTCTATTCAAGCCATCCGCACGAGGGATGGTTCAAGAGATTGGTCTCTTGAGAAGGGACCATGAGTGATTTGGGTGGTGGAATTGGCCTTCCCCAGATGTCTGAACGAGAGATGTTCGAGAACCTGTTGGGTGAGGATTCCGAGCGTGACGGCGAGGAACCTGCGATTGCTGCGAGGATCGGTGAGCAGATGCTGCACATGAATCTTCAACCATTGCCGCGCTCAACACGTGTTCGTATCCGCGATATCATCTCGCGGATCCCGGCGCGGAATGTCGTTCTCGTAGGTGGCGGAATCGGCCATCTTTCAGCTTGGTTGTTGGATCTATGGTGCGGTGATCCTGCAGAACCCCGAGAGAATCCTCCGCCACGACCAGACTCATTCACCATCGTCGAAGAAGGGGGGAAGTTCGGCGTCATAATCGACCGACTCATTCGCCGATATGACGCATCTTCCTGGACTCGAGTCATCGCTCAGCCGTGGTTGGAATTGAGTGCTGAAACTCAATCTTGGTTGGCAGCATCAACGACGCTTCCCGACTCAGCAAACCCCTCACTGCTGCCGCTGCCAATGGAGTTGGCGATCGTGGATCTCGATGAGGAGCGCCGACCAGAGGCTGCCAAGTCCGCCTTCGACCTCTTGGCACCGGGTGGCATCCTCATCGCCCTCGAACCAGAAGTTCCGACGGGTGATGTAGGTGAAATCGAAGCCGGCAAAGATGCGACGGAGGCTCAACGACTAGTCGCTTCCTTCAATCGTTGGATGGAGTTCGTGCGTTCGGTCAATGAAGAAGATTCCGCGGCCTTCGTCGAGATGAGAGGCGGCACCATCGGAGTCTTTCGTCGCTCAACCTGAAGTTCATTTGAGGTGCCATGACCCAACTTCGAAATCGCGGAATTCTCCGACTCTTCGTCGTCACTGGATGAATCGCTCAAACTACCCAGAAGGAGGTCGATTCGAAGAATGCCATAGCCGAAATGATCGTCGTGTTCAGTCTGACCTTGATCCACCTGTGAATTCTCACTGATCAATTCCTTCACACGCTCTATCGCGCTCAAGCCGCCCTCGGATCCCTCACGCTGCAGTTCCGGATGTTCTTCCAGCAGCAAAGCCAGCGCACCGCTGACCCAAGCGGTCGCTGCAGAGGTGCCACTCGCCGAACCCCACCAAGCCCCGTCGCCACTGCCGCCTGCTATCAAGACGGGAACTTCAGCCGCAGGAGCGATGAGTTCGGGTTTCTGATCCGGATCAGAACGCGGGAGCATCGGATTCGGCCATAATCTGCCGTTGTTATCCCCTTCTGAACTGCCTGACCAGAGATTTCCTTGACGCGTCACCCCGCCGACGCAGATGACATCCTCGAGAGAGCCGGGTGAGGAGACATCGCCGTCATCGTCCTGTCCGTCGTTGCCAGCCGCAGCGATGACGAAAACGCCCTCGTCGAGGGCATCCTGTACCGAATCTTCCAATTCGTCAGAGGAAAATCCAGCAAATGAGAAACCCTGTTCTCCTCCGAGGCTCAATGAGATGATGTCAGCCTGCTCCTCGACGCACCAGTCGACCGCCTCAGCGATCGATGAGTCAGTTCCAGCACCCATCTCATCGATGGCTTTCGCGACCAACAGATCGACGCCCTGGGCATTTCCGCGAAGACCATCTCGGGCGACGATGATACCTGCCATCGCAGTCCCATGTCCCTCGTCATCGTAAGGTTCCGTTCTGTTATTAATCACGTCCAACCAGCCAGCTAGGATCAGATGGTCGAGATCAGGATGACCCAATTCAATGCCCGAATCGACGATGCATACGAGCACCCCACTACCATCCAGACCAGTGACTTCGTCTAAGCCTGTGAGGTCCCTGTAAGATTCCTCCCAACCTGTCAGCGTCGGTGGTGGTCCTCCAAGCGTGATGCCATTCATCGAGGCCCAGATCCAGATGAGCAGGACTGCAATCGAGAGTAGAGCGATCAGTCCGGAAACGACTCTGATCAGCCATGGGAAGGCGCTGCCTTGTTCGGAATCCGATTCCTCGTCTCGAACTTCGAAAGCAGGAGAGACAGCCTCGATGTCGCTATCCGGCGCCGAGCCAGATGATCCAGAGTCCGACGACACCATGTCTCTCCTCATCGCGATGCCACTGCGCTCGGCCTTCAATCCTCTCGGTCTAGGAGCGTGAGTTTAGCTACCTATGACGGGCTTGCTCCATGCGCATGGTAAGGACTGGTGTCGATTCCAACTTGAGGAAGAGGCTCACACCGCGTTCATTCTTTGAACAGCGTTTATTCACCACGCTTCAGCGCGTGTGAAATGACTGGCGACTGTGGTATTCGACCCGCAACTCAAGCAACCTATGCGGGTCGGCAATAATGCTTCACAATCAGGGCATGCAGCCCCTGGCATGCCTCTTCCATCACACCCCTCAGCACCGCATGGCACCTCGATTATTCCATCGGCATGCTTGACGGCGGCAGTATCGACATCACAGATCGGGCATTTGCCCTGCCTTCTCTTGCTGGCCTGTGGCACGATTTCGCCTGCCACTTCGCGGGCGCGGATCGATTGAATCCGGTCGGCGGAGGCGCCGAGCATGAATTGAGGATACCAGAGCACATGCGTCCAGACGGCTATGGCGGCGATTCCACTGAGCACGTGTAAAGTGACAAATAGGGTCATGTCGTTAGTGAGGGGAGGTCGCGGGGCGACGGCGTGAGCGCCGGCCCAGGCGGCGATGTTGATGAGAATCATCCATGCGCCGAGACTCAGACTCCAAACCTTGAGACTGTGATCCCGCCAAGCCTTCTGTACTACTCTGGGATCGGGATGGGCGTGTCTCTCCTGAACATGGATATCTCTCGTTTCAATGACGGCTTTGTGGACTACAATGATGCTGAGGAAGAGGAGCACGAGGTTGCCGATGCCGACTCCGGCCCAATCATTGGCAGTCGCATCGAATGGGAAACTGATTGCGTTCGCGTGGGATGACAGGTGACCGAGTGTGATTCCGAACGTCGCCAGCGTCATGTACACGAGATTCTCTCTCATCAACGGTGATCTGATCCACAACAGAGCAAAGATTCCGACCCAGGCGATGATCGAAAGCAGAGCGAAGATGAGTGAGAGATCCGCGATATGGAGGAAACCGCTCTCATCGCCGAAGATTCCGACTCGATTGTAATCTCCACCTCCTGCTAGCTCCCCTATTCCGAGATCCCAGGAACCGAGAATCATCGCAAACATTCCTAGTAGAATGATGAGTCCTTCGTTGACGCGCCATCTCTCTCTGATAATCCTCGTATGGAATATGTATTCCTCGAGCAGAGAATCAAGTAAGGCGAGCCGCTCGTCCCTCTCAGCGAGGTTGAGAGGTGACTCGAGATCGCTGAGCCTGACAGTCGCGGGCAGCGCGTGCTCATCGAGAGCGGCTCGTGTCTCGCCTTCGCTCATGGTCTCGGGACGTCGATTCAGGGATAATAACCACGCTGTGAATCGATGGTCAGGAGGCGAGAGGGGCACGATTCAGTCTGCTCCAGAGTTTCATGATTGAATACACTTGAATTGAAACTCTGAACAATCGACCGAATCACTTAGAATCGCATGATCAGATTCGGTCTGGTTCAAATCTCCTCTTGGCTTGCTTCTCACCACTTTTTGGCGCCGAGAGGGAGATTTGAACTCCCGAGGGTAGAACCCACATGATTTCCAGTCATGCGCAATACCAGGCTATGCGATCTCGGCTACGCGAATCGGGGACACAGGCACCCGTCTTCATCCTGTTGTCTCAACCCTATCTCTCTCTCCTCTGTGGAGTTGAGCGAACAGCACCTCCGCAGGCGTTAAATCGCGGTCACAGGTGGCGCCCTCGCTGCCACTGTGGCTTAGGGGTATAGCGTCGCCTTGGTAAGGCGAAGGTCGGGGGTTCAATTCCCCCCAGTGGCTCCATTCCAATCACTGCACTGCGAGGAATCTCTGCCCCGTCCAAGTATCTTTGAAATCGGCTGCGTAAGAACCGATTTCGACTTGAGCCAGCAATCTACTGTTCTTAGAACAGGCACCGTGACATTCAATAAAGGTTTGAACAGACGTCCGGGGCATGCACGCCAGCCGTCGCAGAGTAGCAACCGCACTTGTCTTGTTGATGATCATCGCTCCGTTCACATCAGCGGGCATGGCATCATGGAATACGACGAACACGATTAACCCGAATGGCGGTTCGATAACCGTCACGGGATTCAGAGTTCCTGGAAATGGCACTGTGCTCGACGGCTGGGTGCATGTCGCGAATACCGATATCGCAACCGCGGTCGACTCCACCATCGTGTTCGAAGGCCCAGCACTTCTGGCAGGCGGCTTCGAGAATGTGGCCTACGATGAGGATCTCGAGTCGATCAGCATGATGGATGATGGATCTCATTCGGACATCAGTGATTTCGCCGCAGGAGAGATCATCGCCACACTCAGCAACCAGTACAAGAGCGGGCCGGGTTACACGATGGTATACTCTTCGCTCGCGGTGACGAACTCAACAGGCTGTAACAGCAGCAGCGGTACCGAAGTCACTTACGGCTTCGATAATAATTTCAATGGCAACCTCAACTCCAACGAAATCACCAACACACTCTACTTTTGCGACGTCCACACAACCTCAAATGGCAGCAATGTGACTTACAACGCTCTGGTCAGTTTCTCGACAGAATCAGCAGGTGGAAACTGCGAGAATGGTGGTTTCAAGATTGAAGCCGGAATCGATTATGATGACGATAGAAATCTCGATACTGGTGAAATCAACTCGTTAACGTACATCTGCCATAATGTCGCTATTTGGGGTCCGGCCATCCTCTCGACGATGAATGGGACCCTGCAAGGGGCGAATCGAATCACTTCCTACGGGACGATTCCTTCGATAGCCCCACATGGGGCTGTCGTCGCTGCGACGATGCCGGGAGAGGCAGTACCAGCAGGTACGGATGCGTGGCTCATCGCGCCGAAGTTAATCACTCCGTCAGCCTCCGTGATGAACGGATATTGGATGTCCTTCGACCATTGGTATCACGTCGACAGCACCGCCAGTGGTGAGGGCGACGGAGCCTGGATCGAGTACCGACTCAAGAATGGCACCTGGTCGAATTGGGCCTGGATCGCCCCCGACGGAGGTTACCCTAGCACGCTATCCACGAGCGGCCCGACTGTCAATGGTGCACCGACCACTGGTGCACTGCCAGTCTTCGCCTCTCCTACCGAGAGTGGCTGGGTGACTTCCAATCTGACGCTCTCGAACATCCCTGAGATTAATCCAGCCTCAGAGATCCAGTTCCGTTTCCGTCTCTGGACCTCCCCCGACGCGACTACCGAGCGGCCCGGTTGGTTCATCGATAATATCGAGTACAACAATGATGGGATCGAGTACGGTGTCTGGCATCATGGCTGCATCGTCACCACAGGAACCTGTCAGTACGCCCCGTATGCTTACGGCGCCCTGCAGACCAGTGTCGATATGTCTGGCACCGACGGCGACTCATGGATTGAAATCGACATGGAGTGGGATCTTGAGGGCTCCTTTTTCGACAACGGCTGCGTCGAGTTGTCTCTCGCCAATCTGACCTGGACTGATATCTCATCCATTTCACAATCGACAACCACGAATTGTGAGGACAGGTCTGGTGCCATACCGGGTTATGGCTACACAGCAGCGAATGGCGTGACATATTACGATGAGAGCGGCGCCATCCGCACGATCAATCTCTCAATCCCCTCGACCTTTCAGAATCAGAGTAATGTGCAGATGAGATTCATCGTCGGCACAGATAGTATCGTTAATTATGGCGGCAGTTCCGACTCTCAGGAGGGCCTCACTGTCAGTGAGATTCGAGTCTACGTAGACGATGACAACATCGCCCACAGCGATGATTTCTACACCTCCACAACGGCTTCGCATTATGTCGCGAATCCCCCAACGGGCGCTTCGACGACAAATCAATGGGGGCACCATATTTTCTCTACCGGGGCTCAATATGAATCCCTGAGTTTCGAGGATTCAGGGGCTAACGCGCCAACCGTCAGCGATGCGAGCGGTTGGTCACGCAATCCGAGTTCATCCAGCACTGCAATTGGGAATAAGTGGGCTCTCGGTCAACTCGGCCCCAATGCCGGCCCATCGACTCAGGAGCCTTCATTCCCTTACGTTTACGGCACCAACCTGAACGGTGTTTATGGCAATAATGCGGATGCTTACCTGATCAGCCCGAGTTATTCGATTCCTGCAGGCAGTTCTGCGACTCTGACCTTCAACAAGTGGGTCTGCACCGAGAATTATTGGGATGCAATCGGGTTGTACATCAAGGTCAACAGCGGTCCATGGACATATTTCGACCCTGGGATCGCCAATTGGTACGACGGCAGTGTTGGATATTCTGGCAATTCGATGTTCGGCAACAATGCTTGGATGGGTGGAGATTGCAATCAGCTCGAGTTCGAGAATCGGCAAGCCTCGCTATCTCAATACGCTGGTGACACGGTGAAATTCCGCTTCCGCCTCGATACCGATGCCTCAGTGACTTACAATGGTGGCTACATCGATGACTTCGGAGTCCTGATTCCGAATTATTCCCAGCCGGGTGCTTGGACGAGCCCGCCAATCGATCTCACATCAATCGATGATTTCAATCTCGGCTGGATTGACGTCGACGCCACTGTTCCGACGAACACCACCATCACTGGAACTCTGCTCGACTCCTCCACAGGCCAGGTCATCGGCGGCTTCGAAGAAGTCGATTTCCCGATTTCGCTGGCCGGAATCGACCCGGACCAGCACCCGTATATCAAGGTCCAAGTCGATATCGACAGCCTCGACCCCGAGGTCACACCGAGAATCAAGAAAGTCTCGATCGGTGGCAAACGCTTCCTCACAGCCGAATCTACTGGCGCGAACGGTTGGGACTTGAGTACCAGTATAGAGGTCGTAGATGGACTGCTCAATGCGACTTCCATCGCAGGCACAATAACCTCTCCGTACCTTCATTCGTCCCGTCCGATAAAGAGCATCACACTCTCTGGCAATTACTCATCAGGACTGGCTCTTGTCGCCTATGACGTCAACGGCGCTCAATTGGGAACCGGCGGAGCTGGCGGGGTGGCTTTCACATACCCAACGACCGGCTTCGCACTCTCACTCTCTCTGCCAACGAACGGCTGGATCGACCGCATGGTATTCACAGCGAATTTCGCCTTGCCGGCGCTCAATCCAGCTGTCGATGTGTTGGGTGATGGCTCGACGGATTGGTCATTCCCATCCGGCGATGATTACGGCCATTACGGTTGGCAATCCCTGATTTCTGGCGATGAAAATCAAGTCAGTGCGACACTTGATCTCGATGGTTCATCCGCTTCGTTGGTGACGGTCAGAATACCCACTTCAGCCTCGATTTACTCAGGAATCGTCAGCATCGCCTCTGATTCAGATGGATTCTCCTCTGCTGTGACCGTGACCGTTGCGGGCGCCTCACAGTCGGGCGGCTCTGGAGACCACATCTTCTACAACACCCTCGACGTGGCTCAGATGGGCGCGATAAACGCCCAAGGAACCAGCCACACGGATGCCGAGACTGGACGCGCGTGGCGCGACATCATCATCGAACTGAACTCCAATACCGCACAGCAGGTCAGCATCGCTCGTCTCGGAATCGGATATATGATGTTCGAGAACATCTCAGGCCTCGGTCCTGCTGTAGCTGCCTATCACGACACCCAAACAACTGATGACCCGCCACCGAATCAGATCAACATTCCCGTCGCTGTCTCAGCCGATGCTGGACTGCTGACGATCGATGGCAATCTGAAGTTCGATTACATCATCACCAACAGGGACTTCAGCGTTCCTAACACATTCTATCCACGCGGTGAATCATACACTGTCACGACTCAACACCATCACCTGCACGACAACTCCGATCTCTCCGAGATCGTGCTGCGTGGACAGGCCTCTGATGGGGAAGTGATCGAGTTCCAAGCCAGCAACAGCGCTGATGGCCTCTGGGGCTTTGGTAGCGACGCTGTGACAATCACTCAGATTTCGGGTGATTCGGTTGTCGAATTGAACACCTCAGGATCTTATATCGTCGAGGAGTTGCATAACGATGGTTACACGGACATCACTGTCAATTGGGTTTTCGACATCTCTTGGAACTGGGATGATGTCGACAGCATCCGCTGGGTCGCCAAAGCGCTTGATAGTTCAGGCGATACGGTGTGGCCCGCGGTGGCGCACAGTGGTCAATCTGGACGGAAGGCTGTCGAGAACGATCTTCAAATCGATACTTTCGAGGTTCGCGATCAGTACGATCGTCTGCTTTCTAACCAATGGTCGACATTCTACCCCTACCCGATTCGAGAAGGCAGCATTCTCAACATCACAGGCAATGTCCGCTTCCAAGATGCGACCGATGTTCGACCGATTGGCGAGGATTTCCAAGTCAGGTTGAATCTGTCTGGCAGCCTGATTCTGTTGGATTCTAATGAAGATGGCTCCTACGAAGGCATCGTCAACGCGCCGAGCGGAATCAGTGAGGTGACGACGTCTCCTGACCTCTTCAGGGTCGGGCCACTTGCCGGCGCGATCGGCGCTGATGACGTATCGGGAGAAGCAACGGTTGTGACGATTCGTCAAGATTCGAATCCACCCAGCGTCGGCCAGATCGAAGTCAACACCGCTACTGGTCTGACTTCTGCGAATGGCAAAGTCTGGGACCCAACGCTGCCATTGAGCCTCTTCGTGACCGTCGAAGAAGCCGAGGCTCGCGGCGAGACATTGACCCTCCGTTATTGGCGAGCCGATGTCGACGACATGGACAGCGACGGCATCGCTGACGAAGAAGAGTATCTTTCTCAGGTTCAGCCACTTACCAGTGGAATGACTGGCGAGCAACAGGTCAACTTCGCCGGCATCGATGTCTCCGCACAGAGTTTCAACAGCCCCGTCCACGTCTACATCGAAGGCACCGACTGGGCCGGCCTGACTTATCAGGAAGGCGGATCCGGTGGTGGACCGGGAGCTGAGAACGCATGGGCGACAGTCATCATCGCCACCGACGAGCCCACTACGATTGTTTCCGCTGGCTTCTCTCTCGATCATGAGATGGGATACCTCCTCGCCGGTGTACCGCACACTTTCAAGATGCAGATCAACGAACCGAATGGCTTGCAGACATTGGATAACGTCAGCATCATGCTCTGCGGTGATGGAACCGACAATGTCGGTAAATTCTCCTACAATCCCGCTAATGGGGACATCTGGACGGCAGATGATTCACTCATCTCACCACTGAGCGTTCAGACCCAGCAATTGACCTCCGATGTCATCGAGTTGTCGATGATGTTCGAGATTTCATGGGAATTCCCGTGGGAAGAGGGTCAATATGGTTGCAAGCCAAGTGTCAGCGTCATCGACGATATCACCGAAGTCGCGTATCAGAACAACATTGGTGAATTGACTTGGGTACTCGATAACAGGCTCATTGCGATTCCAGCCAGCATGGACGATCTGACACCGCCGATAGTGACGACGGACAACATCCATCTCTATCTCAGGCAAGGCGACGAATTCCAGATGAACGGCGAGATTTACTATGCCGGTTCAGGAGTGCTACTCTCGGAGATTCCCGACGACTTGCAGGTCGAGATGCAGATCATCTACGGAACCCAAGAGATCGATTCCGTCGTCGGCGTGGCTGAGGATGGTACTTGGACGGCTTCGATGACTCTGCCGATGCGAGTTCCACTGCACGCGAATATGGGTCTGACCACCTTCGTCCTCAATGTTCCAGGGGTTGGTAGTTCGAGCGAGAACGCCGACGCTCAGGTGACAGTCGACAGCAAGTCACCGACGGTGCTCTTCGATCAGGTGAATTATCCGGACTCTTCACTGACGGTTCTCGAATCGGATCTTCTGGAGGAGGTTCTCGTCTCGGTGACGATTGTTGACGAGATTGGCCTTCCCAATGAGGATCTGCAAGTTGCTTGGATCTACTTGAGGAACAATCTGCCAGTAGCCGGAACAGAGGATACCGGTGGCCTCGCGATGCTCTTCGATGAGGAGGGCAGGGACATCTTCCAAGGTGATCTGGACTTCAGCCCAGCCCTCGAGGGTTTCGAGATTGAAAATGGCGATCGAATACTGTTCTGGGTCACTTCCACCGACCGAGCGGGCAATATGATTCAGGGGTTGGGCAGTGAATCCGCCCCCCGTCCTGTCGCTCTGCGGATAATGGTGTTCAATCCGAGCCTCGACAGCATCGTCATCAATCCCAAGGATCCATTCATCGATGAGACAGTCATCATCGAGACATTCTGGAGCAATGACGGAAAGCGTGATGGAACCATCGAGATCAACCTCTACGAGTTGAAAGACGACAACAGTTGGCGAACCGAGACCGCGACCATCGAACTGCAGTTGCTAGCCGAGACCTCCTCGGTCTATGCGGTATTCGAGTGGACGCCTGGTAAAGAGGGTCAACCTGTGCTTTACGTCATCATCGATGGAGATCTGGACAACCCAGCCTACCCTGTCAATGGAATCTTGGTCAAGGAACCCGAAGAGGTCGGCGGTGGACCTGATGCTGGAGTGACTTACGGGTTGATGGGGGCTGTCGTCCTCATGGCACTCGCACTGGTTGGGTTCTTCGTCATGAGGAGCCGCGGTGAGGATGATTACTATTACGAAGACGAGGATGATTCTTACTTCGAGGAAGAGACTTGGGAATACGGAGAGGAAGCAGCCTCTGACGAAGAGTCTGACGAAGAAGATTGACCTCGACTCCGCCGCTTTTGGCGAAGTCGTGGCAAGGCTCCGAAACCACGTTGTGCTGAGAGGCTGACCTGTCCAGTTTATAGACCCAAGAAAATTGGAGTTTTTCCTGAGGAACGGACTGTTTCTCGAGATGGGGATGGGTATGGACGAAGATGGCGGGGCCGTGACGGTTGAACAATTGAAGGACGAAGTCGAAGACTTGCGAACGCTTGTCCACACGCTGTTGACAATCATCATGGAAGAGGCGGATGGAGTCCAGTCTGGCGCTTCCCCACAGATTCCGGAACAGCCCAGACGCGGCTACTGCATGTAATCAGTATTCGATTGGTTCAGGGTCGATGGCCCGCCACATGTACCACGAACCGACGGTTCGCCAAGGACTCCAATTCGAAGCGATATCATTGAGTTCTGTCCTGTCCAGAACCTCACCCTCGTTGTACACCTTCTCCATGCCCCGCACAACTCCCAGGTCGTCGATGGGGAACACATCGGGTCGCAGCAAGGTGAAGATGAGAACCATCTCGGCCGTCCAACGGCCGACTCCTCGAAGGGCGACGAGAAGTTCGAGGGCTCTCTCGTCGTCCATCGAATCCCAGTTATATTCGGCGTAGCCGCCCTGCCATGCCTCTGCGATTCCGGCTACGTACTCCGCCTTGCGGTTCGAAAGGCCACAACTCCGTAGTTCCTCGTGAGTGCGGGCGAGGACGGATTCGGGTTTCACTTCACCGATGAGGTCGACGACGCGTCCCCAGACCGTCGCTGCAGCCTTGATTGAGATCTGTTGGCCGACGATGGCTTTGACGAGAGTGGCGAAAAGGTCGCCCCGGCTGGAGAGCCCTGGCTCTCCTTTGGCGTTGATGACTGCGGCGAGAGCGGGATCGATGAGGCAGAGTCTCCGCTTTGCATCCTCCCAGTATTCAGGCGTCTCGCCCTGCCGAGGCATGATATCCGCACGAAACACTTCAATATGGCTCGACCGGTGGACTGGCTGATGGATTCACTTCAGGCAGTGATGTTGGCAGGAGTAGTTCTGACCGCCGCATTCGTTGCGGTCGTGATTCTGGAAGAAGATGTGCTGAGCGATCAAATGGATTACCCAATTCTCTGGGAATGCTCTGCGGATCACACTTCACAGGTCACTCACATCCATGCGAATGTTCGACTGGTGATCGATGGTAATGAGATAGCGGTACCGGACAATGTCGGAATAGAGGATGATAGATGCCCAGATGGAATGAGAGGAATACACACACATGACTCCTCGGGTAAATTGCACATCGAGACCACTGAGCCGATGGAAGCACCAATCGACGCATTCTTTCAGATATGGGGCGAAGACTTCGATTCGACCCACATCCTCAACAAGGTCTCCGATGAGGATAATGAAGTCGTGATGTTCGTCAATGGCGAGTCGAACTCAGAGTTCGAGAGCTACGTCATGCAGAATAATGATGAGATCGAGATTCGCTATCAAGCGAAGCAATGAATCTCGTTAACAGAATCGGTAGACTCCGAATTCCCTGAAAATCGCGGCTTCAACCCTTGATGACTGCGAATGGGCGAAGGCGTGCGACCGGACGGGCGAGGTTGGCTGAGGCGCTCAATCGAATGACCTCGTCGACATCCTTGTAGGCGTCAGGCGCCTCTTCGGCGAGGACGTTCGGTGTTTTGGCACGGACATGAATGCCTGATGCTTCGAGGCGTGCGCGCAATTCGTCTGAATCAATCAATTTTCGAGCAGCTGTACGCGAGAGTCGGCGACCAGCTCCGTGGCAGGAGGAGGAGAAGGCGTCGTTGCCACCCTCCTTCGGTCCGGCTAGAACCCACGAAGCGGTCCCCATGTCGCCCGGAACGAGAACAGGTTGCCCGACTGCTGAGAATTGAGCAGCGAGTTCTGAATGGTCACCACCGAGTGCGCGGGTAGCGCCCTTGCGGTGCACACAACATTTGCACGATTTACCATGAACG
>DAHR01000015.1:102621-131666 GCA_002498525.1 Euryarchaeota archaeon UBA58
CCTCCATCACTTCCCAGATGACCTCTGAGAACCGATCGCAGGCGTTGGGTCAGAGCCGAGCGGTTCGCGAAGGCGTAATTCCCAGCCGCTCGCATCGCATCTAGGTAAGCTGAACCCTCGCGACTGAATATCGGAGCAGCGGCCAATTGTCGGTCGCGCAGACGATAATCCCATTCGGCAGCGACCCATTCATCGCCGATTCGAGTGTACTTCGATTCGATGGCGGCGACGTGTTCCGAACAGACCTGATGACCTAGGCCACGCGAACCTGTGTGAATCATCGCGGTCACCTGCCCCTCTCGAAGCCCAAAAGCAGCAGCTGCGAACTCGTCAACAACCCTGTCGACGACTTGCAATTCGAGGAAATGATTGCCGGAACCAAGGGTTCCGAGGGCCTTCATACCGCGTTTTCGAGCGCGCTCACCTACGTCTCTCTCCTCGCTCTCGAGTCGCCCATGCGACTCGATTGCAGCAAGATCGCGCGCCTCTCCCCAACCCAATTCCACAGCAGCAGCTGCACCCTCGCTGAGAATGGCATCCATGCTCGTCTCATCGAGTAGAACACCACCCTTGCTCGTCGCCCCGGCAGGAATCTGGCTCGCCAATGAATCGACGAGCGCCTTTGGATCGACATCTCGAATCTCGATGTCGAGAGCACAGAGTCGAACTCCGCAATTGATGTCGAATCCGACTCCTCCGGGAGAGATGGCACCTCCTAATTCACCAGCCTCGACCTCCGTCGCAACAACGCCGCCGATTGGAAAGCCGTAACCGAAATGCCAATCGGCCATTGCCCAGGCTTCCCCGACGATTCCCGGTAGCCCCGCAGTATTGCACAACTGCTCAGGCGAACGGTCATCGGTATGTTCCGCCAAATGCTCAGCATCGGCCACCAGTATGGCGTCGGTCAGCATCGAACCGTGTCGACGAATTCGCATCCGTCCCGCCCCATCTGGCTGCAGATGCTGCCGCCACTCAGCGCTCATGGCCGACCGTGTTGTGCCGCCGATTTCAACGCGCCGCCATGCCATCTCGACAATCGCCTTCAAGACCGGTCGGTGAATGGAGCGACCAAGAGGTGCTGATTTGTCGTTCGGCGAGACCCATATTCCGTACTGGGATGAGGCCGGGTTCGAGCGCCGAACCTGCAGAGTCACGGGCCTTCACTTCTGGACACGAGATCCTACACGAGACACCTGTGGAGATTCGACAGAGGACCCGTACACCTTCATTGGCACTCCTATAATCGATGGATTTCCGATGCGCGGAAAGGCGCTTAAGGACGCGATGCGCGAGATGTTTCTTGGGTTTTTCGAGGAACGTGACCACACACGCATCGAACCCTATCCTGTGATAGCGCGATGGCGAGATGACATCCATCTGACCATCGCTTCGATAGCAGATTTCCAACCACATGTGACGAGCGGGCAAGTACCTCCGCCAGCCAACCCGCTCGTAATCAGCCAGCCGTGTATCCGACTGACCGATGTAGCCGCAGTGGGCCGTTCGGGGAGACATCTTTCGACTTTCGAGATGATGGCTCACCACACTTTCAATCGTCCGAAGGAGGGGGCTGTCGTCTACTGGATCGACCAGTGCGTGCGCTATTGCGACGAGATGCTGTCGGACCGTCTGGGCATCGCTGCGAGCGAGATCACCTATGTCGAGAATCCATGGTCTGGCGGCGGGAATGCCGGGCCCGCGTTGGAGGTCATCGTCGGCGGGCTCGAATTGGCGACGCTGGTTTTCATGAGCTTGGAGGAGCATACTGATGGCGATATCGAGATCAAGGGTCTGAGCTATCGCGAGATGGATCTGCAGATCATCGATACCGGCTATGGTCTCGAGCGATTCTGCTGGGCTGCGGCTGGTACTCCGACGATCTACGAGGCGATTTATCCTGAATCTGTTGAGTGGTTGAAGGAACTCGCCGGGTTCGATGCGATGGTTGCTGGCTTGGGTTTGGATGTCGACACCGATGCCTTGCTGGGCGAGTTGTCGAAATTGGCTGGAATCCTCAACATCGATGTCGGTACCGACGTCGCCTCGCTCTATGAGAAATTGGCAGAACGGCTCGGTGAGCAGGGAATCAGCATCTCAGTTGGGGAGTTGAAACGATTGACTGAGCCGCTGTCGAGCATATATGCCATACCCGATCATATGCAAGCGATTTGCAATATGCTCGGTGATGGATTGGTTCCAAGCAATGCCAAAGCCGGTTATCTCGTGCGTATGTTGGCTCGACGAGTCTGCAGGATGCTCGGCGACCTCGGCCTCGCAGTAACCCTTGCGGAGTTGGGCGCGCACCACATGGATACTCACCTAGATTTCGACGGTTTCGTGCAATCTCGGTCCGCGGTTCTGCAGATTCTCGACCTCGAGGAGGCACGCTATCACGAGATGTTGCGCAAGGGTGAGGCGGCTGTTCGAACCGCTCTCCGCTCAGTTCCGAAAACGGCCGTCGAAGCGCCCGACGTGACACTCTTCCGCTTGGCCGAAGAGCGTGGATTGAATCCAGAGATGGTGGTTTCGATCGCGCACGCACTGGGTTGGGAGAACCTAAGCGTGCGCGTCGGATTCGCCGCCGATATGGCGGCGCGTAATGCTCTTCACACTAAGGCTGCCGCCGTCGCGAAGACGCGTGAGGCGCTATTCGCGACCAATGGCGCAGCAGCAACTGTTCGCGAGTTTTACGAGGACACGACTCAGACTGCTTTCGAGACAACCGTCCTCGAGTGCAGCGCGCTAACAGAAGGGCAACTCAGCACGCTGAACTTCTCCAGCGAGGTGAAGGGCGAGCCGACCCACGCTGTCATCCTCAGGAGTACGCTGTTCTATCCCGAGGGCGGCGGTCAACTCGGCGACCAAGGCAGCCTTGGCGATACTAGCGTGGTCGACACGAGAATCGAAGGCGAGGTGATTATCCACCTGACCGATGGCCCCGTGCAGGTGGGGCCAATTTCAGGCCAGGTTGATTGGAACCGCCGCCGCCAACTGATGGACCATCACACGGCAGTTCACATCGTCGGCGGCAGCGCTCGAGCCCATCTGGGACCTCATATCTGGCAGGCTGGCTCGAACAAGGGCGAGCGCTACGCTCGCCTCGACGTCACTCATTTCCAGCGTCTGACTCGCGATGACATCGACCAGATAGAAGATCACGCGAACGAGATCATCGCTGCCAACCCTTCAATCGAAAAACTAGTCATGGGCCGAGCCGAAGCGGACCAGCGCTTCGGCTTCGAACTCTACCAAGGCGGTCCGCCCAAACAGCAACAGATTCGCATCATAAGAATCGGCGAGCACGACGTCCAAGCATGTGGTGGAACGCATCACGATGAAGCGGGTCAAGTAGGGGAGTTGCGCATAATCCGGTCGAGTCAAGTCCAAGACGGAGTGGAGCGTCTGCAAATCGTGGCAGGTGAGACCGCACGCGAACACGCCCGCGCCCAAGAGCGCCTTCTGAACGAGTCTTCAGAGGTCTTCGGGGTCTCTCCTGAGAATCTTCCAGCAACGGTTCAGCGCTTCTTCGAGGAATGGAAATCCCAACAGAAGCGTATGGAGATTCTTGAAGCGGAAATCGTTCGACTACGGACCAGTGGAGGGGGTGGAGACGCAGTCGAGAAAGACGGAATCCGCTATGCGATCATGGAGATTGATGGCGAGATGAAACAGATGATGACGATGCTCACTCAACTGACTCGAGACGCCTCGAAGCCGACGCTCGCGATCCTCGGAACTCGCAGCGGCGGCGGCAAACTCATCGTCGCTTCGACAGAAGGCTCCCTAGCTGCAGAACGGCACGATGCGGTCGAGATTCTGAATGCGATCGCAGGTCACATCGGCGGTGGCGGTGGTGGACGGCCGACGTTGGCTCAAGGTGGTGGCTCAAATGGAGATGGAATTCCCGCAGCCCTCGATGCTGCTCGCCAACTTCTCGGGCTTTGATTGAACCAACCGCAGGCAACACTGAGCCACAGAGGCTGATTTGTTTTTTGACGGGCGAGAGCCGTACATCGAGTGCTCAGTGAGAGGATCTGTGTGCTCCCTGTGCCTCCGTGGTTTATTCCGAAGTTCAGGATGGATGGGTTCATCATGCGCGAGTTCTCCCCCTCATTGTGGTTGAAGAAGTCGAGGTCGCGGCTCGCGCTGCTGCGATTGAGTATGCGATTCGCGACGTCGTCGTACCCGCGGTCGTGTTGGAGAAACAAGGGCACGATATCATTCGCTTGAACATCGGTGACCCACTCGCTTACGAGGGTCTTCCCACACCCGATCACATGGTCGACTCCTACAAGAAAGCACTAGATAATCAGGACAATGGATACGGCCCGTCGTACGGATTTCCGGCTCTGCGTGATGCGATTTCGACGTCAGAGAATGGCAAAGGCTGGACCTGCACCTCTGACGATGTCTACGTCACTCACGGCGTTACTGAGGCTCTGCAAATCATCTTTGCCGCCTTTCTCGAAAACGGTCACAAAGTCCTCGCACCTGGTCCTCACTACCCGCCATACATGGCTTATCCGCAGATGTACGGCGCGACCACCGTCGAATATCGGCTGGACCAGAATGACGGTTGGAGAATCGACCTCGACGATATTCGCTCCAAAATGGATGACAGCGTCCGACTTCTGGTTCTGATCAACCCGAACAATCCAACGGGAAATGTTGCGACAGTCGGAGAGATCGATGAATTGATTGAGATTGCCGGCGAATGGCCTAAATGCACGATCATCGCCGACGAAATCTACGATGGGTTCGATTTCACTGGCTCGTTGGTATCGGTTGCTTCGCGCTCAGATGAGGTTCCGGTAATCACCCTGAATGGAGTTTCGAAAGTCTACTTCGCACCTGGCTGGCGCATCGGCTACATGGCTTGGCACGACCCTAGGGGGCGGCTTGGTTTGGTGCGTGACGGGGTGGAGCGGCTTCTGCGCAGTCGTTTGTGTGCTTCGACACCGGCTCAGCACGGTTTCCTCGCTGGCTTGACCGAAGAGATGGGCTGGTTGGAGGGTCATCGGGCTCGGGTTCAGGAACGGCTCGATTACTGCCTTGAAAGAATTGACCAAATTGATGGGCTTGAATGTCAAGCTCCTGGCGGGGCGTTCTACCTCTTCGTGAGAATCACAGACCCAGCGCTGGCTGCCGATGACAAGCAATTCGTTCTCGACCTGCTGCACGAGAAGCACGTTCTGGTCGTCCACGGCTCCGGCTTCTCGCCGGAGTTCGGGGCAGGCCATTTCCGCATGGTCTGTTTGCCTGAAATCTCTATTCTCAAAGAGGCATTCTCTCGAATTGAGGCATTCCTCGAGGCTCGATGAAATGGGTCTCTTTGACTTTTTCAGTTTCTTCGCTCGAAACGTCCCTCCTGATGAATTGCTGACCAGTCGATGGACTCCGATTTCAGACGGCACATTCACAGATATCGCCCGTGATTATGACCCTTACAAACTCGCTTGGAGGGTCGGTGTTGGAGCCTTTGAATCCTGGTTTCAAGGGCTCGAGCAGAGGCTCGGACAGAGTCTCGGCCGGCGGCTTGCACATGCTGCAGTGGAATACGAGGAACACATGATGAGTTTCGCTGGCTATGCTCTCCCATCAGGGCGCGATTCCTCGACTTGGTCGGGCACGGGTCAAGATTGGCAGACGAGGGGTCTTGGCCGATACGAACTCCTGGATGATGGCGAAGAGACGAGAATCCTCGTCGATAGGCCCGCATCTGGGCCGATCTGCTCCGGTCTCATCGCAGCATCATGGGAGAAAGCGACTGGAAAACGACACCGTTTCGTATGGTCGCAGACTTCCAAAGAGGCGTTGGTCGTGACCCTCACGCCAGACAACAGCCAACCCCCAGTGCCGAAGCCTCGCAGGCAGGATTGGCGGGATGAGGAATTCCCTGCACCGATGGGGGAGTTGGTCGAAGAAATGTGGACGGATCTGCGGGTGGACTCTTCGGGAGATTGGTCGATAATGAATGAGCGGAGGATGTTCCTTCATCGCGACCTCATCCTGCGCTTCGAGGATTATTGCTTACCATACCTCGAAGGGATTCAACAAGGTCGCGACGATTATTCTTGGTCGAACAGCGATCCTCAAAGAGAAATTTGGTGGACTGCTGCTGCTGATTCCATGCGCGAATCATTCATTGAATCGAATCATCACATTTTCATTTCAAAACCGGAGGATTGGATACAGGTTGCTCGCCGACACCTGAGCCAACATGGACTTGGCGCGTTGTTATCCGCCACTTCATTGGACGCTAACGGCGGAATCGAACTCAAGTTCCGGACAGCTTTCCATCCAGCGCTATCAGGGGGCGTCCTGCTCGGCTGCTGGGAACGGGCCTATGGCCGAAATGGGCGTCTTGAATGCGATTTCTCAGCTCAAGCAGTAGCCCTCAGAATCCGTCCCAGTCGAGCCATTGCGGACTGACTTCCAAGGCTCGTTTGCTCTGAAACATTATAGCCACATTCAAGGTCAACGGGACGGCCCCATTAGGGGCCGGGTGTGGAAAATGGCACTGACTCACAATCAATATGCGGTCGCTGCAATCGCCGCGACTCTCTGTCTTGCAGGCTTCTACACCATCATCGACGCCGGCCTCTCGACGACTGTATCCGGCGGCTTTGAACCAGCTGGGGAAGATATCCTCCAGCGGCCGAATGAGGATCAAACCGGCGGCGAGGACTTCGATAACGACGGCTTGCCCGACCGGATGGAGCAGACGCTCTATGGCACGGATTGGCGGAACAACGACACCGATGGCGATGGCTTGGAAGACGGTTGGGAGATACAGAATGGTCTCGATCCACTCGACAGTGGTGAGGCGACGACAGGCGACATCGAAGGCAATCCTCCTGATGGAGGAGAGGCTGGCGAACAGAATGAGACCTTCCCCGATCCAGATAACGGGGCCTTCGGAGACCCTGATCGTGACGGTCTGACCAATGAGCAAGAAGCAGCATTGGGAACCAATCCAACCGTCCGGGACAGCGATGGAGATGGCCTCAACGACCGCTGGGAATCGCTCTACACCGAGACTGTCCAGACCCCTCAAGGTCCCATCACCCTGCTCGATCCTCTCAACCCCAACTGGGGCTGCCCGCTCCTTACTCCACAGGTCGAGGCCGAGATGCTGCTGATTATCGGCATCAAGACCTGGAATGAGCTGCCCGTCGGACCCAACGGCAAGCATTCCTGTGATTCGGTTCTCGACATCGACAGACAGGGTCCAGACTCATTGCCGAATTATCTCGAGGAGCGCTACGACACCAATCCTCTCGAGGAGGATAGTGACAATGATCTGATTCCAGACCGCGTAGAGGTCGCATTTGGGAGTCTCGATCTCCAGGTCCATTGCGGCGTGCCGCAGTTCGGCACCATTCGCATGGATGCCCCATACACCAGTCTGATGAGCGGAATCGGCGACCTGACCTGGTTCAACCAGGACATGGATGGCGACGGGCGCCTCAATGGACCGGGTGACTGGGACACGGATGGTGATGGAATGCCCGATGGATTCGAGTATTGCTACAACACCCTGCTCGACCCCGCTAACTCGACCGACGCCTATGGCGATGGTGATGAGGACGGACTCAACAACGTCGAGGAGTACGAGGTCGCCTATACCTGGGGTCCGACCAATTTCACCAGCCCACTCGACCCCGACACCGACGCTGATGGCATGCCTGATGGTTGGGAGTATCACAACGGCATCCATCCTCTAGATGGCAGCAATGCAGAGGATGATCCTGATTTCGACGGTTACGACGCCGATGGCGATGGCGGTGTTCGCTTCACCGACCTCGTCGGCGTCACCACGATACACAGCATAGTCGTCGAGGTCGGCGACTTCGTGCAGGTGAACCGCACCATCTTCTGGGTGACGACGGTTCAGAACAGCCAGTATGTCAACCTGCCAGTAAAGACACCGACAGCTGGTTGGGTCTATGCGATCGATGTCGAGATAGGCGAGGAGGTAAAGAGCCGGATTCAGGACCTCGCGATTGTCGTCGAGGATCACGAGCGCTTCACCAACCTCGACGAATACAACGCCCGCGACCGAGATGGAGATGGAATCGTTGACGGTCGCTCGACCGACCCTCTCGTGGCAGACACTGACAACGACGGTCTGATCGATGGCATCGAGGTCATCGGCTGGACGATTCGCATCGTCGATATGGGCGTACGAGACGTTCACGTCCGTTCAAATCCTGGAGTTTACGATACCGATCGCGATGGGCTTTCGGACGCGATGGAATACTACACGACATTCACCAACGCGACTGACCGCGACACCGACAGCGATGGCCTCGAGGATTACACCGAGGCTGTTGACGGATTCATGTGGAACGGCACAGTTTACTTCACCAACGCCTCGATGTTCGATACGGACAACGATGGCCTCGACGATGGCGAGGAAGTAGTCGATGGATTGGATCAGTACATCACACACGCCAACAATGCCGACACCGATGACGACGGGCTGAACGATGGCGGAGAAGTCCTCCACATACCTCGCCCATGGCAGAGCGCGACCAACCCACTCGACAATGACACCGACGACGATGGTCAGCCCGACGGCTGGGAGATGCAGGTCTTCTCGGTGCAGCAGAACACCAACAGCCACAGCCTCTGGGTGACGACACAGAACTGGCTGCCTCTAGGATGCGACTCGATGATCGAATGTGGACTGGGACCCGGAGGCTGGGTCTGGGACAGTTATCTCAAGGGCTTCCAGACCAGCGGGGACCGCAACGGCGATGGTGCCCTCGACCCGAAGTATTTCGTTTACGAGATGAATCTCACAGGTTTCACAATTCCAGCCGGGGGTCGATGGGCTCTAGATCCTTCATACGGCTCGATGCCGGATTCAGCCTTCGACATCGATAACGACACCCTGCTCAACTCCCTTGAAGCACCGAATCGCTGGGACACGAATCCAGTCGATGATGATACAGACGGAGACCTACTGCCGGACGGATGGGAGGTCTCTGCTTCCGAGCGAGCCATCACTGGTGGTCTGGTCGACAACAACACTCTAGACGCCCTCGGAGCTCGAGGACCGATGGATCCGAGGATGCCTGATTCGGACCTCGACGGCATCGACGATGGCTCCGAGGACTTCGACGGCGATGGTCTGAATAGAACGCATTTACTGAATCGCTATTGTCCAGGATGGGATGATCCTCAGAACGCTGAGTGCCACATCGATCCGACCACCAACAAGGGTCGGATGTTCTACGACGATCTGGAGAATTTCACCAACTTTGAGGAATACCAGAACGGAACCGACCCTGTCAATGCCGATACCGATGGTGATGGCTGGAAGGATGGCTCAGAAGTCTATCATCAGGATCACGATAATGATGGAATGTGGTCCGGATGGGAATATTACTTCGGCTTCGATCCGATGGATCCCGCCGACGCGAACATTGACTCTGACGGTGATGGCTACATCAACAAGTGTGAGAACAAATGGAATACGAATCCCAAGGATCCAACCAGTTTCCCTAGTCAGGGCGAGTTGTGTGACAACAACTGACCAGTGGGTTTCATCTTCTAGCCACCCTGCGAGAACCGAGGTTGAAACGATGTCCTGGTGGATCATGCCGACGACTGCGGACATCGGGTTTCGCGCTTTTGCGCCCACCGTCGAGGAAACTCTACGCGAATCTGCTCTGGCAATGCAGTCGATCCAACTCTCCGAGCGAGGGGCGAGGGAACTGTCCCAACACAAACGCAGCGTGGCGGAGTGGTCCGTCGACGTCGTAGGAGGAGACCTGGAGAGGGGCTTGGTGCGATGGTTGGAAGAGGTGCTGTACCAAGGCGCAGCAGAGAACAGATGGCTTGTCGATGCGAGCCTTCAGACGTCACAGAATCGCATCACTGCACAGGTGTCATGGGTCGATTCCGAATTTGTTGAACTCGAGGTCGAGGTGAAGGCCGTGACTCTGCACGACCTCGTTCTGCGGGAGATTTCCGAGTCCGAGATGGTCGAAGGGGTGGATTCTATTCCGACCTTCGAAGGTCCTGGTTGGATGGCTCAAGTCGTGCTGGACATCTGAGGGATGAATCGTGCATCATTTCTCAACGTCGAAGCGCTGGTAGACTTCGTTCGTGGTCTGCGTCACGCGTATGAAAGTGGTGCATTTCGGCAGGTCTTTGATGCGGCGAGCGCCGACGTATGAGCAGGCTGAGCGGACTCCGCCCAGAATCGCTTGAACCGTTGTTTCCAACGACCCTCGATACGGCACTCGAACCTCTTTGCCCTCGGGAGCTCGGTGGCGGGCCACCTCGCCGTAATGGGCTTCCATCGCTTTTGTCGAGGACATCCCGTAGAACGATTTGTAGATCCCGTCGAGACCTTCGGTGACTTCGCCGCCGGACTCGTCGTGGCCGGCGAACATGCCTCCGAGCATGACGAAATCGGCGCCGGCGGCGAATGCTTTGGCGACATCGCCTGGTGAAGAACAGCCGCCATCGGCCATGACATGTCCGGCGAGGCCATGGGCCGCGTCGGCACACTCGGCGATGGCAGAGAGCTGTGGATATCCGACGCCCGCGACTTTGCGAGTGGTGCAGACCGAGCCCGGGCCGATGCCGACCTTGACGATGTCCGCGCCCGCGAGGACGAGCGCTTCGGTCATCTCTCGCGTCGCGACGTTGCCGGCGATGATGATCTTGTCCGGGAATTCATCGCGGACACTCTTGACGAAATCCAAGAACACCTCGCGGTAACCATTCGCTACATCGATGCAGATGAAGGGAATGTCAGGATTGGTCGCCATCTTTCGTTTCAGGAGGCTGAAACTTTTCTCGGTCGAGCCGCAGGTGGCAGCTACATGGCTGGGGTCGACGCCGTCCTCCCAAGCGGCGCTGTATTCGCGGGTGGCGTAGAATTTCTGCAGGCAGGTGATCATGCCGTGGTTCTGCAGGACCTTGGCGATTGAGAACAGTCCGGTAGTGTCCATGTTGGATGCAATGATCGGCACGCCAGCCCAAGTGGTGTTGGTGTGGCGGAATTTGAACTCGCGTTCCAGTGTCACATCGGAGCGTGAAACCAGCGTGCTGCGCTTCGGTCTAATCAAAACGTCATCAAAGGTCAATTTCACATCATGCTCTACACGCATACGGACCTTACTATTGCAACGAAGCGGCGCTTAAGACCGTTCTGACCAATTCAGGAGTCCTCCGTCACACCGATGATAGGTCCTGGATTGTTCAGTGGATGAATGACTATTCGAATAATCTGCTAGAATTAGATTTGGTGCTCGTGCCGGGATTTGAACCCGGGTCGACGGATCGAGAGTCCGTCATGATGGACCGAACTACACTACACGAGCGTGGTGGTCGCGCCACCCCCATTCCGTATTTGAAAACAATGGATGGAGCGTCTATTTTGCTCTTCATATTCACTTTCGTATTCACTTTCACTTTCAGTTAGGACTCTGTTCCGGCGGTTGATATGCTGACCGTGCGTCATCAGGCCATGAACCGAAGCCCGAACCACAACAGCCATCGAATCTACAGGAAGCGCCCTGACCCCGTCAGGATAGTCTGCCTCCGGACTCTGAGGAAGACGACGAACAACCCTGCCACACCCCGAAACAGCCAGTTGGTCAACTCAACAGGTCGCATAGCTGATCGAGGCGCTTGGCAACCTTTGCCGAAACCCGCCATGCGCGTGAATGTCAGCAGATCGAGTTGGAATGGACTACACGCAAGGGTACTCGCCTCGCTAGATTCTTCTCGGCATGCTAAGGCGGAGGCGCTCTGATGTCCCGAACTTTCCGACTGCGTGAGGCCATTCGTGTTCTGTTGGAAGAACAGGGCACTGCGAACACGGTCGAGGTCTTCGACCATCTCAATGAGAGATTTCGATGGGGTGCGACGATGAATCAAGTCGGCAACATCCTCGCCAAGGATCGCCGCTTCGCCAAAGTAGGCCATAAGCGTGGGCAGTTCCGCGGCAGCGTTTACACTGTCTGCGTCTGGGCGTTGGCTGATGAGCAACAATTGATTCCGGCTTGAGATGGGCAAGCAATCAATACCGCATGACCCGACGCCGTCTTGTGGCGAGCTTCTCGGATTGGTTGGAATTATTCCGAGCCGGTAACTGCGTCACCGGTCTTGTCGGAGTTTTCCTCGGCGCCACTCTCGCACTCGAGACGATACCGTCCGGCGACGAGGCGAGAATCACCCTTCTTCTCGGCCTCTCGGTCTATGCCTTCATGGCTTCGTGGAATGCTCTCAACGATTATCTCGACCTCAATATCGACAAAGTGAATCAACCCGGCCGCCCCATTCCTTCTGGCCGAATCTCAATCTCGTCGGCTCGCAACGGTATCCTGCTGATGATGGCGATCTCTCTCGGTAGTCTCGCACAAGGTGGCCTGATAGCATCAGGATTGACAGAAGACTTCAGCAGTTGGTATCCCGCCGTCTTCATCTGGCTTGCTGCGATTCTGCTGCTGGTGAATTATGAATCGATCGGCTCCGTCACCCTCGGTCTGAAGGAGAGAGGTCTGCCTGGTAATCTAGCCATTTCGCTTTCGGTCGGACTTGTGGTGCTGTTCGGTGCAGCGGGTGTGTTCGACCCCTGGAATCAGCGAGCAGTGTCCCTCTTCTTCATCGGCACACTGTACAATCTCGCTCGTGAGATTATCAAGGATATCGAGGATATGGAGGGCGATGAGGGTAGAAACACATTCGCGATGAGAGTTGGGGCCGAGAAGGCCAGAGCCGTTGCTTGGGCGATACTTCTCGTGACCATGATTGCCCTGATCTCTCCCTTCGCCCTCAACGTCTTCCCCGATATCCATCTGATTCTGATGGCTCCAGCCCTGTTCACACTGACCGTCGTCAAGAAGCACCTCTTCCTCGCTGAGGATACCGCAGCTCAGAAGATGACTAAGAAATCGATGATTCTGGCTTTGATCGGTATACTGATCAGCGCTCTGGTCTGATCATTGCAAGGCGTGATAGGCTTGCCAGGCTTCCTCGTTGCACATATATGTCAAGAGAGACATCTGTGCCCACATCCTGTTTTCAGCCTGATCGAAGACGATGCTGTTCTTAGAATCGATAACCGCATCGCTGACTTCCTCGCCCCGATGAGCTGGCAGACAGTGCATGAACAGGTAATCCGAGTCTGCATGGGCGACGAGATCCTCGTTTATCTGGAAGCCTTCAAACTTGGCGGATTTGTCAGACATGTGTTCTTCCCCCATCGAGACGAAAATGTCGGTGTAGACGACACCCGCATCGCTGACCGCTTCGACAGGATCGTTACTGCCGGTGATGCTCGCTCCTGTTCTATCGGCGATTCTTCTCGCTCGAGCCATGACTCCAGAATCGGGTTCCATCCCCTCTGGTGTGGCATACTTGACATCGTGGCCAAGGGCGACTCCTGCTAGGACGAGATCGTGCAAGACGTTGTTGCCATCACCGACCCAGGCTATGTGTCCAGCGTCCTTCTGGCCGAATTCGGTGATGGTCATGAGATCAGCAGCAGACTGACAGGGATGGTGCAGATCCGACAGCGCATTAATGACCGGAACCGTTGCGGTGCGAGCCAGTTCAGCGACGTCTTCATGACCGAAACAACGGTAGGTGATGCCGTCTAGGAAGCGCGAAAGTACCGCAGCGGTGTCTGCGATCGACTCCGACTCTCCCAGTTGGATGTCATTTGCAAGAAGGGTCAGCGATTGACCTCCCAATTTATGCACACCGACTTCGAATGAGACTCGGGTTCTGGTCGAAGGCTTCTCGTAGATCGAACCGATGGATAAGCCATCCAAGGGTTTGAAATCGTCGTGAATCTCCGTATCGTTTTTGTAACGAATCGCCCAATCGATGATATCTGGTAGATCCTCTACGAAATCATCGATCGCCAGAAGGTCCTTCTTTTCATTTGATTTCATGTTCGATGTCTCCCGCGAAGCCATCCCTCATGTCAGCCATCCCACCGAATACCGTCTGAGCGAATGTCAAGAGATCGGCCAGTCCTTCTTCCTCTTCGCTCGAGAGTGGTACGAGGCCTGGTAGGATGGCTGCGTGCTGCATCATCCGAAGTTGACCGATGGCGAACTCAGCGCGTGAAGTACCTGAATGCTGACTCGCAGACTCAGCCGCCGATTCTTCATACAGAGCTGCTTCAAGCACATCGAGATCATCACCCCACTCAAGAATACGAGCGAGATCCTCGGGGGGCAGAAGATCGGTTTTGGAAAGGAAATTGGCTGTTGGCAGTCCGAGTCTGAAATGCACGATCGACGACAATAACATCTGCGAGACGAAGCCGCTCGGCGTCTGCGAAAGCATTGGGTCGAAGAGGAAGACGAGACAAGCTCGTCCTTGTCCGAGAACTTCTACGAGGTGGGTGGACGCCTCGCGGAAAGCGAACAATTCGACCTGTCCCGGAGTATCGATGATGAGGATGTCTCCCGATAACCCTTCGATCTCCTCCTGGATATCGAATGCCTGTGAAGCGACGAGGTCCGCGGCGAGAATCTGTGCCCCATTGGGACCGAGGTCGTATTCATCCATCACGTCAGAGAGCGAAACCAGATCACGAACATCGAATTCCGGATCATAATGCACCCTCTCGGCGCCTGGATCGAGATTTATCGTCAAGACGTCGATCTGCAGAAATCGCGCCCAGCGTTGAAAGGCAGTGACCAGAGTGCTCTTGCCAGCACCAGCCGTGCCGACCACGAAGACGACTGGCGGGGTGGTTCCGTCCTGATTGCTCACGACTCCTGCCCGCCGGATGGGTAATTCAACCATTCGCGAACTGAATCAGTCCTATAGGACTGCGCGCGAGCAACAATTAAACGAGCCGAATGGCCGTCACCGCCTACCTTCGGGGCTGCCGAGCACTATGTCCGATACACCTCCTCCTGCGCCCTCCGGCATGCCTCCACCTCCACCACCTCCTCCTCCTCCACCTGGGTTCGCTGATGAAGAGGACGAGGACGAATTCTCTGAAATCTTGCCGGAACCCGAATCCTCGAGCATCGATGAGCCTGATGCACCACCTCCTGCTGCGGACTTCGAAGCACCCCCGCCCCCACCGGCCGGCTTCGATGCACCACCACCCCCCCCGGCCGGCTTCGACACTCCACCGCCCCCACCGGCTGGTTTCGATACTCCACCACCCCCGCCGGCTGGCTTTGATGCACCACCGCCTCCGCCCCCCGGCCTCGATTCGCCAGAACCAGTGCCTACCTCATTGGGACCGCCTCCGACATCCCCCCCGTCAGGTTACGGGACTGGGGGGAGCAGTCCAGGCACTTCTGCAGGGGAGGTTGAAGGGTCCGCGGAGACCGATGAGGAGGATGTAGACCTAGCTGATTCGCTGGCTTTCTTCGCAAATCAGCCAGCCAGCGACGAACCAGAATGGTTTGATGAGGAACCAACCGATTCAAAGGTCTCGGATATCAATGCCGCCCTCGACGCGGCGCTTGAAGCCGAGTCGAGTGGAATATCCACCGATCCCTTCGCCGACAAAGGAACTTCGGTGCCACCACCGCCGCCCCCGAAGGAAGCCTCGCCACAATTATCCCCGAATCTGCGGCACGCAGCCGAAGTCGATGCCATTCCGGGCGACAAACTCTACGTCACTCTGAAAGAGAAGGAGGAGAGCGTACTCAATCCGGACGGCTCGGTCCGCCAGCAAACGATCGATGGTGAATTGATCCTACGAAATTCGAGCCGCAAGGACCGCGTCTGGGATATCGAAATCCAACTCCAGAACACCGGCTCAACCGACATCGGCGGCGGCGCCATCACTGTGCGTGAACTCGATGCGACAGAAACCACCAATCTACCTTACACGGCTTCGGGGCCAAGGATGCTGATCGTCTCGGAACACATTGACACCGAGCCGGAGCGCTCACAGGAACCGAGCCTCTCGATGGTCTTCGCCAAGGATTCGCAGGAGATTCTCGTCCGTCTGCACGTCGAGAACGTCGCGCTGGTCTCCCTCAACGAAGTCGTTGTCCGGCGCGCCTTGCCAGACAATTTCGAACTCGACGATGGAGCCGAATACGACATCAAGGATGGCGAACTCATCTGGCGCATCGGCCGACTCTCGGTCGGCGAAAGCGCCACTCTCGCAGTGAATCCCAGAGTCACAACGCGGACCATCCAGAGATTCGCGACCGGCGCAGTCAGCGCCGCATACGCCTGTGAAGCAACGGTTTCTCGAGCCCAATTCGACTCGGTTTCATCCCGGGCTCGCCAATTCGGCTATGTCAGCCCCAGAGAAGACGACCGACCGGATGTCTTCTACTGCAAGTTGGTCGTCGAGAATCGATCCTCGTTCGTGGTCAGCTTATCGGGAGCGACGGTGTGGTTGGCAGGGCGGGAGAAACCATTTCTCGAGATGCACGATCTACGCGAAGACATTCCTCCAGAGGGGCTCTGGGATTCGTTGGAGAAGCGCATCGAAGCCATCGATAAACCAAACTTCACACACGAGATCAACTACTCGATTCTGCCACGAGCGAATGTCGAATCGACCGGCCATCTGGAATTGAAGGAACGCAGTATCAAGGTCCTCGACGCTGAAGTCAACAAACAATACAGCATCTCTCGAATCCGCTCTTACGTGCCTTCCGACCTCGATTGCACGACGGTCGTCGAGAACACCGGCTCAGCCCCGATAAACGTCATGCGCCTGCTCGATGACATTCCGGGAATCTTCACTCCGCCGCAGACGGATCAGGTCCGGATAGAGATCGAGGGGACGGACCTCAAAGAGGAACAATATCGTATCGAGGTGGTCGATGGGACGCAGTTGGAAGAACACCTCGTCTCCCCCGACTCGCAAGGCCATGCGCTGAGGATAACAGTCGGGACTTCAGCGCCATTGGGCTTGCAGCCGGGCAAATCTCTGATCATCAGTTATCCGCTGCATGCGGCGGACCCCTCGCCCAAGAATGGCCGTCTGGCCGCTCCGATTCGCAGCGACTTCAGCATGGAACGCTTCGGTCCGGTGGCGACGCGGTACAGTAATCGAGCACCAATGATCCGCGTCGTCCACCGCCGACGCCGCTTCTCGACCGGCAAGGAAGTCTTCCCCGCTGCCGGGCCTGGTAGATACGAGATTCTCCTTATGTTCCAGAATGATTCCGACAGCGCGCTCGAAGATCTGACTCTGCACGATGTCGTCCCGGGTACTTTCAGCATCGAGCGCTCGAGCGTTCGGTCGACGTTATCTGGCGAGCGGGAGGTCGATTACACCAAGGAACCCGCCCGCGAAGGAATCCATGTATCGTGGCCGATCGGGAGAATCGAGCAGAATGAGAGAATCGAAGTCGTGTTAGAGATCCAAGGCGATGCTGAAAGTGAATACAAGGTCGCCGATACACAGGATTACCACGGCGCCACATTCGGCGACGAGGTCGACGAAGAACCCAATCTACCTGAATGGGTCGACGAGGCCGCCAAGCCGAAAGCGGCTGCACGTTCACGGACCAGAAAAGCGGAGACCGAGTCTGAGCTAGACCAAGAGCCTGATGAAGATCCAGATGAAGAACTCGATGAAGAGCCGGCGGGAGATTCCGATGAAGAGGCAGAGGATGAGCTTGAGGAAGAGTCAGGTGATACCGCTGAGGAAGAGGTCGAGGATTGGCCCGAATACGAGTCCGAGGAGGCATCCGAGGAGAACTCTGAACCCGAGTCAGAGGCCAAGGACGTCGGTGACCCAGTTCCCGACATCTGTCCCGCTTGTGGCACGGAGGCCTCGATAGGAGCCTCTCTCTGTGAAACCTGCAGTTATCAATTCAAGTGAAGTTGGCTCACATTTTATGTGAGCCTGACCGAATCCTTCATCCGACGTCCATCGAGGGCAGCAGCATGGCAGCGGCAGCAGGTGGTGGCGGTGCACAGGGTCAAGCAACCGCAGGCATGATGACACCGATGCTGGTTCTACTGGCGATGATGCTCGTAATAATGCTAGTTCCGGGACTGCGGACCGGCCTCGCAGTCGGAGCCGGTTCGATAATCGAGCCGCTGTTGCCTTTCCATGAGAAATGGTTCGTCCCGACCGTATTCGTCATTGGCTCGTCGATCATGGTGGTGAACACCATCATCAGGTCCTTCTTCTTGGACCCACTCACCCAAGCCCATTTCGCTCATCGTAACAAGCAGATTCAGCGCCAGATGAAAGAAGCCCAGGCGGCTAGAGACACCGCTCGGGTCGAGAAGATGCGGCAATTGCAGATGGAAATGATGCCCGACCAGATGGCGATGCAATCGGCAACGATGAAGCCGATGATGTTCACCATGATCTTCATCATCGCGATTTTCAGTTGGATGGCGAACTCAGTCTTGGAATTCAGAGTCGATTATGTCAGTGTTCCATGGCAGCCGATGTGGGAGATGGATGCCCGAGTGATGTGGATCTTCCCCGCCTGGGTCTTCACCTACATCGCCATGAGCGCACCACTGGGAAGGATAATCGACAGGCACCTGAAACTCCTGCGTTATCGAAGGCACCCTCTGATTCTCGCCGGTGACCCGATCCCCGAGCCTCTGTTGCACCTGCTACAGGAAGAGCGAGCCTCGAAGAGTGGATCACAACGAACCCGGAAAGGCCAGCGCAGGGGTCGCGACGGTCCACGCAAGCGGGCTGGAAAGGCTCAGGCGGCGCGAGCGCGAAGCAGCGGAAATGTACATGCAGCACCGCCGAAGCAGGGCACAGAGTGCCCTGATTGCTCTTCTAGGATGGTCTCGAGGACGAGTACTGGTCGGTTGCGATGTGGTGTCTGCCTCAATGAGTGGCGGTGAGGGCAATGGTCGAGATAACCATCAGCGGCGCGCCAGGCAGTGGCACCTCGACGCTGGTTCGGCGGATCTGTGCGGAGATGGGTTGGCGCTCACTGAATGGCGGTGATGTGTTCCGAGCCGAGGCTGAGCGCCGAGACCTTTCAGTGCATGATTTCAGTGAATTGTGCAAGAATGACCTCGATGTCGACCGATCGTTGGACTTCAGACTGAAACAGGCTATGACCGATTCGTCAGGCCCCGAAGTTCTCGAGAGCCGACTCAGCGGCTGGTGGGCACACCGACTGGACATCGATTGCATCCGCGTCTGGATCGACACTTCAGACGAGGAGAGGGCTCGCCGCGTTCAGAACCGCGAGGGCGGTGAATTCGAACTTCGATTGGGCGAATCGAGCCGCCGACAGGCGGCAGACAAGGCTCGATACAGAAGCCTCTATGACATAGACCTAGACGACATGACTCCGTACACGCTCGTCATCGACGCCAATGATCTGAGTGCCGAGGAAGTATACGCGCTAGTCGAGACAGAGATGGGGGCTGATTGAATGACGATGCTGACACTCGATGATACGGCTTCAAGCGATCCGAAACACGGCTGCCCACCCGAGGACCGCCCCATCGAAGCACTGCTCGATGCGGGTGTCATCATGATCGACAAACCACGCGGCCCGACCAGTCATCAATTGACTGCGTGGGCCCGCGAAATGCTCGGAATACAGCGCCTGGGCCACGGTGGAACCCTCGATCCCTTCGCCACCGGTTTGCTGACGATGCTGTGTGGAAAGGCAACAAGACTCACAGATATCGTACTGTCCGGCGACAAGCGCTACATCGCCATTCTGAAGTTCGGCAGAGAGGTCAGCGACGGAGAACTGATTGGACTCATTGGGAATCTGAAAGGTGAGATCTACAATGTCCCACCACTCGAATCCGCAGTCAAGGTACAGGTCAGAAGCCGTGTACTCCATGACTTCAGATTGATCGAATCCGACACGGAATCCAGAATCGCAGTTCTCACCATCCGTTGTAACGCGGGCACCTACATCCGAACCCTGGCCCGCGACATCGGCCTCCTCCTCGACACGACCTGCGAACTCGTCGAACTGCACCGCGACAACACAGGCCCGTTCGACCAATCACACGCTTGCACGATGCAGCAAATGACCGACGCGGTCTTCCTACTGCGCGAGCACGAGGACGATCGCGCCCTGCGCCATCTCATAGCACCCGTCGAGCGCATCCTCGCTCACCTGCCCAGCATTGTCGTCAAGGATGGCGCAGCAGCAGCGATTTCACACGGAGCAGCACTGGCGAGACCCGGCGTCGTCAGCCTCGATGAGAGCATTGAAAAGGGCTCAACCGTAGTTCTTGAAACCCTCAAAGGCGAGGCAGTTGCAATCGCTGAAACCAATGTTGACGCGAAAAAACTCGCTTCGATGCAATTCGGCGAAGTCGCTCGACCCAAGGTCGTTCTGATGCAGGCTGGAACATATCCGCAGACCTGGTCGAAGAGCTGAGTTCACTGAACTTCGTGCTCTTCGTAGATCCACTCATCCGTCTCTATACGGACTTTCAACTTCATCATTATTCTCACACACCACCACACCCCATAGCGGAGCGCGGTAAGTTTCTTTGGCAATCGATTCGGGTATAACCATTCCCCGATTTTCGACGTTTATCAGCCAGACGAATACTCGAAAGCGTTAGAATCGTTCAGTTTCACTTCATCTTGCGAAATGGCTTGCTGACCCGTCCCGGGCTCATCTGCAGGGCTGCGAATGAGATGACGACGATTCCTATTGCGGCGGCGAGGATCGTGGGCCCGCGGTCGATTCCACCGACCCCGCCGTCGTCATTCCGGCTTCGAACGTCGATTGAGATGCCGATCTCGTTGTTATCCTCGTTCGCTTCCTCGATCGAATCTGTGCCGTCGACCATGGCATTGATGAGGGCAGTTCCTGCGCTGTTGAACTGAGTATCACAGGTGGCGATGCCAAGGCCACCCGGAGAGATCGAATCAATCATCGAGGAGCCGACCAGAACTCCGTCGAGCCAGCATCTGACATCGACTCCATTAGCCACACCGCGCCCTTCGTTGCGCACGTAGACCTTGAGTTGCACCACATCGCCTTCGTTCACCACGCTGACTGATGCTCCACCCAGCCAGACCTCAAGATTCTCGAGGACGAGGTCGGGCATCGCCGTGACGACGACCTCGATGCTTTGTCTCGCAGTGTGGGTACCATCGGTGGCAATGATTTCGACCATGTGAACGCCCGGCTCGACCGGGGTCAGGATGAGGTCGCCGAAGTCGTCTATCGTCGCCCACGAGCGGCTTGTGGTGATCAGTAGATTGCTCGTGTCGGGGTCCGAGATATCAACGTCAATAACCCGTGTCTGCCCGAGTTCGATGTAGGTGATGACTGGCAGCCCGGAGATCGAGGGAGGATCCTCGACTGGGCTGATGTGGACAAGGACATCGTCAATCCATTGATTCCCACTCGCATCGACGACGCCATAGATAATCGCAGCATCCCCGCTAGCGTCTGTGACCGGTTGAATCCTGATGTCGCCTCCCAAGGCCGAGACTTCAATCAATTCGGAATCCTCTGTGAAAGCGAATACCTGTAGGTCCTCCCAAGCGGTCAGGTCGTCTTCGCAGCGACTGGCCATCGGAATCAATAGGCCACCTCCATCCTCATCCATCTCGATGTTGACCAGCGGAGAACAGGTGACCGAGAGATCCCATTCGAGGTGGAATCCGCCGACTATCGCCATCGAAGTTATGTGAACGACGGTAGTTTCCGCCGCACCATTCGAGGACCACTGGAATCTTGCGCCTACAGCGATATCGAGCGCTTCGTTCAGGCTAGGAAGCGCATGACCAATCGGCACAGAGATCGAGAAGGGTCCAGGCGTTATCGGCGTCGAATTGACAAGTTCAGAACCGACTGCGAAGAGAATGTTGCTGCCGAAGGAAGCCAGTCCACCAGTCGAGCCCGAGGTCCATCCTTCAACTACCAAGTGCGGGTCATTGATGTCAATACGAGCACTGGAGATGCAGCCATCTTCGATAATCACTCTGACATAGGTTTGATTCTTCATCAGATCCCCTGAATTCAGGATTTTCTCCAGATTATCATCCGAAGGACCATCCTGATCAAACAATGAGGTATAGGTTACGATTGTGTAATTTCCAGTCCCGAAGACGTGGATTCTGCCCAGCTCCTGATCGTAAGGCGTCCCGACTTCAAAAGCCCACGTGCCTGAATTTGGTCCCTCTGGCGTAAGGCCACAACTAATTCGATCCAAATCCGAAATTTGACCGTCATAAGGCCCGAAATCGAGCACGGGCATCGACAAGCCACTCACCGAATGACTCGCCCGTGCTGTCTCGAAGGAATACCACGGTTGGTGATATTTGACGCGGATGCCAACCGCATCGACGCGCACCTCAGAATCATCCGGCGCGCCGTTGGAGACATAATCCACAGTCACAGAAGAATTACCCAAATCACTCCAGGTCCAAGCCTGCAGACCATCCATCGACACCACCATCGGGTTATCCATCCGATAGACGCCATTGAAGGTCCGTGCAATCGTTCGAACGAGCCTCTCGGGCCCGTTCGCTGCAATCGTGATGCGAATCTCATCTGACGTCAGCGCATCGGGAATCTCGATGTGCAAAACCATCGAGACATTCGCAATCACCCTGCCAGACAAGCCAGTGAAGGCGTATCCTTCGAGCGTGATGTCGGGGCCTCTGGACCAGACGTAGTAACCATCCGGTGCTCCCGTGGAGGCATTCGAATCGGTCGGGGTCGTGGCCCCCCAAATTGTCGTGATGGCGAAGTTATCCGGCCGCGCATGCGTGAACGACAATTCTCCATCGGCTACAATTCCGACGCTATATTGAGATGGGTCGTTCGAGAAGGCTCGCGTACTGCTTAATTCCCAAAGTGTTTCATCGTCGAAGGAACCCGCTTCAAGCAATTCGATCCTATCCGAAGCGATGACGACATCAGCCGCCGAGAGTGGTGCGAATGCGGCTGCCAGAGCTAGGACAGCCAATGAGATGCTCACAGCATATGCTCTGCCCATCATTCTCTCACGCAGGTCAGCAGCGCTTCAATCCGTTGGTTGCTGGTTCACTCGCCATCGTCCTGCACAACGCTTGAAATACGCCCTGTCGGTCGACCGCATGCATACGGCTGTGGTAGTGTAGCGGTTAGCACGGTGGGTTGTGGTCCCGCCGGCCCGGGTTCAAGTCCCGGCCACGGCCCCATCTGATTGTGGTCGATTGTAAGATGGGTGTGTGTCCGGATTGCGTTCTGACGTCGTTAAGGCGAGTTGCACTCGCCTTGACTCCTCGATGAGTCACTTGCTTCAATTTGAATTGAGATCGTCTTCGGTGATGTGGTGTCCCATCCTATTGACCTTGGTCCCGAGGTAGTCGCGGTTGTGCTCACTGATGCCGGCGATGAGTGGCATCATTTCGGCAACATCGATGCCCAAATCCTGCAACTGTCCAGCCTTGTCTGGATTGTTGGTCAGCAGACAGACTCGATCGATGCCAACCCCGCGAAGCATCTCTGCTGCGATTCTGTAGTCGCGGGCATCTGCGGGGTGGCCAAGCATCAGATTCGCATCGATTGTATCGGCACCCTTGTCCTGCAGATTGTAAGCCTGTATCTTGGCATGCAGTCCTATTCCTCTCCCCTCTTGACGTAGGTAGAGAAGGCACCCCCAGCCAATCTCTTGAATGTGGCTCAGCGCTGCGTTCAACTGGGCTCCGCAATCGCAGCGCAGACTGCCGAAAGCATCTCCTGTGAGACATTCCGAATGGACTCGAACATGAACTGGATCGGGGCCTTTCATGTCTCCCAGCGTCAGGGCGACATGATCCAATCCGGATGAGTCTTCGTGGAAGACTCGGATGCGGAATACGCCCTGAGCAGTAGGCAGTCGAGCATCCGCCGGAACCTCGAGTTTCTCGGTCAGGTCAATCGGTCGATCAGGAACTCCCATTGCTTTCGCCACACGTCGCCAAGTCATGAACCCATCCTCGCGCTCTGCGCGAGCTGCGTGTCCTTTGTGGTTCACTTTCTGATTCTGAAAGTGTATTCTCCAGCATCCTCGGTCACGTTGAGCAATTGTGCCCCAATTCGATCACATAATGCAGGCATATCGCGCAGGGTTTCCGGGTCGTCGCCAATGACTTCGATGACTTCGCCAGCGGACATCTCCGCCATCGCCTTTCGAGTCTCGTGGACCGGAATCGGGCAAAAGAATCCTATCAGGTCGAGGCGCTTCACAGGCGCCTCGTCAACCGTCTCAGCACAGCACTCATTCTGTTCTTGGATGGAGGGGCAGGCCACATCTCCGTAGCTGCAGAAGACGCAACAATCGTCTTTGTCGGCTCGCAGCAGAGTCGAACATCCGGCGCATTCGTGGAAGAACAGGCAAGTGTCCGTGGGCAATTCGAGATTCTCGGCATGACCACACTCGGGACAAGTCAGAGTCGAGTGGCTGAGGACAGCCATTTCGACACCTTACGCTCCTACTATCGTTGGCTTCAGAGCGCGTCCGTTGAATTCCCGTTTCTTGATGACATCGATGACATACGCGGCCTTCTCGACATGTATCTGGACTGTCGAGGCCGCTTCGCCCATGTCGATTTCACCCAATGCTATCTCTTGAATGCGTGCCTCATCGACAATCCAATCGGCCAAGGCACGCTTTGTCGAATCAGCCTTGCCGACGGCGAGGCTGATGCTGACCATTCCGAAGGGATCGGTCACCTCGGACCAATCATCGCGCTTGCGAACTGGGTCGCGATTCATGCCTTCGGGGAGAGGGGGGGTGTCGACGTAAGGGATGTCGAGGTTCCAGGTGTTGGAGATCTTGTCGAGTTCTCCCATGTCTTCTTTGGATACCAGCGACCATGCCTGGCCTTTACGACCCATGCGTCCGGTGCGGCCGATTCTGTGGACATATGATTCGGTCTCGGTCGGCAGGTCGTAATTGACCACGTGGGTGATGCCGTCGACATCGAGGCCTCGTGCTGCCACGTCGGTGGCGACGACGATTCGCTCTCGGCCGTCGCGGAAGGAGTCGAGGATCTTCTCACGACGATTCTGCGCTTTGTCGCCGTGCAGGCCGACAGCGCGCATACCGAATTTACTCAAGCGCTCTTCCAGCAGGTCGACCATGCGCTTGGTATTGGTGAAAATCAGCATCTGGTCATCTTCGCTCATATTGGCGATCAGACGGCCCAGAACCCAGAGTTTGTTAGGACGGCCGATGCGAACCGCGAACTGTTCGATCTCAGGAATCTCCACTTCCAGATCGTCGCTCATGACAAAGACTGGGTCGTCCATGAATTCTTCCGCCGCGTCGAGAACCTCTTGCGGGAAGGTGGCGCTGAAAAGCATCGTCTGTTCACGCGCTGGCATCTGGTCGAAGATCCACAGAACATCTGGAAAGAACCCCATGTCGAGCATCCGGTCCGCCTCATCGAGGCAGAATCGACGAATGTCTGCAAGTTTCAGGTGGCCGCGCTTGGCCATGTCGATGACACGGCCAGGGGTGCCGACGATGATGTCTGCACCCTTGTCGAGCAATTTAGCTTGTTTCTCGATGTCAGTACCGCCGTAAACGGTCTGGACCGACATGCCGAGTCCACCCTGTAGCCAAGAGATCTCCTCGGCCACCTGAACGGCCAATTCCCTAGTTGGGCACAAGACGATCGCCTGAGGCGAGCCAGTCGCCTGACAAGCCTCGATAATCGGAATGCCGAATGCGGCGGTCTTGCCTGAACCGGTTCGAGCCTGTCCGACGACGTCGCGGCCGGCTCTGGCAACAGGAATCGCTTCAACCTGAATATCGGTTGGAATTGTCCAACCTTTGTTCGAAATCGCATCAGCGATTTCGCTGTCTAGGTCCCAATCACTGAATGAATTACCAACAGGGTTCATCTAATCGCCTCAGAAGGATTCCGAATCGCTGATTTCCTTCTGCAGCTCTCCCATCCAGTACTTCCGGCAGTTCTCCTTTGTGAGATACTGGTCTTTGCTCGAGAAACTGTGGTTGTAGTGACCTTTGTCAGCGCTCGAGTATTGTTCCTTACGCCGCTTGTGGAACTTCTGCAACACGTGCTGGCGCATGTACTGACGGAACTTCAGGGACTTGGTTCGGTTGATGCCCTTAGGCGTCACGCCGTCCCATAGCCGCTCAAATTGCTCGAGCTTGCCATCAAATGTCTCGCTCATCATCTTTCCTCGCGGCCCGCCGACCCAACTCCTGTTTATGACCTTCACCCTCGGCTTGTGGCTCACCACTACGTGGTGTGGGGACCGGTGGTTTCGGGATGTGGTGGCCCTCGAATTCGTCAGCCTCACTCTGGTCGGTGGGTGTTTCGCCTTCGTTGGGTGCAGGTTCCGGCGTATCGAGCGGGGGCTGTTCCTCTTCCAGATCGTAGTCGATGACTTCGACCTTGTCGAGTGGGGCGAGGCGGAGATTCTTCTCGGCTTCCGTGCCTTCCCAATCGACGTCCGTCGACAATTGCTTGAGACGTTTTCGGAGGTCCGGTTGTGTCTCTTGGCGGAGCAGTTCTCCGGCGACCTCGAGCAGACGGGCGCCGGTCAGGATGATGGATAATTGATCGATGCAGGCTTTGCGGAGTGTGGTGTCTTTGTCGCGGGCGCCGTCCATGATGAGTCGGGCGACACGTGGGTTGTGCAGATCGAGTGATCTGAGGGTTCGAATCATGTTCTTGCGAACTCCTGCATCGTCGTCCAGCATCGCGGCTTCAACGAGGATCGTCGCGACTCTGGATTCGACATTGGCTAGCTTCGGCAGACAGGCCGAGGCGTGGCGTCGAACCATTGCGTCCTCGTCCTGCAGCGACCACGAGATGAGATCCCAACCCGTCGCTCCGCCTCGAACCGTTATCGTTCGCAGGATGCGCGCGGCTCGACGACGAAGGTCGACGTCTTCTTCACGGATCAATTCGTCGATGTGGAGGCAGCCTGTCTCCACCCAGTTCCCGGACGTCTCCTTCAAGGTCGCGAAGGCATCGTCACGGTGTTGTTTGCTCGGATGACGCAATTCTCTGCGCAGAATCTCCTCGCAGCCTGATGGGAAGACAGGTGCGACCCTGAGTAGGCATTCGCGAGCGCTGCGCCTCACATCATCATCTTCCTCTTGGAGGCGGTCTGCAAGGTACACGAAGAGGTCTTCATGCTTCTTGATGGCGAAGGATGGGAGGGCTTCCAGTGCGGCGATTCTGATCAGTGGGTCGTCGTCGTCGAGGGCTTCGCAGAGTGCCTCGTGCGCGGCAGAGACGAAGGATGGCAAGACTCTGTTCAGAGCAAGGATCCCATCTCTGCGACGAGCTAGGCCACCGCCCATTGAGCGAGATAACTCAACCATCGGAACCCGGCCTGAAGCCAGGGGAATGATATCCCTTGGAGAAAGCCTCTCCCAAGTGCCTTCGCTTGGCAACATCGAGCGGATGTCGACCTGCTTGATCTTCCGCCGTTGATTGAGCGGCCGGCCCGTTTTCGGGTCGCGAGCGACGTAGTCTCTAGCCATGGTTGAGGGGGCGCGAGACGGTGGTGGTTCTTCAACCGACGCACGAAATGTCTCAATTCGACCTCTATCGCCTGCATGTGGTAACCCTCAAGCCACAGAACCGAACGAGAAAGAAGGAGGGCGAGCAATGAGCAACGAGAGAGATGTCGCACGACTTCTGCAGAGTGCCTTCGATGATGTGGATTCAGTTGGTGTCAGTCGCCCTGATCTGATTCGACTGTGGTCGCTTGACGTGCAGTGGTTCACCCCTGCAGAGGCTGAAAAAGTGGTCGACAGACTCTGCGAGCGTGGCTGGTTGGAGATTGATTCCGAATCGATCACAGTCACTTCTGGCGTTACTCTCGTGCCCCCCGGACTCGGTTGGAGACCCATTATTCGTCGAATGCTGGATCCGCCAGAATGCCCAACAGCCACAGCTTCGCCGGAATCGTCGGCAAGCAGGCAGCAGCCGACTACAGCACTCGGTCGGTCTTCAAAACCAGACCCTACAAGCGCTTTCTCGACACCGAGGGTGATAGCGGGTACCCCTTCACCTGCTGCAGAACCACGAGACCCTACGAGGTTCTCTCGCCCGACCGTTTCGGGAACCGCATTAGGCGCTGCATCAGGTGGGCCGCGGGAGCAGTTGGTGGACCGCGCCGAGGGCAGCATTCCAGTCCTCATCGATCTGATAGCGAAGGAATCGGGCCTCGCCAACAGGGAGGTCGTTCGGCGCGCCCAGCGCAAGCGCCGTGCCCTCGGTCCCGTGACTCTATGGATGGCCCTAGCCCTCGTCGCGCGCGAGCAGGGATTGGACATGGAGCGCGTCGCGGCGGCTATCGAGCGCGCCGCCTCGTGAGCAGCGTATTGCCCCGTAGTCAGGCATGAACTACCGAAGCCCTAGGCCCTAATCAAGCCGTCTCGACAGTGGTCGTAGTCAGGGGGATGTCCATCGTGACTGATGGGATCTCGACTCCGAGGTAGGTGACTGATATCGTTCCGGAGTACTCGATGTCTAGTGGCTGTCCTGCTTCGATCTTCTCAACTGTGACCGGGTCAAGGTTGTCCAATGTGAATTCATAGAACTGTTCTCCACTGCCCAGCGTGTATTCGAACTCGTAATCGCCGTCTGTGGTCGGATTCGATTCGAGTATGGTAACGTGCACGCTGGCTATGATGCTCTTCTCAAACGTCCCCATCTCCGGAATATCAAAGCCCACGGTCCCGCTGATTTCGGATTTGTCGTTACTCAATTCGAAGTCGGCATCTGTGATGTGCTTCTCGAGGTCTATCGCAATCGCATCGTTGTAAGTCTGGTATACATCGACACCGGCTCCTGCGACAGAGATCAGTACAGCGGTCATAATCATGGTCTTAGCGAGGCCTAGGGTCTTGCCCACCCCCTTCCTTACAATTCCTGGACCCTTCTTGACCATGCGCTCGTGCTCGCGGTCCTCGCGCATCGCATCCCAGTGGGTCGCTTCCCCAGATGATACCTCTGTAGGTCCATCGACCCCCTCGCCCTTCACGCTGGAAGTGTTGCTCTTTGATGAGTTGTAATTCTTGGTCATCGCGGGCTCGCCGGGACCGCCGCCATCGCCAACAAGGTCGTCTTCGACGTTGATGCTTGAGGTGTTGCTCTTTGATGAGTTGTAGTTCTTGGTCATCGCGGG
>DAHR01000013.1:0-28716 GCA_002498525.1 Euryarchaeota archaeon UBA58
GCGCTTGGAGCCAGCGATGAATGGAACAAGATGGAAGGGATTGTGTTCAATCCAAACGCGCCCGATCACCTCTATCTGGCGATGTCTGATGTTCGTTACGATATGAGTGATGGACAGGGCGACATCGATGTCACACAGAATCGTTGTGGAATCGTCTACCGCATGACTTTGGATGATGACTGGAATGTGAACAGGATTGAACCAGTGATATCCGGTGGCCCTTACACATCTTCAGCCACATACGAATGCGATGTGAACAACCTCGCTGGACCGGACAACCTCGCCGTTCTGGATGACGGACGAGTTCTGATCGGCGAAGACACGGGCAAGCATGAGAACAACATGGTCTGGCTCTGGGAGCCAACCAGCGAGCCTGAAATCTGGGATGGAGAATACGATATTCGATTCACCCGAATAATGCCAGGAGAAGTTCCCGACCGAGAGAACGATTGGCTCGAGATAACCAACTTCGGCGGCCAAGATGTGAACTTGCGAGGATGGACAATCGATCGAATTCGCTCAACGACTCCATGGATTTCGGAGTTCGGCCAATTCATCCTTGGCGCAGGCGAGTCGGTGGTTCTCTCTGAAAATCCAGCGAACCTTCTCGCCGATGGCGGCATAGTCGCCATCGATGGCAATTCGGTGATGAATAACATGCCGTGGCTCGTCGATTATGGCGGCGCATTACAACTCAAGGAGCCGACTGGGATAGTTGTGGACGCCATCGTCTACGGTGGCGGCGATGCCGAGATAGATGGTTGGACAGGACCAGCCACATCTGTTCCAGGCGATGGCACGCCTGGACTCATATTGATGCGAGGCGACGGCTGCTCCGACGGCCAAGACACAGATTCAGCAGCTGATTGGCAGGAACGATGGATTCGAATCGGCGCCTCGATCTTCTGCGATGGTGCCGAATTCGACCCACATATCGGTATGTCGGCAAAAGCCTCCTTCAGCCCAGAGACTGGCCTTGCCGACCTTCTGCGCTGGCTCGAGGAGGCAGATGAATCTCTGCACATTCAGATGTATGAGATGATGAGTCCCGACCTGACTCATGCACTTCTACGCGCCCTCGCGCGTGGAGTCGAGGTGACCATCGTACTCGAAGAAGGCATCTTCGATGATTATTATGCCAAACAAGACCAACTCGGTCATGCGCAGAGCCTGAGCGACGCCGGAGCGAGTGTCCTGTGGATGATCGACCCGACTGCAATCAGTTCACCCTACGCTTTCATTCACAGCAAAACAGCGGTTCGAGACGGCAGCAGCACTTGGTTCTCGTCTGGAAATTGGAAGGATTCAAGCTTCCCGCCAACGGGAGATTCGGGCAATAGAGAATGGTCCCTGTTCATCGATTCCACACCTCTCGCCGCATCGGTTCTTGATCGGATGGCTTGGGATGAAAACGAGAATCACTTGCATATCGAAGCGCATTCCTCCATCTTTTCCCCCGATGCGGGATGGACCCTCTCACCTGACCCTGCGACAACGCCCACCGCCACACTCACGCCTGACACGACAACGCCGTTCCGTATGCGCCTGCTGACCTGCCCAGACGATTGTGTGGACGGTTTGATGACTGAGATCGAAGCTGCTGAATCGATGCTGCGGATTTCTGTGCAATACCTCGATCTCGGTTGGTATTGGGGTTTTGGCGAGGAGAATCCGATTCTGGCTGCCCTGTATGCGGCGGCTGTCCGAGGCGTCAGAATCGAGTTGCTGTTGAATGCTTATTATGCCGATTCTGATGACGATATTCGTGATGCTGTAAACTTGTTCAACACCGATTGGAATGGCACTCAAGGTCTCGATGTCAACGCCAGATTGATGGCGACATCGCCGACCATCTGGAAATTACACAACAAAGGCATGATCATCGATGATGATACGATTTTGGTTGGCGGCATGAATTGGGGTTCGAGTTCAATGCTGCGGAATCGGGAGATGGGGGTTATTGCTGAGTCGAGTGAATTGGCGGCGATCTTCGGCGCTTCATTCGACGAAGATTGGCGACGTCTCGACGCTTTCACCGATTCCGATGGCGACCTTCTCCCAGATTCTTGGGAGGTCGAGTACGGGCTCAACCGCCACAGTGCGGCCGTGCTCGGAACAGCCCTCAGCGAGCAATCCCTCGATCCAGACGAGGATGGGCTTGACAATCTCAACGAATACCTGCTCGGCGGCGACCCACTCGATGCCGACACGGATGATGATTGCATCCTCGACGGTCAGGAAGCAAACTTTGCTCGGTCCGTGATGCGCGCACCTTCAGCAGCCATGGTCTCTGGCGATGTCGATGGAAATGGTGTACCCGACGGCGAGCAATTCGGCTGCGACGACGAACCTGTGGACCCTGGCCCTGGAGACGGTGGAGGGACTAACTCAAACAATGGAGGGAGCGGCAACGGCGAAGATGAACCGGGGAGTATCATCAATGTCAGAGATGACCCTCTTGCGACTCCGGGTGCGAAATTCCTGCTCGGTATTACGCTCATTGCGGCGATCTCATTGCTCGGCGCTGGATTGACGATGATTCGACGGCCGAAAACCAAGGCTGATGAGCGCCTCGTCGACGATTCAGGCTACCGATTCGATGACGTCGACTCGGAAATGGCGATACTGAAGGGGACACGTTTCGATGAGAAGGCGGCGGACACGAGAGAGTTGACCGAGGGGCGAGACGATGGTTCACACGGAGCGATTGTACTCGACGGATTCGGTTTCGAGGAATTGAGTCGCGACGAGGTCCAATGGCGGCTGGACCGCGGTATTTCTCTTGAAGAATTGCGCGACGAAGCCGAAGAGGACGAGGCATGAGCGCCGATATCGGGCGGTTCGTTGAAGGGGTCACGAACGACTCACTGACCGATGACGAGGTCGTTGCATGGCTGCGTGGGGTGTTCGAGAATGGGCTCGACTCGGCTCAGATTGTTGCTCTGACCGAGGCGATGCGTGACTCTGGAGAAATTCTCGAATGGCCGGCTGATTGGGCACACTTGGTTGTTGACAAACACTCGACCGGCGGGGTTGGCGACAAGGTCTCGATTCCGCTGGCACCCGCTCTCGCTGCTTGCGGACTCAAGGTCCCGATGATCTCAGGACGGGGGTTGGGACATACTGGCGGGACGCTGGACAAATTGGAGAGCATAGCCGGATTTCGTGTCAATCTCTCAACGGATGAGGTTCGAGGTCAGGTCGAGAGAATCGGGCTGGCGATGGTTGGGCAAACCGAAAATCTGGTGCCGGCCGACCGTCGAATGTATGCTCTTCGCGATGTGACTGGAACTGTCGCATCGCTCCCGCTCATCACCTCCTCGATAGTCTCGAAGAAGGCTGCTGAAGGATTGACGGCTTTGGTACTCGATGTCAAGCACGGTCGAGCCGCTTTCATGGTCGAGCGCGAGCAAGCTGAGGCGTTGGCGCGCTCGATGGTAGAAGTCGCGAATGGTATGGGAATTCAAACGACGGCTGTCCTTTCAACGATGGATCAACCGCTCGGTTGCGCTGTTGGAAACGCCTTGGAAATCGTCGAGAGTGTCGAGACGCTTTGCGGGCGTGGACCACACGATCTCGAGGAACTGGTCTGCGTGCAAGGTGGCCTCTTATTGACTGGGGCTGGCTTAGCCGAAGATATGGTAGCAGGAGCGCTGCTGATCCACAATTCGCTGAACGACGGGAGCGCCTTTGAGCGATTCTTGCAAATGGTCGCTGCCCAAGGTGGGAGCCCTTCTGATTTCGATACCGATGCTTCGCTGCTGCGCTCTCTCGGTCTGCTCGATACGAGCCTCCTCTCGACCGAGATCTTCGCTGAATCAGCTGGTAGAATCTCAGACATCGACGCACTGGCAGTCGCCCACGCCTGCCTCGATTTGGGCTCTGGACGAAAAAAACTGAACGACACCGTCGACGCCCAGGTCGGTGCGATTCTGGAGGTCCAAAAAGGCGATGAAGTGGAGTCTGGCGACCCATTGATCGTCATTTATCATCGCGGAACTTTGCCGGAGGGCATGTCCGAAAATCTCTCTTCAGCATTCACTATTCAGAGCGACGAGGTTGATGTGCAATCGCGAATCACAGACATCATCGGGTGATGGAATGCGACTCAAACACATCGACCAGATGCGGGCCATTGCGATTCTGTGCATGGTCGAAGTCCACACAGCAGCAATCATTCCGCCGAGCGGAATCACTGTCGGCCACCCCGCAGCCTTCGTCGCCGCTGCCTTCGGCGGCATGGCCGCCCCACTTTTCGTCACAGTCTCCGGCTGGGGATTGCATCGCGGAGCACAGCGTCGCTTCTCGAATGGCCTGCGCTCCGAGGCATGGCTCAATTGGCTGCTTCCACGCATCGCCCTGCTGGTCGCTTGCCAATTCCTCGTCAACATTCTGCTAAATGACGAGCGCGGCGGTCGCTTTGAATGGCAGACTCCTGGAATCCTCACACTACTCGCCCTCGCCGCCCTCGCTGCCCCACTGATTGTCAATCTCAGCTTGCGCGCACGCGGCGTCCTGATGCTGGCATTCATCGCAACCCCATTGGTGTTGGGTGATCTCGCAGGCCCCGATTGGGGATGGTGGACGCGTGTCGGTTCGAGTGGCGTCGAGGAATGGTTCGAGCGGCTGCTGATCAACGGGACCTACCCTGCGCTGCCATGGCTCTCCTTCATGTTCCTCGGATCGATTCTCTGCGATATCGAGGATAATCGAAGAAATAGCGTTCTCTGGATGTCAGGAGGTTTCGCAGTAATCGGAATCTCTATGATTCAATCTGCACGACTCGGCATCCCATTTGCACTGACTGAGGGAGATGCGATTCTGACATTCTTCCCAGCGAATGCGGCCTTTTTGATCACCGCTGCTACCTTCGTCTTACTCACTGAAGCCCTGCTCTCACGATTTTCCGTAGAGGGAGGAGACAAACTCGCCTTCATCGAACCCGTGGGTCAAATCACGCTGACGATCTACGTCGCCCATTTCGCCGTGTTAGGCGCCGCAGCGATGTGTCTCGAAGGTGAACCTCGATTGGCTCTCATTCCCGCCTTCGCAATCACCATCGCCCACACGCTGGTGTGGATCCCTCTCGCCCAACTTCATCAGCGCCATTGCCCGAACATCTCCTTCGAAGCCCTGCTTCGACGAATAACCAGTTGATGCTCCTCAAGCAGGTGACACCGAAATCGGTCCGAACCAGGTATCCCTCTCTTCGTTGCTGGCCTTGATGCGGATGTAGTGTGTGGCGTCTGAGGTGAAGGTGATTGTCGTCGAATCGAATCCGACCTCACTATCTCCCATATCATCACTGTTGGGCCAGAGGGCACTGTTATTCCCCATATCTGCTGGCCCATAGTAAATCGTGAGAGTGGTGTTTGTACCATTATCGTAAACCTCCCAATTGATCGTTGCATCATCATTGGTGATGTTCGATGCGACCAGACCTCGAAGCATCGCATCGTAGACGAAATATTCTCCGCGTAATTGGTCATCGACCCAGACTGGAAGGTGGTCGAGGGAGTCGAAGGTCGCCTGCGTCAGAGGGAATCCCCAAGCGGCGTGATAAGGTGCCATGTTGTAGCCAGTCGCATTTGAAAGATGTAAAACCCAAGCGTTGAATTCTTCATCCCCACCAATAGGAACCTCGGCTGCCGGCAGGGTGTAATAGACGGTCAGTGCCTCGGTTATCGGCCCCCAACCGCCCCAATATTCCTTCACCAGAATGAAGGTGACAAGGGCTATCCAAACCGACCAATTGTTGATGTTCGAACCATCTTCGAAATAATCCCTCATTTGACCGGCCCGGGCCTCCGGAGTCAGCCCGCTATGACCAGATTCGATTCCGACCAATTCCTCCATCAGATAGACGCTGGCGAAATTGCAACCGGTCTCCGTCGTGCCTGGCAGAGTCGATGGCATCCATTGGTGATTATGCCCCAATTCGTGGAACATTCCCCAATCACCAGATTCGTTCATATGTTCGAGGTCGACGACGTTTGGCACAGATAGGTCATGAGCCATGAAGGGATATCCTGAGTGCATCCAACCAGCTGAAATCTGTACGTCAAAGACCGCGCGCTCGACGCGCGGCCAAGGCGTGTAGCCGTAGATGAAATGCTCCATTTCAAGGGCTACATCCCACCATTCCATCAGGTCGGTCGGATTATCCAGATCTCGAATCTCATCGCTCGGCACGGTCATGATGAAATGGTTAGAGACGAGTTCGGTCCAAGGTGCTGGATAATCGCGAATCGTCGAGTTCCATTGGTAATCCGTCGTCTCTCCGAGGATGAAAATCGGAGCGCGAACCGCGCCCGAAATCGTGATCTCTATTTCGCCGAATTCGGAGCCGGCGGGAATCGAAGCGTAAATCGGTCCCCCGAAGGCATTCCCGACCTCGACACTGATATTGTCCACATCCCAATAACGGAAGATTCGCGAATGCCGCTTGATGACATCCTTGCCCCACAGACCATCTGTGTGGGCGCCGATGAGAATCCAGAATCCCAGATCGGCGACCTCTTGAGAGACATCGATGGTGATGATTTCACCGGGCGGCGCATAGAGCCCTGTCGACATTCTAATTGAGCTGCGCGCGCCCGAATATCCAAAATTGCCCGGAAGTCCAGGTTGTGTCCCATTCACCGTCACCGTGCGAGAGATTCTCGTAGCATTCGCAGGCACCTCGCCAGGGAATTCGACATGGCTGGGATGAACTGGTAATTCGTCGGCTGGAAGACGATTCATCAGCGCATCTTCCAGCCGTAGAATGATATCCGCAACAGGGTCGGCGCCCAGATCATGGCCAGCGCTGTCCCAGAGTGTGCTGTAGGGGATGACAGTCCAACCGGTTTCGTTGACCAGTTTTCGAAGGGGAGTCCAGAAGTCGATGAAGTCGAGCGTCACCACCCAAGTGCAATCCGAGAGGGCTTCATAGGCAGTAGTAGCGTCTTCAGCACTCATTTCAACACCATCGATTCGGTCGGCTAGAACCGCGGCCACAGCATAGCTGATCGTCGAATATTCGTCTGGCATGGTTTGGAAGTTGACGTCGTTATAACCCCAGCTCGTAGAGACGAAAAGCCCCGTCGTCTTGGCAATCTTGTTGCCGGGATAATTGTGCGCAACGTCGCTGTTCGAGTAGGACCAATACCACGCATGACCGCCCATGATCAAGCCCCCTCCGCCTAGAATGAACTCCTCCAATGCAAGGTTATCCGCGTCGTCATGGCCGTTCCAGAATTCGTCTAGAAGGCAATCTATTCCACTGAGATCGTCGGGAGTCACCGAGAGATGAACAGTATGGCCTTCAGCCTGCAGTTCATCCTCGAAATTGTCGAATCCGGCTCCGTATGCAAGACCCACATCGGCGTTCTCGCCGCAAACCCACTCCACCGCTCTGAGCGTGAAGGCATTCGAGGTCGAGGCGACCCAAGACTCGTGTCCGTAGCCGAGAATTCTTCCCTTGCCCGCGTGGGAGGCTGAAACGACAACGTTTCCGCTGTCGTCGTGACCGACCGGGAAGGCCCACTCACCTATCGGAAGGATGAGCGAAGACCATCCGCCCCAGTCTGCCTTGGTCATCCCGCGGAGTAAATCTGCTTGGTCGGCCCGGAGGTCGTGTACCGCGATCCAGATGTTGAGACCGACTGCGCCGCCGGTGTTGTTGGCCCAGATGGTGTATTCGGTCCAAGGTGAGCGATGCGTTGGGGTGCCTGAGATGCTGCCATTGTCGAGCAGGGTCAAACCTATCGGGAGTGTTGGGTCGATTTCCCATGTGTCGATTGCGGGTCCATCATTCGTCGCTTCGATGAAGGCTGATTGATTCGCGCCGAGAGCGAATTCGAGGCGGGGCCACGAAATCAGGTCCGGCGGTGAAGCCGTGATTTTGATGCGAAGCGAGGTGGATGCCATTCCACCGGTGTTGTTGGCCCAGACCGTATGGCTTGTCCATTGCTGTAGATCTGTTGCGATACCCGCGACCGTGCCATTACTGACATCGAAAGTGAAGCCCGAAGGCAGCGGCGGGTCGATTTGCCAAGAGTCAGGAGTTCCCCCGCTGTAACTGGGGGTGACGGAAATCGTCTCCCCTTGCTCGAGGTCGTAAGCATCCGGAGTGTAGCGCAGGTTGGTGACTGGTAGGTCGGCGACGCTGATGAGAACATCGACCGAAATCGAGCCGCCTGTGTTGCTTGCCGTAATCCGATGTTGGGTGAGGGTTTGAAGAGTCGTTGGTGAGCCTCGAATCGAGCCGTCAAACTGCATCAACTCCAACCCATCCGGTAGAAGAGGTTCGACCGACCACGAGACGATTTCGCCGCCAGACGTGGTCGGAATCACCTGTATCGAATCACCGATGCTGAGGTGGTAGCGATTACCACCGTAGACCAAACCAAGCGGCGCTTCGTGAAGCACGATGATGCGAATCTCCGCATCCGTCGAACCACCATCATTCGAAATCGTGATGGTGTGGTTCGTATCGCCGAGATGGACTGGGTTACCTTCTATCGAGCCATCCTCCAGGAGGAAGAATCCGCTCGGAAGGGGGGGCTCGACGGACCACGAATCTGGCTCACCTCCCTCTAGCAGAGGAGGATTGAGAACGCAGAAGTGCCTGAGCTCACAATCCAGTACCGTTTCGGGGTAAAGTAGAGCACCGGGGGCGAGGGCGATGATTTCGATTTCGACCCAGGAATTGGTCGAGCCCATGATGTTCGAAGCCACGATGGTATAACGAATCGTCTGAGAAGGAGTATTCGGCGTGCCAGAAATGACTCCTGAGTCCGAGTTGAATGAAAGTCCGCCAGGAAGATATGGGTTGATGACCCAAGTATCTGGCCCATCTCCAAGGAAAGAAGGAGTGAGTGCCTGCATCTCCCCGCCGACTTGCAGATTGATTGAGCTCTCCCCATAAGAGAGGCCACTCGGCTTGACCATCTGACGACAAGAATCGCCTGTGAACACCTGATCGATACGACAATCATCCTCGGTGATGACCTCCTCGAAACACCCTGGATGGTTCGGTTGAGCCTCACAATCGGTCTCTTCAGGGAGTTCCTCACCACTCTCGAAAAGACCCATGCAGCCGGAAGTCAGCAGAATCGCGGTCAGGAGAACGGCTGCGTACGCGCGCGTGGGCATCAGAGCCGTGACCGATAGTCGGAGCCAATAATCCTGCGCCGGACAAGTCCGTCAGAGTCCAGGGTAGGCTGGACCTTCCTCAAAGCAATATTTCACCGTCTGGAAGCGCGACTTGAATTCGATGACATCACGCTTCACGGTCGTGATTTCCCCTTCTGCGATGAGTGCGCGAGCGAAGAATCGCGCCACATCCTGCATCTCATCTGCACCCATGCCGACTCGAGTCAACTCTGGCACGCCGAGTCGCAGGCCGCTGGGTCCGCTCATCGCCTTGGTATCACCTGGAAGCATGTTCATGTTGGTGATTATACCCGCATCTTCGAGTGTTGCCGCTGCGCGTCGACCTGCACCTGAATCGGGGCCACCATGGCGGGTCAGAACTTGATGGCTCGCCGTGTAGCCTCGCTCCTCGGCGAGCACATCGAAACCTTCCGCCGCCAGTGCCGCGCCGAGCGACTTCGCATTGGTGACGATGTCACGAGCATATTCGCTACCGAAGGCCTCGAACTCAGCCAGCGCCACGACCTTTCCAGCGACGTGGTGCAGATGGTAGGAGGAGCAGGTGCCGGGGAATATTGAACTGTTGAGTTTCTTGTGAAATTTCTCATCATCTGAATCGGAAAGAACGAATCCGCCTTGAGGTCCGGGGAAGGTCTTGTGGCTCGAACCGGTCATCACATCGGCACCTTCGTGGAGAGGATCCTGGAATTGACCACCAGCGATCAGCCCGAGAACATGAGCCCCGTCGTACATCACTTTTGCACCGACCTCATGAGCCGCATCAGCCATCTCTTGAAGCGGCGTCGGGAAGAGGAAAACCGATTGGCCGAACAGCGCCAACTGCGGCTCAGTCTCACGAATCAACGCACAAGCCGCATCTATATCCGGCTCCATGCGATCGATATCCCACGGATAGGTGACAAGGTTCAGCCCGCGAACACCTACAGCACCCATCCGGGCGTGTGAGATATGTCCGCCATCCGCAGTTGAAACTGCGGTTATCGTATCGCCAGGCATCGCCAGCGCCTTCAGCGCGGCCATATTCGATACGGTGCCTGAAGTCGACTGGATGTTGGCGAATCGGCAACTGAAAACCCGCCGCGCCGATTCGAGACCAAGACTCTCGATTGTATCAAAATCCTCGCAACCCTGGTAATATCGCTTACCAGGCAGCCCTTCCGCGTAACGCCCGTGAAGATCCGAATTCACCGCCCTTGCGACCATCGGCGAGATGATGTTCTCACTCGCGATCATCGGCAGACTGTCGCGATAAAGCCGACCAGAGGCATTGACTGCTTCCAGAACCCGACGCGCCGCATCAGCCGAAGTCATGCGCTCTGCTGGGTCACGCAGTCAAAGAGGATGACGGTTGCTCCGGCTCGCTTGAATCGGACAGAAAACATCAGGCAGTTATTTCAATCCCCTCTTCCTTGGCGATGCATGACCCGACTTGCGAAGCCTCTCTCACTGCTTTTCGCCATGATGCTATTGATGACCACACCGACCGTTCTGGCGGACGATACCGACGGCGATGGCGTCGACGACGCCAACGATGATTTTCCAAATGACCCTTGTGCTCACACCGATACCGATGGGGATGGGTTGCCTGATACTGTCGTCTCTGGCTGTTCATCGACGGTGATCTCGGGATTCACCTCATTCGAAGAGCCGAACAATGGCACGAAGTACTACGATTACGGCGACCAGGGGAGCGATCGATATCTCTGGAACAATGTCGATCAGTCTGAAGTCGCTTACAATTCGACTGGTAATGAATTGGGTTTCAAGCTGTATTACGAGTCGACAGGCGGGGTCGGGCTGACCGACGGTGACTGGTTCGGAGTCGTTTCCTACAATGGCACTGTCGGCAATTTCACCGATGGAGTGAAAGGATACCAGATGTCAGATATCGATGGAATCACGACGTTTGAACTCGATACTGTTACCGCAAATTCACTCACTTTCGATATCTACCTTCAGGATACTGGCTACGAAACATCGGGTCCCGAGGATTACCTGATTATTCGATTCGTCACAGCGACCACCTCGACCGATATCCTCAACACGACTGGGCAAGATATCGACCAAGCATATTCCGCATATCTCGGAGTTTGGACTACTGAGACTGTCAGCCTCGGCGGGGCTACCGGTTCATTGGAAGTTGAGTTCTCTTCGAACAGCGCCTCTGAGACCGTCTATCTCGACAATATCGTCTTCACTGCGACCACGACCCTGACTGAGGACCTCGACGACGACAACGATGGTTGGACCGATTCGGATGAGGCTGATTGCGGCACGGATCCGATTGATGCGACCTCCGTGCCGACTGATACCAATGGTGACGGCGTCTGTGATGCGCTTGAGAGCGATGACACCGATGGAGATGGCATCGCCAACGAATACGATGACGATGATGACAACGATGGCGTCGATGATGTCGATGATGCATTCCCGCTCGACGCCAGCGAATGGGAGGATACAGACGGTGATGGGATTGGCAACAATGCCGACACCGATGACGATGATGATGGCCACTTAGATACTGAGGAAGCAGATTGTGGCAGCGATCCCGAGGACTCTTCCTCAACCCCGCTTGACAGTGACGGGGACGCTCTGTGCGATTTACTGGATCCTGACGATGACAATGATGGCGTCGCCGACGTTGCCGATGCTTTTCCACACGATTCTAGCGAATGGACAGATACAGACAGCGACGGTGTCGGGAACAATGCAGATACCGATGACGATGACGACGGTGCCTCAGATACCCAAGAGAATGATTGCGGCACCGACCCGCTCGATTCATCCTCGACACCGACCGATTCCGACGGTGACGGGATCTGCGACGGAATCGACATGGACTCTGACAACGACGGCGTTCTCGACGCTGACGATGACTTCCCTGACGATGAATGCGCTAGCCTCGACACCGATGATGACAGCATGCCTGACTCGATCATCGACGGCTGCAACAGCCTCCTCATCGAGGACGATGACGACGATGACGACGACTGGTCAGACGTGATGGAAGCAAACTGCGACAGCGACCCTTTGAACGCTCATTCGGTTCCTCTAGACACTGATTCGGACGGCACTTGCGATGTCGACGATTACGATGATGATGACGATGGTTACGAGGATGCAATTGACTCATTCCCTCTCGATGCAAGCGAATGGACAGATATCGATGGCGATGGCACCGGAGACAATGCCGACACCGACGATGACGGCGACGGATGGCCCGACTCTGTCGAGGAAGATTGTGGCTCAGATGCCACGAATGCCGATTCGCAACCTAGCGATGGTGATGGAGATGGCATGTGTGATCCACAGGATCCGGACGATGACGGCGATGGCATCGCCGATGACCAAGATGCATTTCCAAACGACCCAGCAGAATGGGATGACACAGATGGCGACGGGATCGGCAACAATGCTGATTCAGACGACGATGGTGACGGAGTCTCGGACAACGAGGAGAACGAATGTGGTTCAGATTCCCTCGATGCAGAATCTACCCCAGTAGATGTCGACGATGATGGAATCTGCGATTCTATGGATGACTACATACAGTCACCAGACCCAGTAGATGACGAAGAAACGCCCGGATTCGGCACCCTCGCAGGAGTGATTTCGATGCTCGGAGCAGCGATGTTCCTCGGACGCAGGCGAGAGTGAAGCACAAAAGGCAAGCGAGACGCCAAAGGCTCGATGACTTCGCGTCGAAGACTCTCAATGTTTCTGGTTCTGCTGCTAGTCCTAGCTGTCCCACAGGCAGCTTTCGGCAATGCCAGTGGCAAGACCGGCGCTTCCTCGAACGGATGCGGGTGCCACGGAGGTGGTGCGAATCAGGTCACTCCGAGCCTAGGCGGGCTTCCAGCAGATGGGTATGAACCGACCACGTCTTACGCCCTCTCGATCGGCGGTTCGGGAACACCCTCTGGAACCCAAGGCGGCTTCAATCTGGCCTCAACACTCGGGACTTTCTCGAACCCGGGAACAAATGCCCAGTTGTCCGCAGGGGAGGTCACGCACTCCAATTCGAACGCGCGAGCGTGGACGGTGAACTGGACTTCTCCGACAAATGATTCAGGCGATGTGACCTTCACTCTGGCGGTCAATTTCGTCAACGGAAACGGCTTCAACACGGGCGACGGCTGGGGGACTGATTCTTGGGTCCTCTCTCAGGAACCGTGGGATTCTGATGGTGATGGATGGTCGGATGATGATGAGTCGGCTTGCGGCACGGATTCACAGGACAACAGCTCCGTGCCGACCGATACTGACGGCGATGGGGTGTGCAATCCTATCGATACCGACGACGATGATGACGGCTGGTCCGATACCGATGAGTCGGCTTGCGGGACTGATTCAGAAGACTCGAACTCGACACCTATTGACACCGATTCCGATGGGACGTGCAATGCTCTCGACAGCGACGATGATGGCGATGGCTGGTCGGATACGGATGAGGCTGATTGTGGGACGAATTCGACCGATGGTCAATCGACGCCTCTCGATACAGATGGTGATGGCGTCTGCAATGCACTCGATTCCGATGATGATGGAGATGGCTGGAGCGATGTTGTTGAGTCGCTCTGTGGGACCGATTCTCTGAACTCAAGCTCGATACCGATCGATACCGATGGAGACACGATCTGCGATGTCCTCGATGCAGACGATGATGGTGATGGCTGGACGGATGACGACGAGGTTACTTGCGGCACGAACTCGACCGATTCGGGCTCCGTGCCGACCGATACCGATTCTGATGGCATCTGCAATATCGTCGATCTCGATGATGATGGGGACGGTTGGAGTGATGAGGAGGAGGCCACCTGTGGCTCGAATTCAACGGATTCGAGCAGCGTTCCAGACGATTTTGATGGCGATGGAATCTGCGATGTATCGGATGACGACGATGACGGTGATGGTTGGAACGATACCGATGATGACTTCCCATTCGATTCGACTGAATGGAATGACAATGACGGTGACGGCCGCGGCGACAATGCCGACGCGGACGATGACGATGATACCTGGACCGATTCCGACGAGGCCGATTGCGGTACAGACCCGTTGAATGCCAGCGATGTGCCGGCTGACCCCGATGGTGACAGAATCTGCAGTGCGCTCGATGATGACGACGATGGCGATGGAGTCCTCGACGTCGACGATGAGTTCCCGGATGATGCCAATGAGACTAGCGACTTCGATGGCGACGGAATCGGCGACAATGGCGACACAGATGATGACGGCGATTCTTGGTCGGATTCCGACGAGGCGGCATGTGGTACGAATTCGCGCGACAACGCCTCGATTCCATCCGATTTCGACGGTGATATGGTCTGCGACTTGATGGATGATGATGATGACGATGATGGCGTCGATGATGTCGATGATGCCTTCCCTTACGATGGCAGTGAATCGATGGACACGGACCAGGATGGTATCGGCGACAATGCTGATGACGACGATGATGCAGATGGTTGGCTAGACTCGGATGAGACCGATTGCGGCACCGATTCGAAGGATGACACCTCGATTCCTCTCGATACCGATTCCGACATGATCTGCGATCTTGTCGACGACGATGACGATGGCGATGGAATAGTCGATGAAATCGATGAATTTCCCAATGACGCTACGGAATGGAGTGATCTTGATAGCGATGGAATCGGCGATAATGCTGACCTCGACGATGATGGCGATGGCTTCGATGACGACATCGATGCATTCCCAATCGATTCTATGGAATGGCTCGATACCGACGGCGACGGGGTCGGCGACAACGCAGACACCGATGCCGATGGCGACGGTTGGAGCGATGCTGATGAGGAAGAACTCGGCTACGACCCACTCGATGCGAACTCCTTCCCGATTGACACTGACGAAGACGGGATCGCTGACAACAGGGACGACGATGACGATGGGGATGGTTACGAAGACCGTGACGAGGAACGCTGCCTGAGCGACCCACTCGACGCGGCCTCGATTCCCACCGATTCAGATTCTGACAATGAATGCGATGAACTTGATTCTGACGATGATAATGACGGCGTTGCCGACATTTTCGACGACTTCCCAACAGACCCACTCGAGTACAAGGATAGCGATGGTGATGGCGAGGGTGACAATGCTGACTTCGACGATGACAACGATGGCTGGTCGGATTATGCCGAGCAGCGCTGCCTGACCGACTCGAAAGATGCGAGCAGCGTTCCGGTGGACTCCGATGGTGACGGTATCTGCGACATCAACGAGGAGACTGATGACGGTGGATTGCTACCCGGATTCGGGGCTCTTGCAGCGATCTCAATGTTGGGCGCCGCCGCGCGCGCTCGTAGAGATTGAATGGCGCCCGCGCGCAGAGCGCGAGTTCTCCACATCGAATTTTGATAACCAGAGGATGTGCTCACGGCGACACGGAAGTGACGAGGATTTGTGGCGCCGACAGCAGGACTCGAACCTGCGACCTGTGGATTAACAGTCCACCGCTCCACCAACTAAGCTATGTCGGCCTAGCCTGCGGCTGGAACATCCGTTCATGAATGAATCGGGTGAAAGGACGTCGAATCTGAAAGGATTGCAGTCAGGTTTTCAAGCGATTGAACGCGGTGCGAATTTTAGGAATCCAATACTCAGAAGGGTTCTGCTCCAATAAAAAACGAAGTGACTCAGAAACTGAGATCTAATTCAATCTCTTACTACCCAGTGTATTTGCCATGAGTGATTACGATTAGACTTCGCCCGTAGGGCGAAGATGAAGAGTAATCACTCCCATTCGATTGTTCCAGGCGGCTTGTTGGTGATATCGTAAACGACTCGGTTCACCTGACCCTTGAGAGTGTTGGAAATTTCGGTGCTGATCTCCGTCAGGACTTCGTGCGGAATCGGTGAGTACCGCGCGCTCATCCCATCGAGACTCGATACCGCTCTGACGACGACAGTCTCCCCGTGCACACGTGCATCACCATGGACGCCGACGGACCGCACAGGCAGTAATGCAGCGAAGTATTGCCACGGTAGGTCGCACTTGCCCGCAGCGGCGGCGGCCTGCAAGTGCGTCTCGACGATATGACAGGCTTCACGGCAGGCCTCGACTCGCTCGGGGGTCAAGTCGCCAAGGACTCGAACGGCGAGGCCGGGGCCTGGGAAAGGTTGGCGCTCGCTCGATTCGAGTTTCAATTCGCGAGCGATCTGGCGAACCTCGTCCTTGTAGAATTCACGCAGAGGTTCGACGATGGTCAGATTGACATCTTCGGGTAATCCACCGACATTGTGGTGGCTCTTGATGACGTCACGATTGCCACCACCAGACTCGATCCAATCGGGCGCGATGGTGCCTTGAACGAGATATTTAGCTCCGCAGACGGCTTGTTCCTCCTCAAAAACCCGAATGAATTGCTCACCGATGACATGGCGCTTGGCCTCGGGCTCAGTGACACCTTCGAGATTCCTGAAGAAGCGTTCTGAAGCATCGACCACCTTGAGTTCGATACCCATATCGGCGAACATCGCGACGACATCCTCAGTCTCACCCTTGCGCATGAATCCGGTGTCTACATAGACGCAGTGGAGCAAACTGCCGACTGCGCGATGCGCCAAAACAGCAGCGACACTCGAATCGATACCGCCTGAACATGCGATGATCGCGGTATCGTCAATCTGAGATTGCAATGCCTCAATCGCCTCATCGACCAGCATCTGAGTCTGAAGCACCGGAATCACTCCTGAATCGACTCGTCGTCAGCGATGACCTTCGCGGTCATCGCAACCCGCCACTCAGCGTACTTCGCAGCCATCTCATCATCATTCATCGCCAACATCTGCACAGCCAGGGCACCAGCGTTCTCACCGCGGTCAACACCGACGGTGGCAACGGGCATTCCCGGCGGCATCTGAACGATGGAAAGCAGCGAATCGAGCGGAACCTTGCCGCCGACTGGAACCCCAATGACAGGTCGATTGGTCATTGAAGCGATGACACCCGGGAGGGCGGCTGCAACGCCAGCCATGCCGATGAAGACCTTGCAGCCGGAAGCCTCAGCTTCAGCAACCACAGCTTCGAGATATTTTGGTGCACGGTGAGCGGAGGCGACACGAATCTCGTAGTCGACGTCGAATCGGTCGAGGACCGATTTGCACTTGTCAGCTATTGGCTTGTCGGATTTGGAGCCGAGCACGACGCAAATGTCCATGTCGGGGCGGACTGTAGCCGGTTCAAATGCCTGCCGAGGGCAGAAACTCGAGAATTGCCTCACTCCTCTTCACTCGAAACACGGTACCGGGCGGGCCAGGCTTCACCTGAGATCGTCAGTGGTGGGTTGGCGAAGAGTGCAGCGAATCGCGGGTCGGTGGTGAGAGATTTGCTGAAAGGATCGTGTAGTGTTCCTCCACGATGCTTGAGTGTGAAAGCGACGAAACGGTTGTCGTCGCGGCTGACTCCGATGAGGTCCGCGGCGTAATCTGGCAGAGGGCCGTCCCAAGTCGCGAGAGGGCCGTTTCGAAACGAAATGTGGCTTCGAGTCCAGCCATCTGTGAGAATCTCCCTCGCAATGTCTTCGGCGTTGATTGGCAGCAGCCAGCGGGCTGTGGAGTGCGAAACTGAGACTATGATGTTGCGTGTGGTCTGGAACCACGCGTACAAGAAGAAAGCGTAGGAGAGCCAACCGAGTCTCGTGTCGATCCCGATGTGAGCTGCGAAGAAGACAAGGCCGGCTGTGAAGGGAATCAAAGCCAATGGATAGGTGTCGAGCGAGCCTTGTCTCGCTCGGTTGCGTAGTCCATCAGAAAGCCTGCTGAACGGCACGAGTGTCAGAATCCAGCAGAAGATGAACAAGACCATCGCCACGCTCTGGTCGTCCGCTGTTCGGCCGGGAAATGCCAGCGGAATCGCCGTCATGACGAGGAACAGAGGGGCCATCGCCAGCGGCACGAGGATTCTGGGTCCCAGCGGTGCGAGGCGCTGGCGAGCCCACCCCCGAGTATCGATATCGGCCGCTGCGATATCCCAGGATTCTGGTGGGCCGACCTCTCCGGCGAGGTTACTCTCGGTCGATTCGAGCCGTGGATACCAGCGCGCCTCGCCGCGCAACCAATTCTCATCTCGAGTGGCTTCCACGAAGTGCGGGCTGAGCCGCTCGTATTTGGTTCAGGCCACTCATCGGCCTGCCCTCACTGTGGCAGAGGGCATCAATCATCAGACAAGGGATGGCGAAGAACGAGGTTGCGAGCCGCGCCAACCTCATCGACCCGCCGGACCAGCGTCGTGTGCGGGGCGGTGCTGACGATCTCTGGGTCTTCGCCGAGAATTTTTAGGAAATCTTCGGCGAATCTGTCGAGCACTTCCTTCGACTCGGTCTCGGTCGGCTCGATCATCAAGCATTCTGGTACGATCATCGGGAAGTAGAGCGTAGGCGACATGTAGCCGTAATCGAGGAGTCTCTTTGCGACATCCTTCCCAGTGATGCCGACGGCATCCTTGAGGGGGCTCATCGAGAGGGTGAATTCGTGTTTGACGACGTCCGCTGGGGCTCCGTCGAGCGGCATCGCGTGAACTTTGGTTCCCTCTTTCGGGTTCATGATTCGATACCGCAGGTAGTTTGCAGCCAAGACAGCGTGCTCGCTCATCTTCTCCAATTCCCTGCCGTAGCGCCGGTAGAATGCCCACGCTCGCACGACCGCTCCTGAATTGCCATGCCATTGCTGGACCTTGCCGATGGACTTCTCTGGGGTTCGCCAGAAGTAGCGATATCCGTCCTCGACCGCACCTCCGTCCGCCACTTCCTCGCGGTCGACCAATGGTGTTGGAAGGTATTGCGCCAGATGTGATTTGACTCCGATCGGGCCACTGCCCGGACCTCCGCCTCCGTGGGGTTGACTGAAGGTTTTGTGGAGGTTGTAATGGACCGCATCGAAGCCCATTCTGCCGGGGTCTGTCTTACCGAGAATCGCATTGAAATTGGCGCCGTCATAATACATCTGACCGCCGGCTGAGTGGACGATTTCGGCGGCCTCGACGATCTCAGGCTCGAAGATCCCAAGGGTGTTGGGATTGGTCACCATCATCGCCGCGGTGTCTTCGCCCACCGCTGCCCGCAGTGCTCCGAGGTCGAGGCGGCCGTCCGTCCCACTGGGAATCTCGAGAACTTCGTATCCACACATGACGGCCGAGGCAGGGTTGGTTCCGTGCGCTGAATCCGGTACGATGACCTTGTTGCGCTGGCCTTGGCCACACTCGCGATGGTATTCCTGCACGCATCGCATGGCGGTGAATTCGCCTTGGGCGCCGGCGACCGGTTGCAAGGTGACTTGATCCATCCCTGAGCAGATTTCGAGCATTTCCTGCATCTCGTAGAATATTGCTAGCAGGCCCTGAATCTGATGCTCGGGTTGCAGCGGGTGGAGTCTGTCGATTCCGGGTAGATTGACGATGCGTTCATTGAGTCTTGGGTTGTGCTTCATCGTGCACGAGCCGAGTGGATAGAAACCAGTGTCGATGCCGAAATTTCTGGTTGAAAGCCAAGTATAGTGCCTGACCAATTCAGGCTCGCTGGCTCTGGGCCAGGCAGGCCGAGAGGCTCGGCGTAGAGCCTCTGGAACCGTCTCTATCGCGTCGGTACTCATCGGCTCGGGTTGAGCCCAGCCAGCAGCTTCTGCCCCGTTGAATTCGAAGAGGTCACTCATGCTTCCACCTCTGCAATCCAAGCTCCCAAGGCTTTGACCAGCGCTTCGATATCCGATTTGCTGGTGCGCTCGTCGCAGCCTATCAGCAAGCAAGTCGACATTGAATCCCACCATTCACCCATGTCGAATCCGCCCAAGACGCCACTCGCATCCATATGCGTGACAGCATCTGCGGCTTGTGCGGGTAATTTGACGGCGAAATCCCGAAAATTGGGAGTGCCCGGATCGACCAAGTCGACCCCGTCAATCGCACATACTGCCTGCTTCGTAGCTTCGGTCGTAGCAGCGACACGAAGCGCCAACTTCTCCAATCCCTCGGGTCCGAGAAGGGCCATGTGCATCGCGCCCATCAGCGCGATGAGAGTCTCATTCGAACAGATGTTAGAGGTCGCGCGATGTCGCCGAATGTGCTGCTCGCGCGTCGAAAGTGTGAGTGTGTAAGCCAATTTTCCGTCTTCATCGACGGTCTGCCCGACGATTCGCCCCGGCATCTGGCGAAGGTATTCCCTCCCACAAGCATAGAGGCCGTAGATCGGACCTCCAGCGGTCGGCCCTATGCCGAAGGGCTGACCCTCACCAACTACGATATCAGCGCCCCAATTACCCGGTGCCTCAACGATTCCGAGCGAAACTACATCGACGCCGACGATCAGGGCAGTTCCCTCACCGATGATCTCCTTGAGGCGCAGCAAACCCTCATCCAATTCACCGAAAGCATTCGGCTGCTCGACATAGACAGCGCAAGCGCCCGCAGCCACCGCAGCCGCCTCCAGATCGACTCTGCCATCCCAACCATGAGTCAGCATGCGCAGTTCGATCCCACCACCCTGAGTATAATTCTCGATTACAGACAGCCGGTGGGGCGGCACGAATTGTGATACATAGACGACGCCCTTCTGCTCAGCCTTACGACCCTTCACCCGAACCGCGCAGGTGATCGCCTCGGCAGCCGCGGTACTCGCGTCATACATCGAGACATTAGCAACAGGCAGCCCGACCAGTTCAGAGACCATCGTCTGGAACTCCCACATCGCCTGCAGCATACCCTGCGAAACCTCGGGCTGATATGGGGTATAAGCGGTCAGAAACTCGCCACGAGTAGCCAACATACCGACCATCGTCGGAACGAAATTCCGCGCCAGCCCCGCGCCTAAGAATGAAGGGCGCGAATCCAGATTCTGATTCGCGCCAAGCAAACGCTGCGCATCGGCCCAGATCTCCTCCTCTGATTGTGGCCCCCTCAAAGGCAACCGGTCCATCCTGCGAATAGATTCGGGAATGTCCGAAAATAGTTCGTCAATCGATGAAAGTCCCATCGCTTCAAGCATCTCGGTCTCGCGTCCGAGATTGACAAGTTGGTCCAAGACTCGGCACCTCAAGCCCGAAGGCGGTACCGCTGGCATATAACAGGTGCTTCAATGGTTTGACGAGCACTTCAAAGCCCGCCCCACCGACACACTCTTAGGTTGAATGAAGGAGTGGGGATTGGTGTTGGAATGAAGGTAGCCGTCAGTGCCCCCGACCATTTCGTCGCGCCGTACATCGTCGAGATGCTGGGGAAAAGCGCCGTTGCGATTCCACCCGAGATTCTCAAAGACCAATTGTCACTCGACGCGCTCCTCACCTCCTGCACTGCTCTGATTCACATTAATTCGAGGCCCGCTGATTCTACGCTCGGTAGGAACGACCGCGAGACGCTACTGCGAATGCGTGAGTATTCGCGGCCGGTGCTCGATGCGGTCGACAGACATGGCGGTTTGCATCTGATTATTGTGGGAACACTGCGTGTACATCCACAATGGCAACCCGATGAGCCGTATTACGGAATTGATTCGACACTCGCTCCGCGAGATGTCGCTGCCGAGGGCCAGTTGTGGATGGAGGAGATGGCCCTCGAGCGAGCTCAGGCCGAGCGGCCCGTCAGCATAATTCGGGCCTCGAACGTACAGGGAGTCCCACTCGAGGGTCCGCCCGGGAACGGCCTGCTTCACACCTGGGCGAGTGAATGCATGATGGGCTGGGTGAACGTTCCCGGAAGCGGCTCGGAGATCAAAGATTTTGTCCACGTTCAAGATCTCGTGAGCGTCATCGGAGCTGTGCTCGACAGCCCACCGCCGACCCGGGAGAGCATCTCGGTCGGCTCGGGAAAAGCCATCGCGATGAGTGATCTAGCAGCCATCTACACAGAGAGGACCGACTGCGAGGCAGAATTGAACCAAGACGATTCACAGGAGGTCTTCGGCGTCGTCGACGCGCGCGACCTTGAGATGAGACTCGGCTTCGCGCCACAGATCAGCCTCGAGGAGATGATCGAAGAGGCCTTCGAGGCTGCCGGTCACTGACCGTTCAGAACCATTCTCTTGCGGATTCCGTTCCAGCCATCGATGGCGATATCGAACGGAATCGTGGATTCGACCTCGAAGCCACTCACGTCAACGTCGGGTAGCAGGTGGACTTCGACTTCGCCCACGCCAGCGACTTGGCCGATGACCGTCTGACCGCCGCGGTAAGCAGGGTCGAGGCCGATGGCGAATGAGCGCTCGATCTTCGAGACCGTCAACTCGATGGTGGCCATCTTGCCCTCGACCGCTTTGACGATTTCATTCTGGTCGTTGAGGAAGCGAGCCTCGGAGAGAGTAGTGGCGATGACGCCGAGATCGACGGCCGGTTGAGGCACTGCTCCGCCTGCGATTTCGGACTTCTCCACAATGCCAATGGGCGCTTGAGCCTGCTTCTGTCCACCCGTCTCAGACATGGTTGCCTCATCGTCTGAGTATCTGACTCGGTCAGGCAATTCAATCCTGTCTGGAACCTCTACGCGTGCGGTCACCTCGACCCCGGGTGGGACTTCCACTTCATCAGGCGCATCGACATGATGGGTTTCGTGCCATTCGGCTGCGGTCTGGTGCCGGCGGTGGTCGTGGACCGCTTCTGCTTGTGAATCAGCGGCAATTGAAGCCGCATCCGCTTTTGCTACAAGCGCGCGCGCCTCTTCGATTGATAGGCTCGGGGAGTCGTCATCGACTGCTCTAGAGTATTCGCTCCTGGAGTATCCCGAATCTGATTCATCCGCATTCGCCGCGACCGCAGCGGCGGTAGCGCCAAGCACTCCTGCGACCACCGTACCAGCAGCGATTGTCGAAGCCTCGGGCATTTTCGAGCGCACCATTGTAACGAAATCATCGGAGCGCGCGTTCCATTTCTTGCGAACGATATTCTGCAGGAAGTTGGGAAAATTGGCGATTTTCTCCTCGAGCATCGCATCCCCCATATCCTTGATCATTTCATCAGATAGATTCGGGGTTTCAGCAAGAGATTCTGCCAGAGGACCTAATTCGTGAATCAAATCGAAGGCTTCGGCCTTCGCGGTCATCATTGAATCATAATCACCGGATATCTCAGTACCTGCCAGGCCTGCAACGACGGTGAACTCGACATATGCCAATTCATTTCCAGAATCATCGTCGTCGTTCAATCGAATCGACCAATCACCAACACCCGGATTTGAGAAAGTGAAACCCCCAATCGTCCGACCTTCGAGATGTCGGAACTCGATGTCGTGCTGATCATTGACCGCCTCATCACCATGCGCAATCCCCGCAGGAACAACCCCAATCCAAGCGCTGTCGTCCAATACCGGCAAGGTGAACTCGACCTCGATCCCCTCAGCCGTCGAGAATATCGACTTGCTGAGTTCAAGTCGAATCTTGAAAGTGTCTTCTCCAGCCGCATCTTCAGGGCTCGCTCCAGCTGGCTCGCCAACGGAGGTCAGTGTGACTCGCCCGACACCGACCCAGCGGCGTGTACCCAATGGAATACCACCTAAGGTTGGTGGGCGGGTCCAGCCACCACGGTACCAGTCATTGCTGCCGTCCTGTTGACGGTCATCGAAGCTCCAAGAGCGTGCGCCGCCTTCTCCACCAGAATAGAAATACAGCCTTGCTCCAGTCGAATTGAGAAACCAAGGCTTGCCGTTTATCTCTGTGCCTTGACGAATATATGAACCGTTGAAATTTGAGTTTGAATGGTCGACAACCTCTATCTCACCGACTTCCCCACTCGATATCGGTGATTTCCCGCCGTCGATCAGCGAGACGAGTTCTGCCAATTCTAAGGTCGAATCATTATCGAGGTCGAGGGCGTTGAATACCGCTCTGATTATTGGTTGGGGCGCGCTCTGTCCCGTGAGGCTTCTGAGTGCGTTTTCAAATTCCGAGAAATCGAGAGAGCCGTTGCCGTCGATATCGTATTTCTCGAACAGCGCTTCTGCAGTGATACCCTTTTGATTGAGTATTTCCTGTAATTGCTTCAAGGCGATTGCTTCGAAGTTCCGGCTGACCAACGACTCCCCTCCAAGCGAGGGCTGGGGCCTTCGTAGCCATCAGGCTTGCGCCGGCGCGGGACGCAAATATTCACTGTCTATCCAGAGGCCGAGTTTATCGAAATCAGACGAAGGGTGGTCGAACGACCTGCGCTCGAACCCGCCTTCGAGGACTGGCTTGAATCCAGACTACGGCCTCTACTTCGACTCCTGTAAGATAAGCCATGGCGATTCCCGTGCGGGCGAGCGAGGGTGAGGGGCAGCCACTCGTGACATGGCCGATGAGGTTCGCATCTTCGGCTGCGGAGTCGAAGACTGCATGGCCGAGGCGTGGCGCGGGCCCGCGCTCTAGGCAGAGTAAACCATGCCAGCGAGCGCCGCTTTCTGCCGATTCGATGACACGCGATCTGCCGATGAAATCGTGTTCGAGGTCGAGGCCGAATGGCACTGCGGTCTCGGCGCTGTCGCGCGAGAGGAAACCGCTCGGCAGAGAAGGGTCGGTGGGAAGTCCCAAGCCAGGCCAGAGGAAGTCCTGACCGGACAGAAGGTAGCCTTTCTCGAGACGAAGCGTGTCACGGGCACCCAGACCCACCGGCACCAGACCTCTGCTCTCACCGCCTGTCAAGAGAGCCGCCCACAAACGAGCAGCTTGGTCATTCGAGACGAATATCTCGGCCCCACGCTCTCCAGTGTATCCAGTGCCCTGAATCCAACCGGAGATTCCGAGTTCGTTCGCTGCGATTTCCTGACACTTGAAGCGACCGACGCTATTCGACTGTCCCAGAACTTCTGAGAGAATCGAAGCACTCGATGGTCCTTGAAGAGCGATGATGCTGGTTCCAGCAGAACGGTCGACGATGGTGATAGAGCCATCTTCAGGCAGCAGGCCGCTGAGCCAATCCAACATCGTCGTAACCATCGAAGCATTCGGCACGCCGAAAATCTCAGTTTCGGATTTGATGGCGAAGATCATGTCGTCGATGATGTAGCCGTCGTGGTCGAGGAAGTGGGTGTAGCCGCAGCGACCAGGAGGGACCGATGAGATTTTCTGAGTTGAAATACCCTCGAGCCAACTCCTGACATCGGAGCCTTGGAATGAGAAGAAACCCATGTGCGAAACATCGAACATTCCAGCTACGGACCTGCACGCGAGGTGTTCATCTTGAATGGAGGAATACCAGATTGGTAATTCGAAGCCGTGGAAGTCGACTATCTTCGCACCGGCTTCGACATGACTCGCAAAAAGCGCTGTGCGTACCGGTTGGTTGTCTGGCACATGTACAACCGGCCGTCGGTCGTGCAAGAAGAGTTCGGGGGCTGAACATCAGATTAGTATCCCGATTATGGGGTTTGGAAAAATCAGACAGTTACGAGTAAGGTTTAAATAGTGAAAGCACCACTATACAACTACGAGTTAACATGATTGAACGACACACCACTAAGCAGGCGGCCGACGAAAAGAAGGCTGTGAAGAACGCAAACAGGCGTAAGCCATTGACGCCGGCGACACGCCCCTCTCAGAGCCGCAATACGGATTCCATCTCTGGAGCCTGCAGAATCTGCGGTGACCACGAATGGGATACTGACGTCACCCGAGGTGAGACCAGTTGCGCGACCTGCGGCTACGTCGCGGCGCAGAACATGATAGATCCTGGAGCCGAGTGGATCAACCACTCCAATGGCGATGACAGGAGTCGAGTCGGCGCGCCGACGACCTTGACGCTTTCAGACAAAGGTCTCTCGACGGAGATCAGTCGCGGCGACCTCTCTGCCGGTGCTGCGAAACGGCACGGCATGAACAGCCGCGCTGCACGCGACTGGCGCCGGCGTCAGCGAATCGACCAGCGCAGCAAGACCCGTGACAGTCGATCGAGGAATCTGATGCAGGCGATGCAGTTCATCCGCGACCGCGGTTCCCTGCCGCCACAGATCCAGCAGCAAGCCGCATCACTCTACCGACACTCGGTCGAGCGCGGACTCGTCACCGGACGAAGCATCCGTGGCGTCTCGGCAGCATGTGTCTACATCGCCGCTCGAGAAGCGAAGGTTCCTCGAAGAATCGAACAGATAGCAGAAGCCTTCGACATGCGAAGCGAAGTTGAGAAGAAGGAGCTGAAGCGGACCATTCGTCTAGTCGCACGACACCTCGGCACCCACCACATCACCGGGCCGGACGAATACTTCGAGAAGTTCCACTCCGACCTGCAATTACCGCCTTCAGTACTGGGCCAAGCCCGAGACCTGTGGCGGAAGGTCGGCGAGGATCTTTCGTGGCAAGGCAAGAAACCCTCAGGAATCGCAGGAGTCATCCTCTACCGCGCATCCCAGGAAAGCACTTCGCCGCGCACACAAAGCGAAGTCTGCAAGGTCTCAGGAATCAGCGAAGTCACACTCCGTGGACTGCTCAAGAACCTCAACCAGCTCCAACCCCCAGCCGTCTGATTTCCAATCCGACGGCAGGGTGGATGCACGCATTCAAATAGGTCCTGCGAAGCGAACAGAACATGGATGCTAACACCTCTTTACTCGTTTCGGACCCCAAACGAAGAATGAGAGTTCTAATGGATTTCGGACAATGAAATCATGGCGTTAACAGGATGGAAAGCAGCGCTGCTCATCTTCCTAGCCGCGGGCGCAGCTGTACTTGGGTGGGCAATTTTTGAAGGATGGAGGCCTTGGGAGTATACGCCCGGATACCTGTGGCATGAATTGATGGGCTGGTTAGGTCTAACCACTTGAATTCTGACAATCTTGGTGAATAACACGATACTGATTATCACCAATCCCATGGGTACCCTTTGAGTCGGTACTGACCCTCGTGAGTCCGGAATCTCAGGGGTTTAGATCCACGAGAGGGTGGTGGACGCTGGGGCTCCCACCATTCTCTTAATGTCTAGCTCCCGAGGTGGAACCATCATGGGATTCAAGTCGAGGGTTCGTAAGCGACGCGGAAACACAGGCAAAGGCACCTCGGAGGACGGAGATTCCGAAGAGTACGAGGGTCAGATTAGATGCGACATCATCGAATGTGGCAACTGGGCCGACAAGAAGATCGGGGGGCGCAAGATGGCTTATGACAGGGCAGTGGAGGTATGGGGAGCTTCGGGTGTATCTCGTAAGGTACGCAAGGTGTCCCTGTGCAAGCCCTGCTACCGGACATGGAAGAAGGAGAAGAAGGGTGAGCCCAAGGAATGGGTATCGAAAGGAAAGGGGCCATTAGGTAATGCCCCCCCCACTTCCACGCCAGTCAGAAGTTTCGATCAGCCGTGAGGATGCTTTCCTCTGGGGTTCATAACTCGGGACAAATCCTTGCTAGAGCCCCTCACAGCGAGGGGTATGGACTCTAAATGGTGGACGCTGGGGGATTTGAACCCCCGGCCCCTTGGTTGCAAACCAAGTGCTCTTCCAAGCTGAGCTAAGCGCCCGTCGAACCCGCCGACCGAGCCGGGGTTCTTGAGTTGAACCGTTCAGGGAATGCACTCATTCCTCCTCTTCGGTAGAGCAAAGAAGTTTGAGCAATATGAATGAAGCCCCGAACAACGATAGTACGATGAGTGAGCGGAGATAGGCGGCACGGTGCTCCTCCGGAACTGGTTGGTCTGAGGGCTCGGTCACCGAATCATGCTCATCGAGCGCATAATTGGCGTAGAATGGATGCTCGGCGAGTGCACCCTCGTATTCAATCTGGACCGACATCGTCAGGTTGCTTGGCAGCAGTCCTGTCTCAGGCGACAGATGAACCAAGGCAGCAGCCTGACAATCCTCATCCAATTTGTGGCCGGTCTCGTTCGTCTCGCAGGAAGTGTCCATCCAACCTGTATCGATATCATCGACCCCTTCGAATGTGCCATCGCCATCAGCGTCGATCAATACGCGATGGCGAGCACTGTCTCTCGAATCGTGGTTGCGGAAGAAGAGATAGTCACCCTCGAAAAGAATCCCCTCACCAACACCGGATGGTAGGGGTCCTTCGTCGAGAAGAATCACTGTGAACTCCTTCTGCTCGTGGGCGCTGACCGCAGGCAGCAGCAGGAGGACGGTGACTGCCATCAATATCAGTCGAGTCGTGCGGGCCATGTTTCTGACCGCCGTGATGCAAAGACTTCAACATGACTCGGAGGGTGGGCGAGAATGATGGATGCTCAGAGGGTGGTGCTCGCCGTTGGCCTAGCAGCCACCTTACTCATCGCCGGCGCGGCTTCGATTCTGTTGATGAAAGACACTTCTAACAACCCCGAAAGCCGATATGGGATGATCGACCCATTGCTCGATTCCGAGGAGCACGACCATCGTAACGCCAGCGAGCACGCGCTCTACACAGACAATATCCAACCTGTCTCATTCAACCAATTGACCGCACCCGGTAACGCCGAGATCCAAGTCGCAGACTCTCCAGACGGTCGAACCTACGCCTACATCGCCGGTTGGTCAGAGATGCACATCGTCGACGTCACCGATCCCTCGAATACAACCGTCACCGGTGTCTATTACGACCCTAACACACAGGTTCTCGACGTCAAATATCTCGAGTACAACAGTCGCGAATACGTCATCGTCCAGAACCAGAT
>DAHR01000013.1:28749-33470 GCA_002498525.1 Euryarchaeota archaeon UBA58
GCGGACGAGTACGTGATTATCCAGAACCAGATTGTCGACCCCGGCGCAGCCGACCCCAATGTCGGCGAATGGGAAGACCCCGCCCAAGTCACTGTCACACTCGTGGACGTGACCGACAAGACTGACCCGAGCTGGGTCGACTCTTGGTACGACGCCGACCACCCGAGTGGACCGCACAACCTCTACACCCACATGATAGACAATGAGTGGTACATCTTCGTCGCCAATCCAGAATACGAGACTTGCGACGTCGGTCAAGGTGATGCCTGTGGAGGCATCACCATCGCCCACCTCAACTTCGCAGCCTACGGAGACCTGCCGCGAATCGTCAAGGTAGGAGAGGCGGAGGTCAGTTGGGAATCGACCAGGGGCGGCTGGATCTACATCCACGACATGACTGTCCAATCTTGGCCCGGCGAAGACCACAGCGACCCACGCCACGACCGAACCTACATCTACGGCGCATATTGGGAGGCCGGCCTGAGAATATTCGATACCAGCGATGTGCCGCACCCCGGTAAGGATCTGGCAGAATACATCTGGTATGGCTCGCTCTGCCGTCTCTCTGGGGGAACTCAAGCAGGATGCACTTGGCGAGCCCCAGAAGTGGGACAATGGATGGACTTCGCCGACCTCGACGGCGACGGCGAGCCCGACTCTGGAACCACTGGCAACGAAAATGGCGGCCGCGCCTCATACATCCATTATGCAGAGCCGATCGACAAGATGGTCGACGCGAGCCACCTCGGCTATCCAGTGGGCAAGAGACACCTGACATTCCTCGCGACCGAAGTGCTCGAAACCACGATCGGAACAGGAATGGGATACCTCCTCGACACGACCGATTACGAAGTCAACAACGGCAAGTTGACTTTCCTGCCAAAACTCATCCACGGGTGGGAGATTCCCTTCGCTGAAGACCACCTGATTCCCGGCGGGGAGGAATGGCTTCTGTTCAGCCCCCACAACGCCGATACCGAAATCTTCCAAACCGGTTTACCCGGCTTTCCGGACACCAGCAACGGCGGCGCTTGGGATGGTCGGATCTACCTCTCGAGTTACCACGCAGGGCTTTGGGTCGTCGATATCGAGACACTTTTCCTGCTTGGACTCGACCCCGAAATGAACCGAACCGAGGGCCACATGCTGGCCACAATCGGCTACAATCTGCCTCACGGGCGTGACGGAGAACCACTCGATAGTGCCTACTACGACTTCGGCTGGACCCCTTTCATCTGGGCTGCCGAATACCATGAAGGATACACCTATCTCTCCTGCATAACCACCGGATTGTACATCGTTCAACTCGATATCGATATCCCTTATGGTCGCCCTCTGAACGACTGAACCACGAGTTCAGAGAGGGCGCGAGCAACCGTTGCATTGAATTGCTTGACTTTGACGTCGCAGGCTCATACCAGAGGTGTGACCATGTCGAGAACAAGTCAGATTCCATTGATTTTGATGTCATTCGTGATGCTGGCAGCGCCTATGAGCGGCTGCATCGCGGTCTTCAAACCCGGCGCCGGCGCTGATGATTCTGAGAACTGGATCGATCCGGTCATCGAGATAGAGGATGAGAACCACACTCACATGGATCTGCTCTCTCATCGTCTGGCGACGGCGAACGCGAGGCTGATTGATTATCACAATCTGAATTGCGATGGGAATGAAAAACCGCCCGCTGAATTCGATGATACGATGGGACGGCCTTGTTTGGAGGAATCGAAGAATACAGCACCCACTCCGGGTGATAATTCTGAAATCTCGATCGAAGGAAATTTCCTCGAGGATTGCGAAATCTACCCTGATGGAAGCGGCGGCTGCTATGCTTATGTCGCGGGCTATCAGCAGTTCGAGATCCTCGACATAAGCAACCCGAACAACATCCAATTGCTTTCGACCTATTATGCCGAAGTCGCTCGAATCATCGACATCAAGGTCAGTCCTGATAACAACTGGGTGCTGATCAATCACGAACTGACAAATAGCGAACTCGATCCGATTCCCAATGACGACGATGCCAATAGCGGTATGAATCGCCTCGACGTCATCTTTGTCGGCGACAAGACCAGCCCCGTCAAAGTCGCCGAATGGAATAATCCTCCAGCCGGCTTCCACAACCAGGACATGCACGTCTACTGTGGTTGGGCCGGTGCTATCGACCCTCGCGAGGATTGCAGCCTCTTCCTCTTCGGAGCCGACCCTTACCCCGAACTTGTGGAAGGCGGTTCCGGCTCCCGCTACAAAGGAACACAGATCTTCTACGTCCCTTTGGGATTCGAATCTTGGTTACCTAATCAGAATAACGAACAGCAGAATTCGAGCCGTGAAATCATCCGTTGGGGTGGCTATTCACCTGAATCCCAAACGACTTGCGGCGGCTCGGTTTTCAATCACGACAATGTCTACTTCACCCATCCGATAACCAAGCAGAAGTTGCTAGCGGTTTCTTACTGGGGTGCGGGTCTCAGATTTGTTGACGTCACCAATCCACCAACCCTCCCCGACCCGTTCGGCATTTCCTGGCCGCCTGAAATCGGCCGCTGGCTCGGCTGCCCGACGGCGGATGATGGCTGGTACGGACCAGACGGCGGCGGTCACGCAAATATGTCAGCCGAAGAATGGTTAGATTCGGCACAAGGCAATGACAACATCCACTATGCTGTGCCGATGGATAATCTGATCTGCTCAGGAGTAAGCGAATTAGACCCGATTGAGGATTGGCCGCAGCAATGTGGTAGCGGCCCTGAAGACCCGACCCACGGTATCAATTGGCGACACCTTACCTACATCTCTCCGGAATATGGCTCGAATGACAACCACACCGGCTACATCTGGACCATAGACACGACGGATCCGACCAAACCCTTCCTGGTTTCGAAGTGGAGGCTTCCGGGCGAGGGCATGAAGGCGAATGGCACCAGTCATCCGCAGCATTGGATTCCAGGCGGCTACATCTACAGCCCGCACAATGGCGACACAGGGCCAAACGGTCACGCCTACTGGGCGCATTACCACGCAGGCATATGGGCTACGGACCACAGCAAGATATGGGACGAATTGGTCTGGGAGAACGGCTTTGCCGAGCCTGAGCGAGGCTTCCAAGCGATCGTGCAGCTGGCTGAGACTCATACGATCGGCTACTATCTGCCAGCCGGTCCGACGTGGATCGAAGACCCGGCTGCAACGTTGGGTTGGGATCTGGCAGACTGTTGGGCGTCTTGCATGATTCCATTCGATTGGGGGCTGCAATACGACCCGCGCGGATTCGTTTTCATCTCAGAGATGGTCACAGGCGTTTACGTCGTTCAATTCGACGAGGATTGGGATTCGCGCTTCGATTATCCACCGCTCTGGTCAGCCCAAGCGACTGACGAAGAATGAGGTGACATCTCCTATGCGCACCAGGCTGCTTGCTACTGCAATCGTGGTTGTGCTACTGGCGCCGAGCGTGACGGCGCACGGCGCTGACACATTCTCATTCATCATGCGTAATTCAACATTGCAGCCTAGCGAGGCGGTAGTTGAGGTGAATGAAACCATGGTTTTCCACAATGTCGTGGATTTCAATCGAATTCTGACTCTTGATCTCGATGGTGATGGTGAGAGTGAATGGACCTGCGAGGCTGGTCCACTCGATTCTGCAGGTTCAGACGACGAATGCACTCTCTGGCTCGAAGAGGGCAATTGGACTGCCGAAGAGTTCGTAGTTGAGATATGGAACAACGGAACCGAGTTCTGGAAGAGCATCAGCATCAGCGTCAACCTGCACGATGAGGAGCAGGGTGAAGATGGAGATGAGCACGACCACTCCGAGAGTGACCATCAACACGGTGAGGAGGTCAATGGTGATCTTGAGAGTCTTCTGCTCAGCGCCGCTGTACTCAGCTTCGGCGTTGCGGCGCTGATATGGATCAGCCGTAATATCAAGGGAGGAGAAGAAGAATGAGCAGATTCCTATCCATTCTGCTGGTGACCAGCCTATTGCTTTCCGGCTGTGTCGGTGAGGCCGAGGATGAGCTTGAATTCAACGGAACCGAGTTCGGGGATCCAGCCCTTGCGCCGGATTTCACCCTGACCGACCAGCATGGTGATGCACTGACTCTGTCCGATCTGGAAGGCCGAGTCATCGTCATCGCATTCGTCTACACCAACTGCCCAGACATTTGCATCGCGATCTCGGCAAATATGGCTTGGCTACAGGCGAATCTGGGCGAGTACGAGGAACGTGTGGTCTTCATCTCGATCACCATCGACCCAGCACGCGACACGGTGGAGCATCTGGCAGAGTGGACCGCTTCGCTGGCCTACGACTGGCCGCATCTGACCTCTGAGGACTCAGATGTTCTGATCGAGGTCTATGAGAATTGGAGAATTTATGTCGACGATGAACACCTCAATGGCAGCGCGACTGACGAGCATGCCCACAATGCGTCTGACGAGGATGCTGACGAAGAATACGAGGTCGGACACTCGACCATCACTTTCATCCTCGACAAGCAACTTCGCAAGCGAGTCGCCTATACGGGAACCACTTGGGATATGGATGGATTCGTCGAGGATCTTCAGAAACTCGTCGATGAGTGAATCATTCAATCTGTCGTGCATCTCGGATGCACGCGGGAATTTCGGCGAGTGCCCTTTTTACACTCAACACGAGAGCCGGTGCCATGAAGAATCCGGAACAGGTGCGCAGTCTGGTACTTGCATTTCTGATG
>DAHR01000013.1:33562-42870 GCA_002498525.1 Euryarchaeota archaeon UBA58
CAGCCCCCAGCGATCAGCGCTGAAGAGCCGGGCGATTTCGTCATTGGAGAGGTGCTTTCCATCAAGGTGACAATCGTCGACGAGGCCCTTGACGAACTCGTTCTCGATGTTACGCTCGACGGCGACAGGGTCGCCAACGTCTATCCCCTTGACAACGGATCCTTCGTCGTCGACATCAGCCATCTCGATGTCGGGCTTCATGCGCTGAAAGTGATAGCGCGCGATAAGAATCTCCTCGAGACGCGCTGGTTCACAGAATTCAACATCAGCTACCCTGCCGAGGATGAAACTCAAATCAATCTCGACCACGGCGAGGAAATGACCGTCGACCACGGTGACAACATCCGGATAACAGGAAATCTGACTCATAGCACAATTACCTCCTGCATCTTCATCTGGACCGATGCCCAGCTCGAGGAGAGCAGCCTTGGAATGCCTATGACAGAGGAAGGCGCCTTCTATCTCGACTTCACGAACATGCAGGAGAATCTGACGATAACAATGGAAGCGACCTGTGGAGTGAACATCATCACCGTCGACTCCAAGATCGTCAATATCACTACAAACCCACCAAGCGATGAAGGCGGTGACTTGACTCAGGGCTGCACCGACCCGGAGGCCGAGAACTACGACGCTGAGGCTGAGGAGGACGACGGTTCGTGCACTTACGAGGGCGGCGAAGACAACGGAACCGGCGAGGAGCCGAGCGAAGAATAGCAACGAGCGACCTTCTGGTCGAAGACACTCCAATGCCACGACGACGATGTGAGCGGCGTCGACGACTACAACACAACGGTGAATGACAACCACATCTGCGACCTCTCGTACCAATACAACGAGACCCACATCACCATCGAGTCGAACGGCCTGCCGAACCACGATTTCCACTCAGGACCGGGCTGCTGCGCCAGTACTCAGGACTACTCATGGACTCTACCTCTGACGCCGACCAACGACACCGATTGCAATCCAGATTTGGCGACGACTGGTTGCGAGATGGCCCCCGAGCGGGGGCCGATCGCGATCTCGGTCAACGGAGTCCCCTTCTTCGGGCCGGAAGATGGCCCCGGCGGAGATGCTGTCGCGGGTAACGAAGGCGCCTACGAAGAGGACCGTCAGAATGTCTGGCTGGGACTCTGTCACGGACATTCTGGCCCCAATGGGATGTACCATTACCACGCCGACGCGAACTGTGTTCACTGGCACGTGGACGAGTCGGTGGGAGAGACTTGGCTCGATTACAGCATCAATTCATCTCGCTCGGGAAGCGAACACTCAGCAATAGTGGGCTTCGCCTTCGACGGCTATCCGATCTACGGCTTCGTCGGCTGGGATGAGAATGGTGAGACGAAGGAGATGACCTCCTCGTATCGCCTGAAAGAAGGCGAGACCGGCTACAACGGAATCGAGGATTACGAGTATCTCGCAGGCATCGGCGACCTCGATGCCTGTAATGGAATATTCAGTCCCACACCTGATTTTCCCAATGGAACCTATCATTATGTCAGCACTTTCGTCAATGGGGAAGGAGACATCGGATTCCCTTACTTCCTGCTCTGCTATCGCGGTGAGGCCGAGTTAGGGAACACCGATGATGGCGGTGGTGGTGGCGACGACCCCGATTGCTCCGGCCACGGTGAGACTTGGGGTCCTGGAATCGGACCTCCACCACCTGGCTGCGGCGGTGGTGGCGGCGGTCAGGGTCAGTCGAGTGAGAATGGCATTGCGTCGATTCCGTGGTTCAAGGCCCCGCCCGACAGTGGCGCAATCTTGCTTTCTCTGCTTGCACTTGCATTCGTCGCGGCTGCTGGCCTCAGAGGATCGGCATATCCTGCAGTCGCGTCAGGTCGGGCTGGTACAGCTCTCTGATATCGTCCAGCCCGAGTATCAGCATCGCCAAGCGCTCCAGCCCCATACCCCAAGCGCAGACCGGCCACTCGCTTCCCAATGGCTCGGTGACTTCAGGCCGGAAAATCCCAGAACCACCCAACTCGAGCCATTCGCCTCGCCACAGCACTTCGACCTCGACGCTCGGCTCGGTATACGGGAAGTAAGCCGGCCGGACTCTCACATCGGGATAACCCATCTTGGCGTAGAAGGTCTTCAGCGTCGTGATCAACATCGGCAGGTTCGCGTCCGGCTCGTGGATGATGCCCTCGATCTGATGGAATTCTGGCAGGTGGGTACGGTCGATGGTCTCTTGACGGAATACTCGACCGATGCCAAAGACTCTGCATGGCACATCAGGATTCTGAGCGATGTGGCGTATCGTGTTGACCGTCGTGTGCGTTCGCAGCAGTGCTTTGCAGGCCTCCTCGCGGTCGAATGTACCCCCCCAACCCCGGCTCCCAGTATCATGGCCATGCTCATGCACTGAGGCCCAGAGGTCGAGCATCGTCGGCTCCACATCGATGGATGCGGGTTCGGTGAGATAGAACGTGTCTTGCATGGTTCTCGCCGGGTGCGATTGTGGGATGTACAAGGCGTCCATATTCCAGCCGGCTGATTGGACATAATCCCCCTCGATTTCAGAGAATCCCATCTCGAGGAAGACTGAGCGGATTCTCTCGATGAGCGCCTGCATCGGGTGCGGGCGTCCTCCTGCTGGAATCGGTGCAGGCGCGTTGACATCGAATGGCTTGAATTCGGCGTTTTTCCAATCCTCTCCCTGCAGTAATTCAGGGGTCACTTGACCGATTTGTTCGACGTCTTTGAGGTCGTTCGATTTGATTGCCTTGCCAGCCTTCGTGAGTTGCCATTCGCGGCTGGTAGTCTCTTCGATGGCGATCAGACCCTTGCGGCCACGGAAGTGGCCGATGAGGTCTAAATCGAACGATTCCTCGCTCTGGCGGCCGCTCGCAAGCGAGGTGATGAAGGAGGTGCGCGAGGCTATCGCCGCAGCGATGGATGCATCGTCATCGCTGACGAATGAACCCGATTCAACCCTGACACCGAGCGCCTTGAGCAGACCCACACCGGGTCCTGCCTCATGGCGCTCGAAGCCGGCGGCGAACAAGCCCTGCATCGTGCGATCCGCCGCCACCGCATCCTGCATCCAATCCCAGATTCGAGCTTCAAGAAGGCCGCTGCTCGCGGCCTTCTCGCCCTCGCCAGCAAGACTGACTGTGCGCGAAGCCGTCTCCGAAATCTCGACCAATCCCGCCTCGGCCAGAGTGGTGCCTGCTCCGGCGACATGAACTTGGTCGCTCCAGCCCGTCGCCTCGAGCAAATCGCTCAGAAGCCACGAGCGTGCGGGTGCGCCGAGCATCGCACGCAGCATCCGTCGCTCGTTATTCCCAAGTTCCATCGACTTACCTCGCACTCGTGGGAGTCGGATTCTCTCTTGATGATTCCCGCTTCGGCGGTGATGATCATTCTTCTTCTGCGACCCATAGGCCAGTGCCACACTCGACACAGTCGTAAACAGCCGGTTTGCGCCCATCCACCCACTCGATATGCCCACAGCGTCCGCACAGGATCGAAGTCTTGATCGGAGCATCCAGAGAGGTGTCGACACGGTACATCACTCGCCCGGCATCGGGCATCTTGACCGCGTCGGGAGACCAAGCTGCAACTTCTTCAGGGTCAGCGCGAGCCTCAGTATTCATCCCGATTCCAAGCACCAGAAGAATCGCGCCTGCAATCGCCAAGGGAGTGCCGAGAGCCAAAGCGAAGGGGTCAGCAGCAGCGCCGAAGATGATGCCAGCACCCAGAACCATGCAAGCCCAAGCGGCGATCACGGTGTTGACGCGCATATTCGATGAGGGTGAGGTTACGGGCGGTGCCAATGGCTCAGAATCGGGGGACAACGGCGCTTCGTGGACTCGTTCAGCAATCAACTTCACGCTTCTCAGCGACCTGCAGCGGGTGTAGGGTTCAAGAATCGAAGTCGGGCGTCGTGGGCCACTGCCTCAGTAGCTCAGCCTGGTAGAGCACCTGATTTGTAATCAGGCGGTCGGGGGTTCGACTCCCTCCTGGGGCTCCAAATCATTCAGCTGTCGCGGCCCGCAGGCCGCGACATAACTGGAAGAGGGCGACTTTATCGCCGCTTCAATTCGCCCTCGTTCAGATTACTAGCGAATGAACTAGACCTCATTTCAATCAATTTCCGATTTGATGAGTAACGGTGTTTTTGATTACCACTCTTCCTTGTTTCGAATGAGAATCATGATTTTTTTAGAATTTAACCCATACTTCAAACACCCTCTCTAAACAACATCAACGTGATGATAGACGGAGAATGCGGAAAACGGACGTTCAAAAAATCAAGGCAAGCATCAAAAATGAAGTATAGAATATTGAAAAATAAAGGTGTGTTTCTAAGATATTATTGGTGCCCGAAATGCAAGGGCTTTCATCTAACCAAGCATATTTACCGGATTAGAACCGGCGGCAGATACAAACCACATAGACGGTGAATTGTAGTTCACGTCAGTTATTCTGTTTGAAAAAGGTCAAGGGGGATTCTCATCGGGCGTTGGGTGTGAGTGCTGTTCTGCTCGATGGGAAGGCGCTAGGATCGCGCATCGAGGATGAACTGGTCGGTCGGCTTACGGCTTTGAAGGCCAAGGGGATCGAGCCGCACCTCGCTGTCGTGCTCGCCGGCGAAGACGCGGCGAGCCATGTCTATGTCAGAAACAAAGAACGCTCGTGCAAGCGAATCGGTATTCGCTCGACGCGAATCGACCTGCCAAGCAGTGTCGGACAGGACGAGTTGATGCAAGTCATTGCGGACCTGAATGCAGACGATTCGGTCCACGGAATACTCGTTCAGAGTCCGACACCGAGTGGCACCGATGAAATCGCCATCACCGAAGCCATCGACCCAGCCAAAGATGTCGATGGCTTCCATCCGATGAATCTCGGCCGCCTCGTGATGGGTCGTTCGGACGGACTCGTGCCCTGCACTCCAGCCGGCGTCATGGCCCTGCTGGCCGACGCCGACATCGACCTCGTCGGCGCAAAAGCCGTCATCATCGGCCGTTCGCGGATCGTTGGCATGCCTCTTGCCCTACTGCTCGCACAGAAGGGCATCGACGCGACGGTGACCATCGCCCACTCACGAACTGAGGACATCGCCTCGATCTGCCGCTCTGCAGACCTCGTCATCGCTGCAATCGGTCGCCCCGCGACTATCAAGGCCGATTGGATCAAGTCGGGCGCCACTGTGATTGACGTCGGAATCAGCCGGGTCGCCGACGATTCACGGCCAAATGGAACTAGGCTTGCAGGAGATGTCGACCCCACCGCAGCAGAGGTCGCAGGACACATCACCCCAGTCCCCGGCGGGGTCGGACCCATGACCATCGCCATGCTGATGAGCAACACTGTCAAAGCCGCCGAGATGTCATTCGATTGAACGGCGCTCAGAAGATTCCCAATTCGAACTGCCCATCCTCGGTAGCGTGTATCTTGGGGTCCCACAAGGGCGAGAAAGTGAGGTTGACATGGACACTCTCAATGCCTTCAGTCGTCAAAGCAGCACGGTGAACCGTAGCCATCAATTCGGCTGCGATTGGGCAACCCGGACTGGTCAGAGTCATGTCGATTTCTGCGTGTTCCCCTTCGATTCGCACATCGTAGATCAAGCCGAGATCAATCACAGAAATCTTCATTTCAGGATCTTCGACTTCTTCCAAAGTCGCTCGAACATCCGTTTCTTTAGCCATTGAATCACATCATATTCTGTGCCGCTGTCTGGACTTTTTCGAACATGTTCAGGAAACCATTTGCTCGGCTCGGAGTCAGCGTGTTTCGCAACCCCATCGCGTCGGCGTAAACCGGTTTGAGTTCAACCACTTCGGTACTCGTCATTCCGTTGACAGCAATCGCCGTGATGGTCATCAATCCTTGAACCAGTTGAGCGTCGGCGCCGGCTCGCATCAGGAATCTTCCGTTCTCGTCGAGGGAACAGACGACGTGTGCATTCGATTGGCAACCGTGGACTTTGTTCTGATCATCCCACTCCGCCTCAGCCAGTGGCGTTGGCATGCGTTGTGCGTACTCGAAAAGCAATTCATAACGTTCCATGGCATCGAAGCAATCTGCGAACTCCTCGATAATCTCATCGAGTTGTTCGGGCCATTCTCTTTCCGCCACGATTTCTTCCTCCATGCTGATTCTATTCAAATTGACTCGACGATAAATCATGCGAATCGCTCACAGATGAAGCGAAGATATTCGATAAAGGCTTGGACTTCGTCGAGGGTGTTGTAAATCCAGAATGAGGCACGATTCGTTGCCGGGACACCTAGTGCATCCATCAATGGCTGGGCGCAGTGGTGGCCCGTTCTGACGGCGAAGCCACCCTCATCGAGCAGCATTGCGAGGTCCTGTGATTGGATGCCATCGTGGAGGAAGGATATGGCGCCGCTGGAATCTTTGTGGCTCGGGTCACCATAGATCTTGATCCCGGGGATATCAAGCAGCTGATTCGAGGTCCACGAGGCGAGATCGTTGATGTGGGCATGGACTTCGCGCATGTCGAATTGGGCCAGCCATTCAACTGCCGCGCCCCAGCCGATGGCTTCGGCGATGCGCGGCGTGCCGGTCTCGAACATGGCGTGACCCTCCTGGAAGGTCGTACCCTCGGTGGTGACTCGCCGAATCATCGAACCACCGGTCATGAAAGGTCCCATCTCGGCCATGACATCGGTCTTGACCAGCAGACAGCCGATTCCGGTCGGACCGGCCATCTTGTGCGACGAGATGGCGACGAAGTCAGCCCCCGATGAATCGAAGAATATGCGCTCATGCGGCGCGCCCTGAGCGGCGTCGATTAAGACCTTCGCGCCGACTGCATGCGACATCTCGATGATGCGCTCGATGGGATTACGCACGCCCAGCACATTGCTGGTGTGGACCACGCAGACGAGCTTCGCGCCGTCTAGCGCGACCTCGAAAGCCTCCATGTCAAGAGTGAAGGTCTTGGTATCGATGGGGACGAAACGGACCTCGACACCATGGGTCTTGCTGAGTTCCTGCCACGGGACGATGTCCGCATGGTGTTCCATCTCGGTGATGACGATGACATCGTCTCGCTCGAGATTGTAACGCCCCCAGCCATAGGCGACGAGATTGATGGCTTCGGTCGCGCCACTGGTGTAGATCAGATTGGCAGGTCCTGTGCCGAAATAACTCGAGATTCTGGCGCGAGCGGATTCAAGTGCGGCCGTCGCCTCATCGGCCAGAGTATGGTTGGCGCGGTGTGCATTCGAGTTGTATTCCTCGTAGAAATGCGACATCGCATCGATGACGCATTTCGGCTTCTGTGATGTCGCTGCATTGTCGAAGTAAACCAGTTGCTTACCATTCGGAAGCACACGCTTGAGAATCGGGAAATCCGCGCGAATCGCCTCGATGTCCAATGCCATTCCTCTTCCTCGATTCGCTCGATGATGAGCCCTGCTATCAATTAGAGGGATGAGATGGCTGTGATGTCTGAGCAGGCCGGTGATGCTCGCAGCCTTATCCCGACGTTTATGTTCAGCGACCGACCTGAAGACGGCTGATGGTAGCGTCGTCAGGACAGGATGTGGTCGATGCGTTCGGTCGTAAGGACCTGAATCTGGATGGATCTGTAATCAATCTGGCCGTAGTCGGAAGCAGTAGATTCTATGATTTCGAGGTATTCGAGAATGCCATAGAGGATTGGGTGGAAGAGAACGGATATCCGGATCTCATCGTCGTTGGAGGAGCGAGTGGAGTCGATTACATGGCCGAGCGCTGGGCTGACAACAATTCAGTTCCAATCGCGATTTTCTCAGAAGAATGGGATGACCCGAAGCGTGGTTTGCAAGACAAGGGCAGAGCAGAGGCTGCAAATTCTCTGACTGTGAAGATCCTCGACTCGGCAACCCACGTACTCGCACTTCCCTCGTCGACGAGCAAATGGACTCGGATAATCATCGACATGGCTACAGAGCAAGACATCCCGACCACGGTTCACGAGGTCGACTGAAGGGTTGAATCGTTGTTTCACTCGAGCCTGCGGCACATATCGACGAGGCTCACCGCCATCTTCTCGATGCGTTCCTGAACCTTCTCGTCTTTCAGTGAGCCATCATCATTCCAAGCATGTTTGGCACTGGCAATACCGATCTGCTCCTGGATCACCAGAGCGTGGACCCAGCGCAGCGAGAGGCGCATGTGATTGAGTGCGTTCGAGTTGGGCTGACCACCCAGTGTCGACATGACTGCAGCCGGTTTGCCGGAGAACTGGTCGAAGCCGAGCCAATCGAGTTGATTCTTGAGCAGCCCCGAGATGGTTCCGTGGTATTCGGGGCTGCACAGAAGGAAGCCATCCGATTCGAGTGCTTTTGACTTGAATTCGGCGACGTTGGCATCTTCCCAGGTCTCGCCGAAGAAGGGCAGACGCTTCTCGCGAATAGGCCATAGTTCCGCCTCACCACCCGCATTCTCAATGGCCGCAATGGCGAGATCCATCAGCTTCGCGCCATTACCATTCGGCGTCATCGAGCCGATCAGGCAGAAGACCTTCGGAGCATCGCTCATGGCTCGCCGAAGCCTCCTTCGTTGAATAGTTTGGCCATTCCCCACGGTTGCTTGGCTTGCTCCACGATGTCGAGTCAGAGATTCATCCGGACTGCGACGATGACGGAATCTGCACTCACACCATTTGCAATGATTATGATGTCAAAATGGTGCTCGTGCGAGGAGATGAGCACGTTTCCTCCCGAAACGAAGGGTTCGTTCTCACGGGGATACAACCCGTCCTAGAGGCGTTAACGGTTCATTTGAGCACGGGGGGGGGAGTCGTATTTTATGTTCATAGGTCAACGGCCAGATATGCAAGGTTCGAGTTATCTCGTCGTACTGCTCCTTCTCTCGGGCTCTCTGGCTGGGTGCACTTCTTCCGTGACAGAACCGGAGACCACTCTAGGATGCACCTATCCAGATGCCCTCAATTTCAATGAGTCCGCGGTGACCGACGATGGTTCCTGCGAATACCCCGAGCTGCAGGAGGAAATTCAGGGATGCACGTACGAGGGGGCAACCAACTACGACGAGGCGGCCACGGTCGACGATGGTTCGTGCGAGTACCCACCCGATCCGGTTCCGGGTTGCACTAATCCTTCTGCCCTGAATTTCAATGCGACAGCCGACACCGACGACGGTTTCTGCAGGTATATTCATCCTCATGTCCTGATGGTGCTGCTAGACGGCTGGAGGCATGATGTCATCGCTGCAGCACACACTCCGACCATCGACATGATGATGCAAGACAGCGCCTACTCGATGGAAGCCAGAGTAGAGGACACGACCATCAGCGGATCGGGGCACTCCAG